>NZ_JANXUQ010000261.1 GCF_025356155.1 Rhodoferax sp. | reverse complement strand
CGCGTGAAGGGCCCGATCAAATCCATCACCGACTTCGGCGTGTTCGTCGGTCTGGCTGCTGGTATCGACGGTCTGGTGCATTTGTCCGACCTGTCCTGGAACGAAACCGGCGAAGCCGCTGTGCGCGAATTCAAGAAGGGTCAAGAAGTCGAGGCTTTGGTCTTGGCTGTGGACGTGGACCGCGAGCGCATCTCCCTGGGTATCAAGCAGTTGGATTCTGATCCATTCACCACCTTCGTGTCGATCAACGACAAGGGCCAGGTTGTGACCGGTAAGGTCAAGACTGTTGACCCCAAGGGCGCTGAGATCGACCTGGGCGATGACATCATCGGCTACCTGCGCGCTTCCGAAATCTCCCGCGACCGCGTGGAAGATGCTCGCAACGTGCTCAAGGAAGGTGACGAAGTCACTGCCGTGGTCGTGAACGTGGATCGCAAGACCCGCAACATCCAGTTGTCCATCAAGGCCAAGGACATGGCTGACCAAGGCGAAGCCATGGCTGCTCTGAGCCAGTCTTCTGCCCGCGAAAACGCTGGTACCACCAGCCTGGGCGCTCTGTTGCGCGCCAAGCTCGACAACAACAGCTAATCCGTTGGGACAGGGCCAAGCTTCTGTCCCAGAGGATTATTTGACATGCTGTTGAATTGAACAAACGGCCGGCGCCCCAAGCACGTGTTTGGGTACCGGCCGTTTTTTCTTGGATAAAAATACTCTCCTATGACACGCTCCGACCTTGTTGAAGAACTGGCCAACCGTTTTGGCCAGCTCACGCATCGCGACACCGAATTCGCCGTCAAGGCCATTCTGGACGCGATGAACGATGCCCTGGTCGCCGGGCACCGCATCGAGATCCGCGGCTTTGGCAGCTTCTCCATCAACCACCGCCCGCCCCGCATGGGTCGCAATCCGCGCAGCGGTGAAAGCGTCGCTATTCCCGAAAAGCGCGTCCCCCACTTCAAGCCGGGCAAAGCCCTGCGCGAATCCGTGGATCAGCGCACGGCCGAATTGGAGACAAAGGTCAATCCCTGAAGCCATTGATGGGCAATGGCCCACTTCAGGCTATTAGAATCTCTAGCCACTGGGGAGATTGATGAAACAACTTGTATGGTTCTTTAAGTGGATGCTTAAAGCAGCCATTTTTTTTACCCTTTTCGCCTTCGCGCTGAACAACCAGCACGACGCCACCGTGCGTTTTTTCTTTGGCCAGCAGTGGACTGCTCCGCTGGTTCTGGTCGTGCTGATTGCCTTTGCGATGGGCCTGGTCATTGGCGTGCTCGGCATGGTGCCGCGCTGGTGGCAGCATAGACATGCGGCCGCCTTGGCGCGCCGACAAGCAGCAAGCGCTGTTGCCAATACGCCGCTAGCACCCGAAAAACCCGCTCTGCCCCAACAGCCCCCGTATGGAATTTGACCTCAGCCTGATGCTGCTGGCGCTGCCAGTCGTTTTTGTACTGGGCTGGATGGCGTCGCGATTCGATATGCGCCAACTCCGCATGGAGAACCGCCAGGCACCAAAAGCCTATTTCAAGGG
Organism: Rhodoferax sp.; assembly: GCF_025356155.1. Classification (GTDB taxonomy): domain Bacteria; phylum Pseudomonadota; class Gammaproteobacteria; order Burkholderiales; family Burkholderiaceae_C; genus Allorhodoferax. The sequence goes on along the minus strand of NZ_JANXUQ010000261.1, from coordinate 40,036 downwards.
TTTGAACTTCCTGCTCAACGAGCAACAGGACCAGGCGATTGACGCTTTTATCGAAGCCGTTCAGAACGACCCCGACACATCGGAACTGCACTTCGCTCTGGGCAATCTCTTCCGCCGCCGTGGCGAATACGAGCGTGCCGTGCGCGTTCACCAACACCTATTGTCCCGCGGCGATCTAGCGCTGGATGACCGCCACCGCGCCCAACATGCGCTGGCGCTGGACTACCTCAAAGCGGGCCTATTGGATAGAGCCGAAGAAGCGCTGCTGAAACTGGATGGCACACGTTTTGAAGGCCAGGCCCGTCTTGCATTGCTGGCCAACTACGAGCGCTCGCGCGACTGGGAACACGCCGCGCTGATTGCGCAAAAACTGGAGTCTTCTGGCCAGGGCAGCTTCAAAGGCCGCTTGTCACACTACCTGTGCGAACAATCGTCAGCCTGTGCGGCCAATAACGACATGGCGCAGGCGCTTCAGCATTTGACTGAGGCCATGCACATCGCCCCCGACGCGCCACGCCCGCGCATGGACTTGGCCCGCCTGCAAAACCAGCAAGGCCAACCCACGTTGGCCTGCGAGACCTTGACCCAGGCCATCACCACCTCGCCTTCCGCCATTGCACTAATTGCTCCACTGCTGGCCCAATACGCCATCGCCGCCGGCCAAGGCGTCCGCATCCTGGCGCGACTGAAAGCAGTCTACGCACACACGCCGTCGCTGGACGTGCTGGACGCCATCGTCGCCTTGGAAGCAGCCAGTGGCGCGCCCACGGCAACGGCCCGCGAATGGTATGCACGCCACCTTGAAAACGAGCCTTCGCTGGTGGCAGCGGCCAAGTGGATTGCCGGTGAAAAGCTGGAGCATGAACAATTCCATCCCCAAGTGCAGCGTGCTTTGGACCAGGCCGTTAAACCCCTGACCCGCTACCGCTGTGCCGCCTGCGGTTTTGAAGCCAAGCAACATTTCTGGCAATGCCCCGGCTGCCAGGCCTGGGACAGTTACCCCGCCCGCCGTGTAGAAGAACTATGACCATTTCCAAAGAAAAAATGGCCACCGCCCAGGTGCTGGTGGTTGGCGATGTGATGTTAGACCGTTACTGGTACGGCGCGGTCGACCGCATCTCTCCGGAGGCCCCCGTGCCTGTGGTGCGCATCACGCGTGAGGAAGAGCGCAATGGTGGTGCGGCCAATGTGGCGTACAACGTGGTCACGCTGGGGGCGCAGGCTTCGTTGCTGACCGTGGTGGGCGACGATGAAGCCAGCCATAAACTCGAAGCCCTGGTCGCACAAACCGGCATACAGCCACACTTCGGCCGCGATGCCGAACTCAAGACCACAGTCAAGCTGCGGGTCATTGGCCGCCAGCAACAACTGCTGCGCCTGGACTTTGAGAACACACCCAAGAACGAACTGCTGGCATCACAAACCGCCGCGTTTGAGAACCTGCTGCCAAAGCACGGCGCAGTGCTGTTTTCGGACTACGGCAAGGGCGGTCTGGGCCACATCACCGACATGATTGCGCGCGCACGGGCCGCCGGTAAACCCATTCTGGTAGACCCCAAAGGCAGTGACTTCGCCCGCTACCAGGGCGCCACCGTCATCACACCCAACCGGGCCGAACTGCAGCAAGTCATCGGCATGTGGCGCGACGAAGCCGATCTGCGCAGCAAGGTGCACGCTCTGCGCGCGGAGTTCAAGCTCGAAGCCATATTGTTGACCCGCAGCGAAGAAGGCATGACGCTGTTCGATGCCGAAGGCGAATTGCACGTCAGCGCCATGGCACGCGAGGTGTTTGACGTCACCGGTGCAGGTGACACCGTCATTGCCACGATGGCCGCGCTGGTCGCAGCAGGAACCAGCCTGCGCGACGCCGTGCCGATCGCCAACCAGGCGGGCGGCATCGTGGTCGGCAAGTTCGGTACAGCCACCGTCAGTTATGACGAGTTGTTCGCCAACCACTGAACTGATCAGAAAGAATCAATCTATGACACGCATCGTTGTAACGGGCGCAGCCGGCTTCATCGGCAGCAACATCATCAAAGGCCTGAACGCACGCGGCATAGACGACATCATCGCCGTCGATGACCTCAAGCAGGGGGACAAGTTTCGCAATCTCGCCGGCCTGCGCATCTCCGACTACGTAGACGCCGACACTTTCTACGACGCCTTTGCCGGTGGGTCTTACGGCCAGATCGAAGCCGTGTTCCATGAAGGTGCCTGCAGCGACACCATGGAGCTGGACGGCAAGTACATGATGGCCAACAACTACACGCTGTCGTGCCAGTTGTTCCACGCCTGCCAGAAACGCGGCGCGCGCCTGCTCTATGCATCGTCGGCGGCCACCTATGGCGGCTCGGATACGTTTCGTGAAGACCCGGCTTTCGAGCGCCCGCTCAATGTGTACGGCTACTCCAAGCTGCTGTTCGACCAGCGCATGCGCCGCGAATGCGGCAGCGACTTTCAGCGCACCAAGGCCGGCAAGACCAACCAGGTGGTGGGCTTTCGCTACTTCAATGTTTACGGCCCGCACGAGCAGCACAAGGGCCGCATGGCCAGCGTCGCCTTTCACCAGTTCCACCAGTTCCATACCGAAGGCAAGGTCAAGCTGTTCGGCGAATACGGCGGTTATGCGGCTGGTGGCCAGATGCGGGATTTTGTCTACATCGACGACGTGGTCGCGGTCAACCTGTGGTTCTTCGACCATCCCGGTGAATCCGGTATCTACAACCTGGGCACCGGCCAGGCCCAGCCCTTCAACGATGTGGCCATCACCGTGGTCAACACCTTGCGCGAACAGCGTGGAGAGAGCGCCGTCTCGCTGCAGCAGGCCGCAGCCGATGGCCTGATCGAATACATGACCTTCCCCGACGCCCTGCGCGGCAAGTACCAGAGCTACACACAGGCCGACCTCAGCGCCTTGCGCAGCACCGGTTGCCAGCACGTGTTTGCCAATGTGCAAAGTGGCGTGCGCGCTTACGTGCAGGCGCTCTCGTCCAAGGCCTGATGCGCTAATCAGGGGTTTTTACCGAGCATGCGGATGTGTCGACGGGTCAACCGTGTCAACACACCGCACGTTGTGCAATGGACACCAGCCTCTGGTGCCAGCCACCCGGTTCACCAACACCACCTCCGAAGGACACGCATATGTTGAAAAAAATTCTGGCCCTTATGGTCATGCTGTACGCAACGCTCAGTTTTGCAGCAGTAGACGTCAACAAAGCCACCGCCGCTGAACTCGATGGCATCAAGGGCATTGGCCCCAGCATCTCGGGCAAAATTGTCGACGAGCGCAAGAAGGGCAATTTCAAGGACTGGAATGACTTCATTGAACGGGTCAAAGGCGTCGGCGAAGGCAATGCCGCCAAGTTCTCGACTGAAGGCCTGACCGTCAACGGCTCTGGCTTCAAGGGCGCAGCCGCTGCCCCTGCAACACCGGCAGCACCTGCCATGAAGGCTGACACCAAGCCAGCTGCTGCTGCCCCTGCTGCCAAGGAAGAAAAGAAAGATCCCAAGGCAGAAGCCAAGATGAAGGCAGACGACGCCAAGAAAGCCAAGGCTGACGAAAAAGCCAAGAAAGCAGAAGAAGCCAAGGCCAAGAAAGACGCTGCAAAGCAAGCCAAGGAAGATGCCAAGAAAGCTAAGGCTGAGAAGAAAGCTGCCAAGGCCGATGCTGCTACCCCTGCGGCACCTGCTGCCAGCGCAGCCAAGACCCCTGCCAGTGCGCCCAAGAAGTAAGCCTGACCTGAGCTTCATCACGAAACCCGCTTCGGCGGGTTTTTGCTTTGGTGAATAGTGCCGCTAGCCCTCGTCAAATATATGCGAGTAGCTATCAATACATGAGCAACCTGTCGGCTAGACCAGCGCAATCAAATCGGTTGTACCAGGGTCGACACCCGCCTGCGTCAGCAGCGCGGTGACCTGGCCCCGGTGGTGTGTCTGGTGGTTGAAGAAGTGGGTCAAGGCCTGCCAGGCCGGGTGGGCGCGCTGCACACCCTTGGAGTTCGCATAACGCATCGTGAAATGCGCAAACCCATCCGGCATATCAGCCACCCACTGCGCAATGGCCGCATCCAGTTGCATGCGTTTAGCGCGTAGCGCTGCCCAGTCATCAAACAACACCGTGTTCAGCGAGGCCTCCTGCGGCAAATCCAGCACGGCGTCGGTCAGGCTAGGCGCCTGCCAGCCGTTGTCTTGCCCGCACTGGCGAAAGCGTTTGAGCCAGACCTGATCGGCCACCAGCAGGTGGTTCAGCGTGTGGTGGATGGAGCCGAAGAAAGCGCCCCTGTCCTGGTTGCGTTCGGCGTCTGTCAGCCGCTCCGCGGCGTCGAGCAGCTTGGTGTTGAACCACTGGTTGTAGCGGGCGAGGAACCGGTAGTTGTCGTTAAAAGCGTCCATGCCACACATGGTAGCGGCCTCAGGGCGTGTATTTTTTGACCAGTGCGTCGTAAACACCACTGTGCTTGAGTGTGGCCAGTGCCTGGTCAAAGCTGTCGCGCAGGGCGGCGTGGTTGCGCAATTTGGAGAAGCCAACAAACGCCGGCACAACCTGTATGGGGCGCTTCAACTCCCGCACCTTGCCGAACAGGCCCAAACGTTTGAGCTCATGGTGCGCACCATCACGGTTGCTGACCCATATGTCGACGCGGCCGCTCATCAGCTTGCGGATATTGCCTTCAATAGAGGCCGCAGCTTCCGTATGCAGCAGCCCGTATTTCATCGCGGTATCAAACCGCTCGCCATAACTCGTCTTGGACGTGATGCCAAATTGATATGGCTGTAGCCGGGTCAGGTCGCCGTTGAATTCAATTTTCGTGTTCTTCAGCACCCACAATGCAATGGTCTGTGTCACCACCACCTCTTTGGAATACAGCGTAAAGGCTTGGCGTTCATCATTCTGGAAGAAGGTGAAGATGCCATCCACCTCGCCCCGCTCGAACAATACCTGGCAACGCGGCCACGGCAAAATTTCGATGACGGCCTCGTGGTTCATCAGCTTGAAGGCCTCGCGCACTATGTCCACCGCCAAGCCTTTGACCTCGCCGTTTTCGGTGTATTTGTAGGGCGGGTATTCGAAGGTGACCAGCCTGAAGCTATCCGCCCAGGCAATGCCCGGAATGGCTAGCGCACAGGCGAGCAGGATATTTGAAAACCACATGGTGATTCTCCATTTTGTGATGGGCCATGCGCTACAGCACAGGCCGTTGGGCTTCGCTGCCCGTGCAGCTAGGCCGCGCGCAAACGCATGGTTGTTGGCACGACCCTGCGCGCTGTCAGAGGCGCCCCTCGCTCGGCCATGCGCGCGCTGAGTTTGAACGTGGCCACGACCTCGGCCATGCGCTCGGTCTGCTCGCGCATGCTTTCTGCTGCGGCAGCGGACTCTTCTACCAAGGCCGCGTTTTGCTGCGTCATCTGGTCGAGCTGGGCCACCGACGTGTTGACCGCATCGATGCCATGGCTTTGCTCGGCCGATGCCGATGTGATCTCACCAATGATGTCCGATACCCGCTGCACCGAATGCACGATTTCGGCCATGGTCTTGCCTGCGCTGTCCACCAGCTTGGTGCCCGCTTCCACACGCTCCACACTCGTCTCGATGAGTTTTTTGATCTCCTTGGCTGCATCGGCACTGCGGCCCGCCAGGCTGCGCACCTCACTGGCCACCACGGCAAAACCACGGCCCTGTTCGCCCGCCCTTGCCGCTTCCACTGCCGCATTCAAGGCCAGGATATTCGTCTGGAAAGCGATGCCGTCGATGACACCAATGATCTCGCTGATCTTCCTGGAACTGGCATTGATCTCCTGCATGGTGCGCACCACTTGCGACACCTCAGCCCCGCCGCGCGCTGCCACCGTGCCTGCCGATGACGACAACTGGTTGGCGTGCTGCGATGCATCCGCCGACTGGCGCACCGCATGGGTCAACTGGTCCATGCTGGACGCCGTGTGCTGCAGGTTGATGGCGGTTTGTTCGGTGCGCACGCTCAGATCCTGGTTGCCCGACGCGATCTCGGCGCTGGCGGTCGACAAACTGTCCGTAGCATTGCGCACCTGGCCCACCACATGGTCCAGCGACACACGCATGGCTTCCAGCGCTTTCAACAAACCGGCCGCTTCGTCATTGCCGCTGGTGTCGATCCCGTGGTCGGTCAGATCACCCCGTGCAATGGCGTGCGAGAACTGCAGCGCGCGGTCGATCGGCTGGCAAATGGATCGCATGTTCACCAGTGTGGCCGGCACCACCAGCAACAGGCCCAACACCACCGCCACGGCAAACAACAACTCCACCTGGTGCACCAAGGCAGCCTGCTCTTGCACGGCGCGTTCGACATCCTGGCGCAGTGCGTTGTCCACGAGGTTTAACGCAGCTTCGGCCTCGTCAAACTTCGCCAGCGCCTTGGCGCTCAGGCGGTTGGCAATGGTGGCCGTGTCATAACCTTGTACTTCCAATTGCCGCACGATGGGCAGAAACAAATCGCGGTACGCATGCAGCGCCTCCGACACCTTTTGCACATTGGTCTTGTTCTCGTCCTGCATGCCGTTCTGCAGCGCTAGCACCGCTTCATCGGCATGCTTGAGGCTGGCCTGCCATTTAACAAGCCCGGCCTTCACGCCGTCCGCACTCTCGTATTGGATGATCATGTCCTTGTCATGTCGGCGCGCCATGTTCATGTCGGTGCGCAAGGCATTCATCTGGCCCACCAGCATATTGGACTGGTGCATGGACTGCTCGCTCATGCCGTAGATGCGCGCCATGCCGTACAGCCCCGCGCCACCCAGTGTGCACACCAAGGCCGCCACCACACACACGGTGGCCCACATCCGAAAGCGGATCGTGAAGCGGCGCATCCAGGAATTAAAAGGCATGGTGTGTCTCCTAGACAGCAGGGGTTAAGCGGGTCAAAAACGCAGGTGTCAGCTACCGTTTCTGCCGTAGCCACCACCACCGGGTGTGGTTATCTCAAACACATCACCAGCCTGCATTTCGGCCTGGCCGATGTGTCCAATTTCCTCGACACTGCCATCCGCACGCAACACGCGGTTGATACCGACCGCGCCAGGCTGCCCCCCGGCCATACCGAATGCGCCATAGGTGCGGCCATTGGACAAAATGCTGGCCGTCATTGTCTCCAGGAAACGCACACGCCGTACACCGCCATTGCCACCATGCCATTTGCCCGCTCCGCCCGAACCTTCGCGTATTTCATAACTGTCCAACCGCACCGGGAAGCGGAACTCAAAGATTTCAGGGTCCGTCAGCCGTGAATTCGTCATGTGGGTTTGCACAACGCTGGTGCCGTTGAAACCGCCTACCGTTTCACCCGCGGCATTGACCAGCGCGCCAGCACCCGAGCCACCCGAGATGGTTTCGTAATACTGGTAGCGCGCATTGCCAAACGTGAAGTTGTTCATCGTGCACTGGCTGCCTGCCATCACACCCAGCGCGCCATACAGCGCATTGGTGATACAGCTCGACGTTTCCACATTGCCCGCCACCACAGACGCCGGTGGATTCGGATTGAGCATGGAGCCCTGCGGGATGATGACGTACAAGGGTTTGAGGCAACCGGCATTGAGCGGAATGTCGTCATCCACCAGCGTGCGGAATACGTACAGCACCGCCGCCATACACACCGCGGTCGGTGCGTTGAAGTTGTTGATCTGCTGCGGCGATGTGCCGGTGAAATCAATCACCGCGCTGCGCTCCTTGGCATTGACACGTATCGCCACCTGGATCTGTGCGCCGTTGTCCAGTGGCAGCGTGAACGCCCCGTCCTTCAGGCGCGTGATGACGCGGCGCACGGACTCTTCAGCGTTGTCCTGCACATGGCGCATATAGGCCTGCACGACATCCAGGCCAAAGTGCTCCACCATCTTGCGCAGCTCTTGCACGCCTTTTTCGTTGGCGGCGATCTGCGCGTTCAGGTCGGCCATGTTTTGCTGCGTGTTGCGCGACGGGTATTCGCCGCTGCTGAGCAACGCCACCATTTCGGCCTCGCGCAGCACGCCGCGGTCTACGAGCTTGAAGTTGGTGATCTGCACGCCCTCCTCTTCAATGCGGGTGGAGAACGGTGGCATGGAGCCCGGCGTGGTGCCGCCCACATCGGCGTGGTGACCGCGGGAGCCTACGTAGAACGTCGGCTTGCCATCCATGTACACCGGCGTGATGACCGTGATGTCTGGCAAGTGTGTGCCGCCATGGTAGGGATCGTTCAGCACATAGACGTCACCCGGTTGCATGGTGTCGGCGTTGTCCCGCACCACGGTCTTGATGCTCTCACCCATCGAACCCAGATGCACCGGCATATGCGGCGCGTTGGCGATCAGATTGCCCGTGGCATCAAACAGTGCGCAGCTGAAGTCCAGCCGCTCCTTGATGTTGACCGAGTAGGCGGTGTTCTGCAACTGCAGGCCCATCTGCTCGGCGATGTTCATGAACAGGTTGTTGAACACCTCCAGCAGCACCGGGTCCACCGTCGTGCCTACTGCAAATTTGATAGCACGCTTTTCAGTGCGGACGAGGGCTAGGTGGTCAAACTCTGTAAGCGTTGCCTGCCAGCCGGGCTCTACCACGGTTGTGGCGTTCTTCTCGGCAATGATGGCCGGGCCGTCGATGATGTCGCCCGGGCGAATGTCTTCGCGCACCACCAGCGATGCGTCTACCCATTGGCCACCCGAGTACATGCGCACCCGTTCGCGCACGGCGCCACTGGCCTGCAGGTCACGCGGCGGGTGCACCGCGTGGCGTGGCTCCTCGGGCGCGTCACCGGCAATCACGGCCTCTACTGAAACTGCTTCCACGATGAGACCCTTGCCGTCCATCAGGAAGGCAAAACGCTGGCGGTAGGCGGCCTCGAAGCTGGCCACAATCAGGGCGACCGTAGCCTGCGCATCGGCGCCACCAGCGGGGTACGGCACCACCAGAGCCGAATCGCTGCCTTCGTAGCGCACATGCACGCGGTAGTGCGTGGCGATGGCGCCGTGGTTGACCTGCTGGCGTGTGAGTTCACCCTCTGCCTGGGTGGCCAGGGCGTCGAGCTTGGTAGCAATGTGGGGCAAGGCTGCGGGGCTGAGTTGGACCTCAATCGCCTGCTCGCGTATCACCGACTGGTCGGCCAGGCCCATGCCGTAGGCACTGAGCACACCGGCCAGCGGGTGCACAAATACACGGGTCATACCCAGCGCGTCCGCCACCAGGCAGGCGTGCTGGCCACCGGCGCCGCCGAAACATTGCAGCGTGTAAGCGGTGACGTCATAACCCCGCGCCACCGAAATCTTCTTGATCGCATTGGCCATCTGCTGCACGGCGATGTTGATGAAACCTTCGGCCACTTCTTCAGCCGGCAAGCCGGTGCGTGTGGCCAGATCCGCAAACTGGGTCTGTACCGCATCCAGGCTCAAGGCTTCATTGGCTTGTGGGCCAAACACCTTGGGGAAATAACGCGGCTGTATCTTGCCCAGCATCACATTCGCATCGGTCACGGCCAGCGTGCCGCCGCGGCGGTAGCTGGCAGGGCCGGGATTCGCACCGGCGCTTTGCGGCCCGACCCGGAAGCGCGAGCCATCGAATGCCAGCAACGACCCGCCACCCGCCGCCACGGTGTGGATGCTCATCATCGGTGCACGCATGCGCACACCGGCCACCTGGGTCTCGAACTCGCGCTCGAATTCACCGGCGTAGTGGCTCACATCGGTGGATGTGCCACCCATGTCAAAACCAATCGTCTTCTGGATGCCGGCAATGGCCGCCGTGCGCGCCATGCCCACGATGCCGCCAGCCGGGCCGCTCAAAATCGCGTCCTTGCCCTGGAAGCTGTGGGCATCGGTCAAGCCGCCGGAGGACTGCATGAAGAACAGCTTGACGCCCGGCATCTCGCCCGCCACCTGCTCTACATAGCGGCGCAGGATGGGCGAAAGGTAAGCATCCACCACGGTGGTGTCACCCCGGCTGACGAACTTCATCATTGGGCTGGTCTCGTGCGAGGTGCTGATCTGCGTGAAGCCGATCTCCTGCGCCATGCGCTTGGCCGCCAGTTCATGTGCGGTGTAGCGGTAGCCGTGCATGAAGATGATCGCAACGCTGCGCAGCCCTCGTCCGTATTGGGCGAGAAGCTCTCCTTTTAATAGCGGCTCATTCAGCGGCTCGATCATGTCGCCGTGGGCACCGACGCGTTCGTGGGCTTCCACCACGGCGCTGTACAGCAGCTCGGGCAGCTGGATGTTGCGGTCAAAAATGCGCGGGCGGTTTTGGTAGGCAATGCGTAGCGCATCGCGGAATCCGCGCGTAGTCACCAGCAGTGTGGGTTCACCCTTGCGCTCCAGCAGTGCGTTGGTAGCCACGGTCGTGCCCATCTTCACGCAGGCCACGCGGTCGGGTGTCACCGGCTCGCCTTTCTTGAGGCCCAGCAGATGGCGGATGCCGGCGACGGCCGCGTCCTTGTACTGCTCGGGGTTCTCGCTCAGCAGCTTGTGGGTGACCAGTGTGCCGTCGGGGCGCTTGCCCACCACGTCGGTGAACGTGCCGCCACGGTCGATCCAGAATTGCCAAAGCTTGGAGTCCAATGGGTTGCTGCCGTTTTGCATGGTGCTGAACCTTTTTTGATTTAATATGACACGCAGGTCTAGTTGAAGTAATAGGGAACAAAGATGTCGCTGGCCTGGTGGCCTACCGAGCGCACCCATTCACGTGAGAAGCGCTCGCCCAGGCGTTTGAAGTCCGTCTCCAGGTCGGTGGAGATGCGCTCCACCTTGATGCCATTGGCCTGCAGCTCTCTGGTCGACGTCTGGGCTAGGGCCTCGCTGGTGATCCAGCCACGGTTTTCTGCGTCGGTCGCTACCTTCATCACGGCGGCCTGGGCATCGGGCGCCAGGGCTTCAAAACTCTTGGCGCTAACGAAGACGATGTTCTTGGGATACCAGGCATTGATCTCGTAGTAATACTTGATCGGCCCCCACACCTTGTTCTCGACACCCGTCACGGCCGAGGTGATCATCGTGTCCATACGGCCACTGCTGACCGCCTTGCCGACGTCCACCATCGCCACGTCCACCGGCGTAGCGCCCAGCATCTCGGCAATACGCACCGTGGTCTGGTTGTAGGTGCGCATCTTCATGTTCTTGAAGTCGGTGAGTGTGCTGACCGGCCGCGTGGTGTACAGGCCTTGCGGTGGCCAGGGCACGGCATACAGAATCTTCATGCCGCGCTGTGCAAATTCGCGCTCCATGCCCGGGCGCTGCAATTGCCACAGGCGCTGTGCACGTTTGTACGACCCCACGACAAAGGGGATCGAGTCAGCACCAGCCACAGGGATGTCTTTCACCATGCTGGTCATGATGGTCTCGCCCGCCTCCACCTTGCCGTCTTGCACGGCTTGGCGGATGTCGTTCAGCTTGAACAAGCCGCCGTTGGGCACCACCTCAATATGGAGTTGGCGCTTGGTAGCTGCCTCTACATCGCGCCCGAACTGCACCAGGTTTTCGGTGTGAAACGACTCTGCACGGTAGCCGGTTGCAATCTTCCACACCGCCTGTCCAGCTTGGGTATTGGCCTGTGCATGCAATGTCGAGACGTAGCTCAGCCCTGCCGCGCACAGCGCAGCGATCCAAAGTGTTTTCATGATGAGTTCCTGCAGTGGCAAGGCCTAGAGGCCCAGATACGCCTTCTTGATGTGCTCGTCATGCAGCAGGGTCTGCCCTGCGCCTTCCATGACAATGCGGCCCGTCTGGATGACGTAGCCATAGTGGGCGATGTTGAGCGCCTTTTGCAGGTTTTGCTCAACCAGCAAAATAGAAACGCCAGTGGCGTTGACTTGTTGGATGACATCCAGCACCTTGGTGACAAACTTGGGCGCAATCCCCCACGAGGGCTCGTCCAGCATCAAGAGTTTCGGCCGTGCCATCAGGCCGCGGGCAATGGCCAGCATCTGCTGCTCGCCACCGCTCATGGTGCCGGCCAGTTGCGTGGCGCGCTCTTTCAAAATGGGGAACAGGCCCAGCATTTCTTCAATGCTGTTGGCCACTTCGCGCTTGTCCTTGCGGGTGAAGGCACCCAGCTCCAGGTTACGCAACACGGTCAGCCGCGGGAACAGGCGGCGTCCCTCGGGCACCAGGGACAGGCCCAGCGGCACACGCTTGTCGGCCGCGATGCCGTGGATCGACTCGCCGTTGAAATGGATACTGCCAGCCGCCGCACGGTTGAGCCCGGCCACCGCACGCAGCGTAGTGGATTTGCCGTTGCCATTGCCGCCGACCAGGGCCACGATCTTGCCAGTCTCCACTTTCAGTGTGACATCGGAGATGGCCAGCACGTCGTCGTAGCAGACCTTGAGGTTTTTGATTTCCAACATGCTCTTAATCTCCCAGGTAGGCGGTGATGACGGTGGGGTCATTCGACACCTGCTGCGGCGTACCCTCGGCGATCTTGACGCCACGGTCCAGTACCACAATCTTGTCGGCGATGGGCATGATGCCCTCCAGTACGTGTTCCACAATCAGGCAGGACGTGCCGCGTGCACGGATCTTCAAAACCACATCCACCGCCTCACGTACTTCAGACGGGTTCAGGCCCGCCATGACCTCGTCCATCAGCAAAATGCTGGGCTCAATCGCCATGGCGCGGGCCACGGCCAGACGCCGCTGCTCGCTGATGGTCATGCTGCCAGCAGGCTTGTCGGCAAACTGCTGAAGGTTGACAAAGGCCAGCCACTGCATGGCAGCGGCGCGGGCCTTGGCCACGTTGTGCTGCAACAGCAGTGCGGCGGTCATGACGTTCTCGCACGCTGTCATGCTGGTGAAGGTGCGCGCTACCTGGAAGGTGCGCGCCACACCCGCGCGGGCACAAGCTTCGGGCGGCAGGCCGGCAATATTGCGACCATTGAGCAGAATGGTGCCCGCTGTGGGGGCGAAGAATCCGGCCACGCAGTTGAACATCGTGGTCTTGCCGGCGCCGTTGGGGCCGATCAGACCGACTACCTGGGCCTTCTCCACCGTGAAAGACACGTCTTGGTTGGCAGTGAGGCCACCGAACTGTTTGCTGACGTTTTTGACTTGCAGCAAGCTCATGACACTTCTCCTTGCTTGGGCGCTTGGGACGCTGCATGTGCAGCCAACTGCCGCGATGCATCGGCACGCGCCGCACCCCGCTCCTTGAAACTGCGGAACCAGCCCAGAAGGCCCGTTGGGTAGAAGACGGCGATCACGATGATCATGGTGGCGTAAATGATCACATCGGTGCCGCGGCCGGTGCCACCAAACAGGATGCGGGTGAACTCTTCAATACTGGTCAACACCACCGAGCCCAAAACGGGGCCAAACAGCGTGCCCACACCACCCAGGATGGCGACCAAGGCCATCTTGATCGACAGCGCGGTGGACAGTACCGAGTTGGGGTCGATGTACAGCTCTTTCTGCGCATACAGGCTGCCACCCATGGCGGAGAAGAAGGCGCTCAGCGACAGGGCGATCTGTTTGTAGCGGGCGATGTTGACACCCACGCTGCGTGCGGCGTCAGGTTCGTCCTTGATAGCACGGAAGTAGTAGCCCAGGTAGCTGCGCTCAATCCACAAATTGGCGGCCAGCGTGATCAGCAACAGGCCCAGTGCCAGCCAGTAATACGGCAGCTTGGTCGCAAAGTTCATCCACAACCAGCCTTGGTGGTCCATGGGCACATACAGGCCCACCGCGGTGCCGCCGTATTCCCATTCGGTGAAGAAGATTTGCACCAGTTCAGCCACGGCAATCGTGGCCATTGCGAAGTAGTGGCCCTTGAGCCTAAAGCACGACCAGCCAAATGCCAGGCTAAGCAGCGCGGCGACACAGCCACCGGCCACCACACCGATCCAGGGATTGATGCCGAACTTGATCAGCAGCAAGGTGGACGTGTAAGCACCCAGGCCCACAAATGCGGCATGCCCCAGCGACACCTGGCCGGCGTAACCGCCCACCATGTTCCAGGCCACGCCCAGTTGGGCGGCCATCAGCACCAGGATGACCATGTTCAGGTGGGAAGAGTCCACCACCATCGGCAGCACCAGGGCCAGCACGAGGGCCGCGATTGCAATAAGAGTATTTTTCATATTCGTTACGCCTTGCCCATCAGGCCTTGGGGACGGAACATCAGCACACCCAGGAACACCACCAGCACGATGGCGGTCTTGTATTGGGGGCCCAACAGCAGGCCACCCATGACCTCGATCACACCAACCAGGATGCCGGCCCAGAAGGCACCGGTGACGCTGCCAAAGCCGCCCAGGTTGACGACCACAAAGGCCAGCAGAATAAAGTTGGCACCCACGTCAGGAAAAATGGGGAAGAAGGTGGACAACAACACACCCGCTGCACCGGCACAGGCGGCACCGATGCCCCAGGCCAGCGAGAACATCTTGTGCGAATCAATACCCATCAAACGGGCGGCTTCCTTGTCCGATGCCGTGGCTTCCAGCGCGGCGCCCAGGCGGGTCTTGTTCAGGAAGAAGTAAATCAAACCAGTGATCACAATGGCACCCAGACCGGCCACCAGTTGCGGCTTGCCAAGCTGGATATCAAACAGCTTGACCGCGCCACTGACGGCGGAATTTTCAATGGAGCGGAAGTCAGGTTTCCAGAAAAACTGGGCCAGGCCGCGCAGCAGAATCATGATGCCAAAGGTCGTGAAAATCTGCGACAACATCGGTGCCTGCATGATGCGCACGATGACCAGTTTGTACAGCAGCACACCAAAGGCAAACAGCATCAGCATGGTTAACGGAAGCGTCAACAGCGGGTCCAGCGCGTACAGCGAAAACAGCCAGAAGCTCGAATACATGCCCAGCATCAGGAACTCGCCGTGGGCAAAGTTCACAATGTCCATGACTCCAAAAATCATGGTCAGGCCGATGGCAACCAGCGCGTAAATCAAGCCAATCAGCACACCCGATGCGAGTGTCTGCAACAGAATTTCGGTTGTCATGGAGATGTCTCTTAAGAGTCGGTTCTAAGACTTGCGCTTACTTGCGTTGGTCCCACTTGGGCATGGGCCACACCACTTCTTTGGCAGCCATGTTGAAGGGCCATACGGTGTTGTACTTGCCGTCGATGATCTGCACCAGGATGCCGCGGCCCAAGGTGTTCTGGCCGGTGGCGTCAAACTTCACACCCTTCCACGGCATGATCAGGTTGTCGGCGCGGATATTGGTCTCGGTCAGGGCCTTGCGGATGGCTTCTGGGTCGGTGGAGCCAGCGCGGTTGATCGCATCGGCCATGACCATCAAGCCGGTGAAGGTGCGCGAGCTGTTGCCGGTGAAGTTGATCTTGTACTTTGCGTTGTACAAATCATTGACCTGCTTGATCAGCGGGTTGCGTGCAGCCAGATCCAGTGCCCAGACTTCGCGGGTGATGATGAAGTCTGCATCCTTGCCCAGGGTCTTGATGAAGTCGGTGTCGGTAAAGCCGGCGTTGTTGGCCAGGATCATGTCGGGCAAGAAGCCCAATTCCTTATACGTCTTGATGGACATGATGGCGTCTGCTGTGTACGACGACTGCAACAACAGGTTAGGGTTGGCCGCCTTCAGAGTCTGCACTTCAGAGGTGAGCTGTGTGGTCTTGGCCGCATACGACACCTGCTTCACCAGATTTTGGCCAAACTCTGCCGCCAGCTTTGTTTGCAACTTGGTCGTCTCTGAACCCCACAAGCCGTTTTCATTCAGCGACGCCACCGTCTTGGGTTTGATGCCCTTCTTGGCTTCCAGCTCTTTCAGAAATTCGAAGGCGTTGTGCACAAACAGATCGTCATGCGGCGTGGTGCGGAAGAACCATTTGAAGTTGCGCTGTGTCAGCGAAGCAGACGACGACTCAGGGTTCAGGAAAGGGATACCGGCGCGCTCTGCCACCTGGCTGGCGGTCGCAGTGACCGCGCTGTTGTAGGCACCGACGATAGCCACCACTTTTTCTTGCGTAATCAACCGCTCGGCCTCAGTCGCGCCGATTTGGGGGTTGGCTTGGTGGTCGGCAAAAATCAGTTTGATCTTGGCGCCCTTCAGACCGGGCAAACCCTTGCCTGCGGAAAATGGAAGATCGGCAATGCCGGGTGCGCCGTTGTTTATGACGTCGGCTGCCAGCTCCAGCGCATTGCGCAGTTCAGCGCCCACCGCGGCACCAGGGCCGGTCAGCGGGTAGATCACACCGATCTTGACCTCTTGCTGTGCATACACCGCAAAGCTGATGCCTGTACCAACCAATACCGCTGCTGCACGGCTCCATAGGGATTTTTTCATTTGATAGCTCCTTGTAAAAATAACTTCTAAATGACCTGTCCGACGAATGGACAGGCCGCGGGTGAATCAGCGTTTTTTGTAGGCTTCGATGATCGCGATGCCTTCGGGGCCGGCGGAGGCCATCCACTCCCTGACCATGGTGTCGCCGATGGTGTTCATGCCTTCACGCACTTCGTCGGTGGGCAGGCCGGTTGTCATGCCTTTTTTGTTCAGGTCCTTGATGTAGGCGGCGTCTATCTTTCTGCTCATCGCCCAACCGCGCTCTTCAGCCGCCTTGCCAGCCGCTACGACGGCGTCTTGCGTGGCCTTGTCCAGGGCTTCAAACGACTTCTTGTTTACCACGGTCGCGTTGCGCGGCAGCCAGGCGTTCACAATGTAAAAGTATTTGGCTTGCTCGTACAGCTTGCTGTCGATGCCGCTGGCGCTAGAGGTCAAGAAATTGTCCACAGTGCCACCGGCCAGAGCCTTGCCCAACTCAGCCAACTGGATGGTCACGGGCTGGGCCTTCAGCATTTCTGCAATTTTGGTCGTCGACGGGTTGTAGGTACGCATCTTTGTTCCCTTGAAGTCGGCCAACTTGGTGATGGGCTTGATGGAATACAGCGACTGGCCTGGCCACGGCACAGAGAACAGCAGTTTCATACCCTGGCTGTCCAGCAATTTTTCGGTAGCGGGTTTGGCCGCTACGTACAGCCGCGTTGCCGCAACATAGCTGGACGCCAGGAACGGAACGGAGTCGACGCCAAAGATGGGGTTCTCGTTGGAGTAGGCCGACAAGATGAACTCGCCTGCCTGGGCTTGGCCCGACTGAACCGCCTTCTTGATCTCTGGCATCTTGTACAGCGTCGCGCCGGCATGCACCGTAATCTTGAGTTTGCCGCCGGTGGCCTTGGCCACGTCGTCGGCGAACTGCTGCACGTTTTCGGTCTGGAAGGTGTTGGTGGCATATCCGGTCGGCAGGTCCCACTTAACCTGCGCGCAGACCATTGACGGTGCAAGGCTCGCAGTGAGGAAAAGGGCCAAAGTCAGTGCTGGTATTTTCATGGGACCTCCGGGGTTACGGTTTCAAAACGACGCGAGTTGCTGGTTCAGCAAATCGGTGATCAGCATCGCCCCTGGCGCATGGGTGATGCAGAACGCGGGGCGGGCTTGCGCCAGCGCGGCTTGCGGTGTGACACCACAGGCCCAGAAGACCGGAATTTCGTCGGACATCACCTCGACCGCGTCTCCGTAGTCGGGTGCGCCCAGGTCGCTGATACCGATCAGCGAGGGGTCGCCCAGGTGAACTGGCGCACCATGCACATTGGGAAAGCGCGATGTGACCTGCACGGCACGGATGGCTGCCGCCGCCTTCATGGGGCGCATGGACACCACCATGGGACCGCTGAATACGCCAGCCGGCACTGTCTGGATATTGGTGCGGTACATGGCCACGTTGCGCCCCTGTTGGACGTGGCGCAGTGGCAGGCCTGCTTCCAGCAAGGCTTGTTCAAACGAAAACGAACAGCCCAGCACAAAGGTCACCAGATCATTGCGCCACAGCTTGGAGATATCGGTGGGTTCGTCCACCACATTGCCGTGGTGCCACACACGGTAACGCGGCAGGTCAGTGCTGATGTTGACATCGTCACCCAGACCGGGCAGTAGTGGATTGCCAGGCTCGGACACGGCGAGCAGCGGGCAAGGTTTGGGGTTGCGTTGGCAGTAGCGCAGGAAGTCGGTGGCCAGCACTTCGGGCAGGATGACGACATTGCCCTGCACGTGGTCGCTGGCCAGGCCACTGGTGTGCGAGTGCCAGACGCCGCTGCGGATTTGTGTGCGCACCGGCAGAGCGTGTTTGGCCTCTTCAGCGTTGAAGACCGATGCGATGGATTGCGAAACTGTACTCACTTGAAACCCTCGGTTCACATGTCATTTTCGTGACGATGAGCGGATTGTGGAAGCGCAATTCTTCTTTCGCAAATTCAAAATATTTTGCTAGCCACATCGATTTTTTCGATGTCTAGGGTTTACCCTTTAATGCTCGTTTTGGTGCGCGTGATGCACCATCTACGAAGGCCATGGCCGAGCGGATCACCGTCTCCACCGCCTGTGAAGTTGGGTCTGTGCGGTAGCTGGCGTGGATGGGCAAGGCCTGTAGTTTGGCATCACAACTCAGCAGTTTGAGACTGGCAAACCCCGTCAGACGCAGCACCGCTGCGCGGGGCAACAAGGCCACACCAAAACCGCCTTGCACCAGTTGCACCATGGCCGATATCGACGAGATGGCGTGCACCCTTTTGGGCTCCATCTGGTGCTGGCGGAACAGGTCCAGCAGCGTGACATGGGGTTGTGAGCCCTTCTGGAAGGTCAATAACTCCATTTCGGCCAGCTCATCGAGGCGGTATTCTCTTTTTTTATGCAGCACCGGGTTGCCCACAAAGGCCATTTCCATGGCCGGCAGCGCGCGGTTGCGCACACCATCGGCCGATGCGGGCAGGGCCGCGAACACCAGGTCCAGCGTGCCGCGCTGGATGTGATCCATAAGGATGGGCGTGGTTTCCACCGTCAGGTCCAGCTCCAGCCCCGGCTGGTCGCGGCGCAGTTTCTCCAGCCACGGTATCAGCCACGAGTGCAACACCGACTCGATGGCACCAATACGCATGGACACGGCCAGCGGCGCGCCCGAGCCCATCTCGGACTTGACCTCGCGCTGCAACTCCAACAGCCTTTGCGCATAGACCAAGAAGCGCGCACCCGCCGTGGTGAGCTTGAACTGCTTGTCACGCCGGTCCAGCAGCAGCACACCCAGCTCTTCTTCCAGCGTCGAGATACGGCTCGACATGGCGGACTGGGTCAGGAACAATTTGTCGGCCGCACGCGAGATGCTCTTGAGCGACGCGACCCAGTAAAAGGCTTCTACAAAACGCAGGTTCATGGCCCATTATGATCAGCTGCCACGGTGTCCACCACAAAGAATAGGGAACCCAAAATATGTTGCCAGTCATTGCAATTTGCATCGGTGCCAGCGCCGGTGCATTGGCGCGCTGGGGTTTGGGCCTGTGGCTCAGCCCTGGTGGCCTTATCCCCTGGGGCACGCTGGCGGCCAACCTGATTGGCGGCTATCTGATTGGTGTGTGTGTGGCGGTGTTCCAGGCCATGCCGCATCTGGACCCACTCTTGCGTTTGGTGCTGATCACGGGCTTCCTGGGTGGCTTGACCACTTTCTCCAGCTTCAGCGCCGAGGTGGTGACCATGCTGTTGGAGCAACGCTATGCGCTGGCGCTGGGCACGGCCAGCGTACACGTGGTGGGCTCGCTGGCGCTGACCGTGGCTGGCATCTGGAGCGCCAACCGCTGGCTCGTCACACCCACATAGCCCTTCAACGCCGCACACTGAAAACACTATGTCATTTCTCAAACGATTGCTGCGTGGACTGTTCAACCTGACACTGGGGCCGGCGCTGGCCCTGGTGCTGATTTTTGAGGAATGGGGTTGGGAGCCACTGCAGCGGGTGATGGCACGCCTGGCGCGCCTGCCGCTTTGGGCACGCATGGAGGCGCTGATTGTCCGACTGCCCCCCTACGCGGCGCTGATGGTGTTTTTTGTGCCTGCGCTGCTGCTATTGCCCATCAAGCTGCTGGCGCTGTACTGGATCGGCCGTGGCCATGCGGTGCTGGGGCTGCTGCTGGTGCTATCTGCCAAGATGATGGGCACTGCGGCTGTGGCGCGGCTGTTTGCATTGACGCAGCCCGCGCTGATGCGCATGCCCTGGTTCGCCCGCCTGTATGGCCGCTGGAAGCCTTGGAAGGACGGACTCATTGCGCAACTAAAGCGCTCCGGCACCTGGCGCGCCATGTCGGCAACGGTGCACGCTATGGCAGCATCCGTGCGCGCGATCAGGGACTGGTTGCGCCCCTAGTCGCGCCAAACTGTCGGACCGCGCGTGCACTGTCAGGGTTCCTTCAGGTCCGAAAAGGAGACTAGCATCTAGACTTGGCCGCCACCCCATAACAACGAGGAACACGTCCATGCTCACCCTGCTCATTGCCATTTTTGTGATGGTCTATGCCGCCATCGCGCTAGAACACCCGCTCAAAGTCAATAAATCCGCTACGGCACTGGTGGGTGCAGGCTTGTTGTGGACCATCTACGCTTTTGGCGCCGCAGACCCGGGCATGGTGGACCAGCATTTGGGCGAGTCCCTGACAGCAACCGCGCAAATTGTCTTCTTCCTGATGGGTGCAATGACCATCGTGGAAGTGGTCGATGCACACAACGGTTTTGAAGTCATCACCTCACGCATCAAAACCACCAAGCTGTCCAGCCTGATGTGGATGGTGGGCTTCGTGTCGTTTTTCCTCAGTTCCATTCTGGACAACCTGACCACCACCATCGTTATGGTGTCACTGATGAAGAAGCTGCTGGACCAGCGCGAAGACCGCCTGTTCTTCGCCGGCATCATCGTCATTGCGGCCAACGCAGGCGGCGCGTGGACGCCGATCGGCGACGTGACCACCACCATGCTGTGGATTGGCGGGCAGATCACCGCGGTCGAGATCATGAAGGGGCTGTTCATTCCGTCATTGATCAACCTGCTGTTGCCCTTGGCCGTAACCAGTTTCATGCTCGGCGCCCGCCCGGTCATCGCACCGCAACGCAACGAAGAAGATCTGCCATTCGAGACCACCGCGTTCGAGCGCAACCTGATGTTCTTCATGGGCTTGGGCGTGCTGGTAGCAGTGCCGATTTTCAAGACCCTGACCCACCTGCCGCCGTTCATGGGCATTCTGTTTGGCTTGGGCCTGGTCTGGCTGGTCGGAGACCTGATTCACCACAAGGAAGAAGACCTGCGCAAACAACGCCTGACCCTGGTCCGCGCGCTGACCCGCATCGACATGAGTTCTGTCGTGTTCTTCATCGGCATTTTGCTGTCCGTGGCCGTGCTCGAACATACGCACATCCTCTCCGGCATTGCCCAGTGGCTGGACACGCATGTAGGTCGCCAGGACATCATCGTGATGATCATTGGCTTGGTCAGTGCCGTGGTGGACAACGTACCCCTGGTCGCCGCTTCCATGGGCATGTATAGCCTGCAGCAATACCCTGCTGACAGTTTTCTGTGGGAGTTCATCGCCTACTGCGCAGGCACAGGGGGCTCGATCCTGATCATCGGCTCCGCTGCCGGTGTGGCCGCAATGGGCCTGGAGAAAATCGACTTCCTCTGGTACATGCGCAAGATCAGCGGGCTTGCACTCCTAGGCTACCTGGGCGGTGCACTGTTCTATATCGCTGAACACCGGCTGTTCCACTAATCGATTGCCAGCTACCCGAGCGCCCCAAAAACCTCGGGTTTACCCACCCTCGAAACGGCCTCTACCGTCAGCTTTTCTAAAGCCACGCCAGGCTTTCCGCTATAGACTTTACGCATGGTACGGCGCCCTGCGTCGTGCCGGAGATAGACCTTTCCAAAGCGGAGACACAATGAACGCATTACTCAAATTTTCAAGAGCAGTCGACTGGTTGAACACCCAGATCGGCAAGCACGTTATCTGGCTCATATTGGCCTCTACCGTCATCAGCGCGGTGAACGCCATAGTCCGCAAGGCGTTCAATGTGGGCTCCAATGCATTTCTGGAAGTTCAGTGGTATTTGTTCGCAGGCTCTTTTCTGCTTGCTGCCGCTTACACGCTTCTCAACGGTGAACACGTGAAGATCGACGTGGTCTATAGCCACTTCTCCAAACGCACGCAGACGAAGGTCGACATCTTTGGTTTCGCCTGTTTTCTGACACCGGTATGCGTTGCCATGCTGTGGTACGGCGTGCCCTTCTTCCTCAAAGGCTATCAGTCTGGAGAGATTTCCACCAATGCCGGTGGGCTGATCCGTTGGCCCGTCTACGCGCTGATACCGATAGGTTTTTCGCTGCTGCTGTTGCAGGGCTGGTCTGAGCTGATCAAACGCGTTGCCTTCCTGCAAGGTCTGATCGAAGACCCCACTATAAAGAAGGTCGAGAAGTCGGCCGAAGAAGAGCTGGCCGAGGCTATTCGCCTGTTGGCTGAATCCAAGAACAAAACTGCCTGACCCGGGGAATCATCCATGATGGAACTACTGACACACAATATGGCCCCGATCATGTTCGTGGGCTTGATCATCTTCCTGCTGATGGGTTTTCCGGTCACGTTCAGCCTAGGGGCCTGTGGCCTGTTCTTTGGCTTCCTCGGCGTCGAACTGGGCTTGCTGCCCGAAGCCCTATTGCAAGCCTTGCCACTGCGCCTATACGGCATCATGCAAAACGACACGCTGCTGGCGATTCCCTTCTTCACGCTGATGGGGCTCATACTGGAGCGCAGCGGCATGGCAGAGGATCTGCTGGAAACCATTGGCCAGTTGTTTGGCCCGGTGCGTGGCGGTCTGGCCTTTGCCGTGATCTTTGTTGGCGCCTTGCTGGCCGCTACCACTGGTGTGGTGGCTGCATCGGTGATCTCCATGGGCCTGATCTCGCTGCCCATCATGCTGCGCTACGGCTATGACCGGCGCATTGCGTCGGGCGTCATTGCGGCATCCGGCACGCTGGCGCAGATAATTCCGCCGTCTCTGGTGCTGATCATTTTGGCCGACCAATTGGGCCGCAGCGTGGGCGACATGTACAAGGGTGCGTTCATCCCCGGTTTTGCGTTGACAGCCATGTACGTAGGTTTCATCATCCTAGTCGCCATCTTCCGCCCTGCGATGGTTCCTGCCCTGCCGATTGAAGCCCGCACCATACGTGAAGACAACGGCAAGAGCGGCCTGATGTCTCTGCTGATCCTGACCATCATCTCGACCACTGTAGCCGTTTACTTTGGCGAACATTACGCCGACGTGTACAGCTGGTTCAAGGGCGAAAAAGTTGCATCGGTAGCAACCGACGAAACCATCGTCGTGGCGATGTGCGCCGGCGTTATGTTGGCCTTCGTAATTGCGGTCATCAACAAGGTCACCCGCATGGGTCTGCTGTCCCGTATGGCCGAGCGCGTGACCTTCGTGCTGATTCCTCCCCTGCTGCTAATCTTTTTGGTGCTGGGCACGATTTTCCTGGGTATTGCCACGCCAACCGAAGGCGGCGCCATGGGCGCCATGGGTGCCATCATCATGGCGATGGCACGCGGCCGTTTGAGCATGAAGCTTCTGAAGCAGGCGCTCAACTCCACCACCAAGCTGGCCAGTTTTGTGGTCTTCATTTTGGTGGGCTCTACAGTGTTCAGCCTAGTGTTCCAAGGTGTGGATGGCCAGAAGTGGGTTGAACATTTGCTGACCAGTTTGCCCGGCGGCCAGATCGGTTTCCTGATCGTGGTCAACCTGCTGATCTTCTTCCTGGCCTTCTTCCTGGACTTTTTTGAGTTGTCCTTCATCGTTGTGCCGCTGCTGGCACCGGTTGCAGAAAAACTGGGGATTGACCTGATCTGGTTTGGCGTGCTGTTGGGCGTGAACATGCAGACATCGTTCATGCACCCACCCTTTGGTTTCGCGCTGTTCTACCTGCGCAGCGTGGCCCCGAGCATCGACTACGCGGACCGCGTAACCGGAAAGACCGTTGCCCCTGTGACGACCATGCAAATCTACTGGGGTGCCGTGCCATTTGTGCTGATCCAGGTCATCATGGTCGGCCTGATCATCTACTTCCCTGGCATCGTGTCGAGCGGTCTGGACAAGGAGGTCAAGGTCGATCTGGACCAAGTGCAGTTGCAGATGGAAGCGGACAGCAAGTCCACTGAAATGCCGGTACCCGACGCGCCACAAGAAGCTGCCTCAGCCCCGTCAACCGACAACAGCGACCCCATGAAGGCCATGCAGGACTCCATGGACAAAGACAGCGGCACAAAAAAATAATAGGCCTCAGGGCCAATCTACCGGTCACAACGGCCGGTCTGCAAACGAAGCCCCGCACTGCGGGGCTTTTTACTTGTGGCAACGAACAAAGCCTTGCAAATGTGCGCTACAGCACTGTCTTGCGCGATGCATTCACGCACCATGAAATCTTTTGGGGCATTCCATGAGCAAGTACACGATCGCCGTTTTCGTCGGCAGCCTGCGCCGCGATTCGTTCAACCGCAAGTTGGCCCACGCCATGGCCATACTGGCGCCCGCCGACTTCACATTTGAGCAGTCGCAAATTGACGACCTGCCGCTGTACAACCAGGACGACGACGACGAGCCCTCGGCATCCGTGCTGCGCCTCAAGGGCGAAATCAAAAAAGCGCACGGTCTGCTCTTCATCACACCCGAATACAACCGGTCCATGCCTGGCGTGTTGAAGAACGCCATCGATCATGCATCACGTCCCTACGGCCAGAGCGCGTGGGCCAGCAAGCCCGCTGGCGTGCTGGGCGTGTCGGTCGGCGCCGTTGGCACCGCGCTGGCACAACAACACCTGCGCAATGTGCTGGCCTATCTGAATGTGCCCACGCTCGGTCAACCAGAGGCCTTTATCCAGGCTAAAGACGACTTGTTCGACACCAGCGGGCGCATCGGTGAAGGTACGCGCAGCTTCATGCAAGGCTGGATGGACCACTATGTGGAGTGGATCAAACAGCACACCGAAAAATAGAAATTAGGCCCAGAGCCTTCGTGGAATAAGCATGTATAGCTATCACAACTGTAGCAATCTACGGAGGAATATGCCATGTTAGCGATGCGGCGCAAAGTTTTTGAATCCCGGTGGGCCCTGCCCGTGGTCTCGCTGGCCATGGTGGGCATGCTGGTACTGTTTTACTGGATTGTCAATGGCGCAACCGAGGCCGGCGAGTTGCGACGACAGGCTATGGCTGCTCAATCCTCTGCGGTGTTGCAATGCAATGCGCTTCCCAGGTGGATCGACGGCAAGGCTTGCATCGAGAACATACGCGCCAAGGGGTCGGCACAAGAACCCACCCTCTTCGCCGCCAAATAGCGCCAACGGATTCTTAGCTCCCCTTGTTCCCCTTGTTCCCCTTGCTCCCCTTGCGGCCCTTGCTCTTCTTGTCAGCGGGCACTGATTGTTCATGCCCAGGCTTCATGCGCAGAGGCGGCGCAAACGGCGGCGGAAAACCCACGAAACGCCAACACAAACAGGATAGGCATCAGCAGATAGAAGAGTGCTCGCCGCGAATTGAGTTTGATGTTCACGGTGCCCTGCAACTGAGGGCACCGTCAACCATTGCAAGGCGGCGCCGCGCCTAACGCGGCATGTCGTAATCCAGCATATCGATTTTCCCGCGCCAGTAGGGCCAGCGGCCAGTGGGCGTAATCCATGCCACTTCACCCTCTTGCGGCACGCGCATGGCATCGTGCAAATGGTAGTTGGACAGTCGCACTTCCCAGGGCATGGGCACCATCACACCGTTCAACAACGCGCTACGCTCGGTGCTACTGATGCGCTCGACCATGCCATCCGCATCGAATGCAAACAGCAGGTTCACCGTCAGTGGGCCGTCGGTCAGCGTGGCCTGTGCAGAATGGTCATCGACAGCCTTCCACTGCACGCCCTGGCTTGGCAACAGCGCCGTGGGGTACCACACGCTCTCGGCAAAGTAGCGGATTAGCTCACCGCGCGCAATATCGGCGTTACCCTGGTCACCACCGACATCAATCAAGCCAAATATGGACGGCTGCAAGCTGCCCACGCCCGCCACATACGCATCCACCACGCGCACCGTGAAGCCGGGCGACACTTTGATGGCCGCATCCCACACAAAACCAGGCCGCTTGGTGGCCACCCGCTGGCGGGCGGTGAACGGCTCCCACTGTTCGACCAGGGGGTTGTTGCTGCGGTTGAACGTGCCGGTCTGCTCCAGGTAGAGCCTGCGCACGATGGGCTGGTTCACGTTCAGCGCCTGCGACAGGTAACGGCGCACCACCGGCGGCACGTTTTTCAAATCGTTTTCGTCATAACGCTGCGGCCGCGTTTGGGGTGTGGCAGCCTCCAGCGCCTGCATGCGCACATCCACGTCCTTGGTCCAGCGGATGTGGGCCCACAGACCCAGTGCCAGGCTCAAGATCGCCAACGTGGCCACACTACGCATGATCCACTTGAGCGGCGCCCACTTCCTGCCGGGGTGGGCCGGCGCGTAACTGGGCACGATGCCGTCTCCCAGGACAGGCGGGGTGTTGTCATGCGGGGGTTTGGCTTCGGTGGTCATGGGTGGGGAGCTAGGGTACGCACGCGTGGGTGGAGACTGGGTGTGGAGCTTACAGGGTATTGGGCACCAACCACCGAGTGCGTCCACGGCCAGCGCATCCTTCGCACGCATTTTGAGGAGAAAAAGAATGAGCCCTTGCGCCAGGTGCACCGACCTACTGCGGTCACACCGCTGTACAGAATTCGATACAGCGTTTGCCGACTACCCGCAGGAGCGGCTCAGTCGATGAGGATAAGACACGAAGAAGACCGTCTCCCTGTTTCAGCACAACTGTACGACGGCGACCGCCTTCTGCGCGACGCGCTAGCGCCCGGCGCTGAAGGGGTGGCCATCGGCGACGGCGTGGCGACCCGTAAATACAACGGCACTTGCTGCATGGTTCGCCATAGGAATCTGTTCAAACGTTACGACGCCAAAGCAGCCAAGACACCACCCATTGGCTTTGAGCCTGCGTAGCCCGAACCAGATCCGAATACCGGGCATTGGCGCGGTTGGCTTGCTGTGGGTAATGGCCCGGACGATGCCCGACATCGGGAGGCATGGGCAAACTATTCGAATCTGCCTGGTGGGACCTATGCGCTTTGCGCCCCGAAGGTGCAGAGCAACCCAGAGCGCTACGAGACCCCTGTTCTCGTGCGCCACCGCAGCGAAGCACTTGCCGACGCACCACGCACGTTCGAAGCAATACGCGTGTATCTGTCGGTGCAAGACATCGAGGGCATCGTGTGGCACCACCCGGACGGCCGCATGGTGAAAATCAAGTGCAAAGACTTAGGTCTGCTCCGCCAGCGAAACGGTCTCTGACAAACTGCCGTAGCTGTTTTAGACACTACGGACGGCTGGCTTCACCGCGCCAAGCGCTCAGGCTTTACGAGCCTATTCGACCCAACGTAGACGCCGACCACGCTGACCCGCCGACGCTGGGCAGTGCACAAACTGTTCAGCTTTCACCCTACATTGAAGCGGTTACCTTTTGGACTAAGCGAGCGAACGCCCATCGGATTACCGGAATTGGTACTTTCTTTTTTCGAAATAGACGACTTCGATGCAGTCCGGTAAAAGTGAAAAAATTCCGGCAAAAAACATCAGCACCACCCGCAGTCCATATCAATTTTCCGTCAGTCCAGAACCGTGCTATCTCAAGCTCACCATGCGAAATAAGCGCATTCTCTGGGGCATGGTGGTGAATGCCAAAGCACGTTGCCAAGTCAGTTTGAAGAGCCCACCCCTCGTGATGTATGCGTTGGTGGCTGCCAAAAGCGTAGCAAAACGGCCCGCTCCATAAACCGCTAGCGCGGTCTTTGGCGTAGACGTTCAAATGTCACCTTTCACCGACAACGTTAACCCTTGATTTGCAAGGAGTCTGCAGCTTTGCATAAATAAATGTCTGCAAACCCCGACACGCCAGACTCTCACTGACGGCTTAGCCCGTTGATTTCATTGGACATTTTTTCTGGCACGGAACTTGGATAAATCGTTCGCACGAAGTGGCACACCTCAACCCAATTCTTTAAGCAGAAATTAAAATGAAAACACAAATCTCCAACCGATCGAAATCCTCGGCGTTTGGACTATCCACCGTCTTCGCCGTTTGTGCGGGCGCGGCCCTACTGGCAAACGTCGGCAGCGCTTTAGCGCAGATTGATGCAAACGTTAAGCTCGGCGTGTCACCCGTGCCCGTTGGTGAGATTAACGGCGTGGGGGCTAGCAAATCGCAGGTAACGGTTGGTGAAGCCGTCACGATTACTTTGTACGGCTCAGTGCAGGCTGGCAAATCATGCCAAATTTACATTTTTCCTGGTTTTGTGTCGAACAGCGATCTGGATGCCGGGTAGGTCAACGTCTTTCCAAAGCTAGCGTCCAATATCCCTATCAAGTTCAGCAGGCCCGGGAAGTACACCATTCGTGCCTACAGTGTTCCAACCACGGCTGGAGTTAACAGCGCGCACTATTGTTCTTACGACTCCTCCAAAAATGGTGTGGAGGTAACCGTCGCTGAGGGAATCAATCCCAACTCCGGGCTCACTGTCACCCCGCACAATTCGGGCAAAGTCATACGGCATCCGGTTCTCCCCAAAGAACCCGTAGCCAACGCCTACCCCCCAGACCCTTATCGCAAGTAGGTAATTCAGCGGCGTAATCTGGATCGATGTTGGATTTTAGGAAAGTACCGGCCCTCGCGATGAAAAGCACGAAACCCCGTTTAACACGCGGTACAGGACCGCTTGCAATGCGACAGGCTTTTCCGTTCGCATGCGCCGTCTGGCTGTGTTCTCGCGCAGCGCGCCTATCTTTACTTGGCGCAATTTGCGCCGGGTATTGTTTGCCGGCGATGGCCAACGACTCTACCGCCCGTATCGGAGTCGGCGGCCTAGTTTTCACGAAGAGTAACGACATCCGCATGGTGAGCGAAACGCTGCTAATTTCCCCCAAGCGGGTGAACGTTCGATACCGATTTTTCAACGAAAGTCCGGCGCCCATCGATGCCGTTGTCGCCTTTCCGATGTCGGCTTTCGGATGGAACCCCAGGCAGAGCGCGTGGGACGCCAATGTGGGGCCAATGAACTCCTTTGCGGTATCCGTGGATAACCACTTGGTCGCGACCAAGGTAGAGCAAAAAGCGTGGCTCGACACGCGAGACATCACGCCAGACCTTCGCGGGGCTGGTTTGTCCGACGCACAAATATTTCGTACTTTTGGGGACATGACCATGCAGGGCTCGCGCCTCCCCAGTGCACAAGTCAAGCAGTTGAAGCAACTGGGCGCATTTGATCCCAATAGCCCGGCCTGGGAAGTGACAGAGACCGCCTACTGGCAGCAGACATTTCCCGCCCGGCAAGAAATCGCCGTCGAGCACAACTACAAGCCGCTCGCCGGGGGTTCGTACAACGTTTTCTCATCCGTCAGCGAAGTCACGGGGTCAGAACGGCAACTGCCCGGTAGCCCAAATTTGGAAAACTCCGTTGACAGGGCGTGCCTCAATGACGGTGGACGCAGCGCTGTTCTCAAACGCATGACAACGATGTTTCAACAGGGTGCGAAAGCCGTGCGCGTGACACTGGATGATGTTGAATACATTCTGGGTACGGGGCGCAACTGGAAGGGCCCGATTTCCGACTTTACGCTCAACATAGTGAAATGGTCTCCAGACCAAGTGGTGTCATTGTGTTTTCCCGGAAAGGCCACGCGTGTAGGCCATTTGACTGTGCGGTTTGAACACAAGAACTTCGTCCCGCCTGATCGGCTACTTGTCTATTTCTATACGTTGACGGCGGAAGAGTAGCCGTTTGGGCTGACTCAGCGACCGCGAAGAGTAATGACTATGAAAGTACCATGCCTAACATCTACTGCACGGAACACTTGGCACGTCTCGCCATTCGACAGGCGATTCCTCGCCTGCTCTACCCCGGGGTGGCATCAAAATGACTCGCTTTAGTCAGGTCTTCTGGGCCATCACCGCAATCGATGCGACGCTGCTCATCGTCTTTCTCGTGATGGCTCCACAGCAACGCAGCGTCCAGAACGATGGCTCGCGCGAGATGGGTATTTTTTATTTCATCATCCTGCCGTGCTGTGTGCTCGCGCTGGCGATGCTGCTGTTTCATTTTAGTGCGTCGTTGCCGGCGAAGTGGGTCGCGCTCTTTATCGTCGCGGCGCCGGGGCTCTACTTCGCCAAGTCGCAGATCGAACACAGGATCGTCGAACGCAGGATGGAAGCAGACCAGCTCGGCGTCGGCTACTTCGACACCGAACCGATGCGGCAGATGGGTGCCGCCGTCGTCAAGCACGATGTCGAAACACTGATGCGTGTCGGGCCCAGCGTCGACGTCAACGCGCCCGGTCGCGACAACATGACACTGATGCGCATGGCCTTGAGCAGTGCAGATACACGAAGATCCAATGGCAGTGAAATGCCGGTCGTGCGCGCGCTGCTGGCACTCGGTGCACTTCCCGAAGACGCAATGCCGACAGCCTGCATTAGATTCGATTCCGAACTGCTGGAGATATTGCTCGCCGCCGGTGGCAATCCGAACCTCAATACCGGCGACCGCGACCCGCTGGTATTTGGGACGATGAACAGTATCACGCCGCGCAACTTCCGCTTGCTCGCACAGCACGGGCTCAACCTGAACAGTAAGTCTCGCAACGACGACCCGCTGCCGGTGCAACTCGCCATCTACCGGCGCTGGGATTTGCTGGCCATCGCCCTGGAGCTCGGTGCCGACATAACTCTCGCACGCAAGGATGGCCGGAACGTCGCGGGAGAACTGGCAGGCCAGATAGATGAAAAGACGAAGGCAGGTGGCGAGCTGCCCGCCGATCTGATGCTTGCGAGCGCCTTGCTTGAGGCATCGCGCGCCCACAGGCGCGATGCCGATAAAACCGCCACGCCTTGAGGAAAAAAGTCATGCAAATTCCCGTGTCCATTGAAAGTGCGCTCGCAACCCATTTCAAACAGACCGTCAGCCCGAGCCTTCCGGGTGTTTCCTGGCTTGTGCGCCTCGAATACGGCGGCCATCGGCGATGCGCAGCGTGATCCTCGGCATCCTCGGGCTACTTGCTGCGGGTTTTGCCTTCGAATGGGTGTGGCAAAGATTGCCAGCATCTTGGCAGGCAATTGCTGCCGGTTCGCGATGGGGGAGCCGCACGAAAGCAGCGATCGTGCTCGTGATCGTCGCGTTTCCGGTGGCGACGATCCTGCTGGCGAAGCTGTTGAGAAGCGATGCACTCGGTTGGATATTCGGGCTGACGCTCGTACTCGGTCTCGCCATACTGCCCTGCGCTGCAATTTTCTACATTGGCATGAAGCTAAACGCTCGAATGCGCTGTGGGCGTGGCAAGTCGTCCGCGACGTCTGATGCATTGACGGGGCCGTTAAACGTTCAGGTCGAACGCGGCAGCGTCCATGCGAGCGACGAAGCGCCGCCGAGACGGATCGGCGTGCAATCTGGCACGACGATTCGCACGATGCTCGAACTGGCGACCGCCGACGCGTATCTGCCGCGCATCTCGGGTGGCAAGGCGACATGGGTCGTCGAATCGACCAGTGCGGGCGGCGGGAAAATTTTCGTCCCGATTGCCGTGTGCGCGCAGCAGTGGGCGGAGCCCGCGTTCCTGGCTCTGGCGGATAGCTCCGTGGCAGCGCATTTCGGCAGCTCGGCCCTGTGCCTGAACTTCAGATACCGCTGCCAGGACGATCCCGACGCGGTGCTCGCAGAAATGATCGCGCGCGCTCCGCAAATTGTCGGCCCTGGGTCTACCCAGCCACCAAAGCTTCAAGCCGCGGCAGCGGCCCCGGAAGTTCTGGCGAACTTCCGGGAGGACCCCAAGTTCCGCCAGCCGACCGACGTCGGCGGTGATTGGCGTGACGTGCGCGGGGCATGCTTCGAGCATGAACTCGCTCCTACGGCGATGAAATACGCCATCGAGAAGTTGACTGCCCAGCGACTGGGCCGCGCGTCAACCGATATCGCAGCCCTCGGGTTGCGCTACAGCGGCAGCTCAAAGGCGGGCGGGCACCCGAGCACGGTGATGCTCGAACTCCGGGCCGTGGGCCATGAAAAGTATTTGTACGCGTTGACGAACGAACGGACTGCGCCGAAGCGTTGGGAAAACCAGGACCGGTTCACTGCCGAGTGCGAGCGCCGATTCGCGCACTGGTGCACGCAGCTGGGCACCGTACCAGTCGACACCGAGTGGCCTGCAGCGCCTCGCGAAGCACTCGAGGAGACCATCCGCGAGACGATCGCAGCGGAGGCCGTTGCTGCCCGTAGCGTCGAGGACCCGGCCCCAATCGCCGCCGTTCAGCGCCAAGTGCTCGACGCCATGCGCAGTGGCATGGGGTTCTTTACTGCAAACAAGGAAGGCGGCTCGCACCTCTTTTTCGATGGCCAGGTCTTCAGGCGCAACGACTACGGCGACGAGCCGAACCTCAGCGAAACCTACGCAGACGATGGGGCGATGCTGGTCTGTCTGCGCCGCTTCTACAACTGGGACGCACAGCGTGATGCGTATCCGCACCCGAAGGCCGAACTCGACGTGTGGAACTACATCCGTGGGCAGTTGCAACACAGATAGGGAGATTTTTTTCGTGACACCAACCCATACGACCAAAATCATCGAACTGGCCGAGCGCCTCAATCAAGCTGCACGGGACGCATGCAGTGGTTACTACACATACTTGATCGAACGCGCACCACAAAAGGACAGTCTTGAAGAGTTTGTCGAAAGAAACGGAAAAACAATAACGATTGGTCCCGTTGCTACACAGGAAGAAGTGCAGGAATTGGCCGATTTTTTTCCTGGGCGCTTTCCCCAGGAACTACAAACATTTTTCCTGAATATTGGAGGCTTGCGATTGGCGCCGTTGGAGTTTTATAGTGCGCGAAATTTATTGGATTTCTTGAGTGACCCTTCGGATCTGGCCGGCACTCCCGCCAGTTCAATGCCCAAGTCCCTCGGACTATTGGACATGATCAAGTTAAGTTGGGGCAACGATCGGTTCGAATTTGATGCGGCGAATGGCTTGATCCAACAGACTGACGTGGATTCGCTCAATAGCAGGTATGCATGTATTGGTTGGTTTAGCGCAGCTGACTGCGATGAGTGTGAGTCCAACACGTATGTCTTCTTTAACCAGGCGGGCGATTTCGGAACGGTTTTCTACCACCAGGACGCGTTCGACGAGT
Organism: Rhodoferax sp.; assembly: GCF_025356155.1. GTDB lineage: Bacteria > Pseudomonadota > Gammaproteobacteria > Burkholderiales > Burkholderiaceae_C > Allorhodoferax. The sequence continues at coordinate 6,964 of NZ_JANXUQ010000261.1, read as the reverse complement.
TGTGGGCTGGAAGCCTTCTACGCGCCGCTAAACCATATTCTGCGGCAATACCCAAGCATCGAAGTCCGCACCACTCGCGGCCCCCAGCGCCAACGCCGCATTGCGTAACGTCGTGCCGTGCATGTGCGCATGCTTGGCAATCTCCGCAGCTTTGTCATAGCCAATGTGCGGGTTCAAGGCGGTGACCAGCATCAGCGAATTTGCGACCAGTTCCGCAATGCGCGTGCGGTCCGGCTCTAGCCCTTGCGCGCAATGGTGGTCAAAGCTGGCCATGGCGCCGGACAGCAGCCGCACGCTTTGCAAAAAGTTGTGGATGATCAGCGGCTTGAACACATTGAGTTCAAAGTTGCCCATCGCGCCGCCAATGGACAGCGCCATATCGTTGCCCATGACCTGGCAGCAGACCATGGTGAGCGCCTCACACTGCGTGGGGTTGACCTTGCCCGGCATGATAGAGCTGCCGGGCTCGTTCTCTGGCAGACGCAACTCGCCCAAGCCACCGCGCGGGCCGCTGGCCAGCCAGCGCACATCGTTGGCGATCTTCATCAGCGCGACGGCCAATGTTTTCAGGGCACCATGGGCACTGACCAGTTCGTCATGTGCGGCCAGGGCGGCAAAGCGGTTGTCCGCGCAGCGTAGCGCCAAGCCTGTTTCGCGGGCCAGGCGTGCCGACACGCGGGCACCAAATTCGGCGTGGGTGTTCAGGCCGGTGCCGACCGCGGTGCCGCCCACAGCAAGCCCCATCAACGGATTTAAACTGCGTTCAATAGCCTCTTTCCCATGCCCCAGTTGTGCAACCCAACCTGATATTTCTTGCCCCAGTGTGATGGGGGTAGCGTCTTGCAAATGGGTGCGACCCATTTTGACAAGGGTGGCAAATGCTTCAGCCTTGGCTATTAGCGTAGCTTGCAGCGCGGTCAGAGCGGGCAACACGTGTTCGGTCAGGCCTGTGAGCGCGGCCAAGTGCATGGCGGTGGGGAAAATGTCGTTGGACGACTGGCCCATATTGACGTGATCGTTGGGGTGCACCAGGCGGCCCATGCCCCGCTTGCCCCCCAGGATCTCCGAGGCACGGTTGGCCAGCACCTCGTTCATGTTCATGTTGGTTTGGGTGCCAGACCCGGTTTGCCAGATAGACAGCGGAAACGCGTCGGCGTGTTTACCCGCGAGCACTTCATCCGCAGCCTGGGCTATTGCGTCGGCGATGGCCGCATCCAGCAAACCCAGTTGGCAATTGACGTGTGCGCCCGCGCGCTTGGTGCGTGCCAAGGCAGCCAACAAGTCTTGCGGCATGCGCTCCGTAGATATAGCGAAATGCTGGAGGGAGCGCTGCGTTTGCGCGCCCCAAAGTGCGCCTTTGTCGACGGCAATGTCACCCATGGAGTCGTGCTCCATGCGGTGCGTGGTATTGGTAGTGCTCATGGCGGATGGCCCTTTGTGCAACCGCCCTGTCGCCAACCAATCAATGCTTGTGCGGGACGGCCGATTCCTCGGATTGTGGCAAATCTTCCAGCAGGTCGGCAAGCTCGTCGGCATGCTCTTCTTCCACCGCGAGAATGCCCTTCAGGATGTCGCTGGTGGTCGGGTCGTCGTGGCCCAGGTAGCGGATCATGTCACGGTAGCTGTTGATGGCCACGCGTTCTGCCACCAAGTCTTCGCGGATCATGTCGACAAGAGTGGCGCCTGCCACGTATTGGGCGTGGCTGCGGCCCGCCAGGCCGTCCGGCGCAAAGTCGGGCTCGCCGCCCAGTTGCACAATGCGCGCCGCCAGCAAATCGGCATGGCCCAGTTCTTCGTTGGAGTGCGCCAAAAACTCGGCCGCAATGCCGCGTGCATGGATGCCGCGCGCCATGAAGTAGTGGCGGCGGTAGCGCAGCACGCAGACCAGTTCGGTGGCCAGGGCTTCATTGAGTTGCTTGATGACCTCTTCGCGGTCCGCACTGTAGTCCGCGGTAACGGCACCTTGGTCGATGTGTTTGCGCGCATCGCTGCGCATGGTTTCGACGCTGGTCATCTGGGGCTTGTTTTGCATGGTGTTCTCGCTACGGTGTTTTGTAAGGAGGCTAGATTGCCGCAGTACAGGTTATTTCTCTGTTCGATGGCCCACACAGACTTATGCTCAGGCCGCAACTGCGCCTTGCCATATGATCCACTTGGCGTCTTGTCCAGCAGAGATGGGCAGGTTGCACAATTGCGCACTGTCTAACGTAAATTTGGTGGCGAAGCGGTATTCCACCCAGCCCACATCATTCGACCAGAACCCGGCACCATCATTGGCAACCAGCTCGTTCGTCGAATACAGGACAAACGTCATCGAAGAGGGGTTTTGCGTGTTCATGACTGCATGCTAGGCAGAGCCGCTTGCGCCGTCTGTGCGCCCACGCACCCCCACCGTGAAACCGAACACGCAGCCAAAAAAAGCCCCGCAACGGCGGGGCTATTGGGGAAACCGAACCGCTTTGAAGCTTACAGCTTTTGCGCTTGCATGAACTGGTCGAAACGCATTTCAGTGAAGCGGAACCACAGGTTGGCATCGCGGCGGAAGATGGCGTAGTCGTCGTAGACCTTTTTGAAGCCAGGGTTCTTGGCGCTGACATCAGCGTACAGTTCCATTGATTCCTTGAACGCCAAGTCCATGACATCTTTGGGGAACGGCAAGACCTTGGTCTTGGCACCGACCAATTGCTTTAGAGCCAATGGATTCTTGGCATCGTACTTGGCCTGCATTTCGGTGTGCGCAAAAGCAGCAGCGCATTCGACGATGGCCTTGTTCTCTGCCGACAGCGCTGCATAAGCTTTGTCGTTGATGAAGAAGTCCAGTTGCGGGCCGCCTTCCCACCATCCAGGGTAGTGGTAGAACGAAGCAACCTTGTTGAAGCCCAGCTTCTGGTCATCGTAAGGTCCGACCCACTCTGCCGCGTCGATGGTGCCTTTTTCCAGCGCCTGGTAAATTTCCCCAGCGGGGATGTTTTGCGGCACGCCACCCATGCGTTCCAGCACACGGCCAGCAAAACCGCCGATGCGCATCTTCAGACCCTTTATGTCGTTGACTGACTTGACTTCCTTGCGATACCAGCCGCCCATTTGCGCACCGGTGTTGCCGCCGGGGAAATTGACGATGTTGTACTTGGCATAGAACTCACGCATCAGCTTGAGACCATTGCCTTCGTACATCCAGGCAGTCATCTGGCGGCTGTTGAGGCCGAAAGGAATGGCACAACCCAATGCAAAGGTTTCGTCCTTGCCGTGGAAGTAGTAAGGCGCCGTATGGGCCATTTCAACCGTGCCGTTTTGCACGCCGTCCACCACACCAAACGCAGGCATCAGCTCGGGAGCAGCATGGGTGGAAATGACGAACTTGCCGCCCGACATATCGCTGACCTTCTTGGCGAACGATTCGGCAGCACCAAAAATGGTGTCCAGCGACTTGGGGAAGCTGGAGGCCAGGCGCCAACGAATAGCGGCCTGCGCATGCACCGCGGGCGCAACACCTGCGGCCAAGACTCCAGCCATGCCAGCGTTTTTAACAATTGAACGACGATCCATTCGTGGTACTCCAAAAGAGGTGTGAAACAACCGTGCAGCGCGGGTAACTCCGACACTGCAAGGACTGCTATGAGTCACTGCGCATTGTAGGAACCGACGCAACCCCATCCGTGGGGGTTTTCCCTCGATAAGCCTCGCTACGGGACACCCCTTCAGGATTCTGAAAGGATCAGTTGAGGCGCTGCTAGGCCGCGCGCGCCATGGGTGCCAGCACGGCAGCAAAACGGCGTGCGATGGAGGCTTGTATGCCAGCCGCATCCAGGCCTTGCAAGGTCATCAAACGTGCGGGATCGCCATGCTCGACGAATACATCTTGCAAGCCCAGTTGCAGCACGGGCACTTCAACACCTGCGGCGTGCAAAGCCTCCAATACTGCACTGCCTGCGCCACCCATGACGCAGCCGTCTTCCACCGTGACCAGTGCCTGGTGGGTACCTGCCACTTGCAATAGCAACTCGGTATCCAGCGGCTTGGCCCAACGCATATTGACCACGGTGGCGTTCAAGGCATTGGCGGCTTCCAGCGCGGGGTGCAGCAAGGTGCCAAAGGCCAGGATGGCGATGCCCTTGCCATTGCGGCGGATCTCGCCCTTGCCAAACGGCAGTGTTTCCAACCCGGCCTGCACGGCCACACCAGCACCCGCGCCGCGCGGATAGCGCACGGCCACGGGGTGGTTTTGCGCAAACGCGGTGCTCAGCAACTGGTGGCATTCGTTCTCGTCCGACGGGCAGGCCACACTGACATTGGGCACGCAGCGCAGATAGGCCACGTCGTACGCGCCCGCGTGGGTGGCGCCGTCTGCGCCGACCAGGCCCGCGCGGTCCAGCGCAAACACCACCGGCAGGTTCTGAATGGCTACGTCGTGTATCAACTGGTCATAGGCACGCTGCAGGAACGTGGAGTAGATCGCCACCACAGGCTTGAGCCCTTCGGCCGCCAAACCACCGGCAAAAGTAACAGCATGTTGCTCGGCAATGCCGACATCGAAATAACGCTCCGGGAAGCGTTGCTCGAACTCAACCATGCCCGAACCCTCACGCATGGCGGGCGTGATGCCGACCAGGCGCGGGTCGGCCTCGGCCATGGCGCACAGCCAGTTGCCAAATATCTGGGTAAACGTAGGCTTGGCAGGTACAGTCGGTTTGACAAAACCAACTGCGGGGTCGAACTTGCCCGAGGCCGCGTGGTACTTGACGGGGTCGGCCTCGGCCAGCTTGTAGCCCTGGCCTTTTTTGGTGACCACGTGGAGGAATTGCGGGCCCTTGAGCTGGCGGATGTTTTCCAGCGTGGGAATCAGCGAATCGAGGTCATGGCCGTCGATCGGACCGATGTAATTGAAGCCAAATTTCTCGAACAGCGTGGCGGGCACGACCATGCCCTTGGCGTGCTCTTCCAGCCGCTTGGCCAGCTCAAACAACGGCGGTGCGCCCTTGAGCACGGTCTTGCCAGCGTTCTTGGCGGCGGCGTAAAAGCGACCGCTCATCAACTGCGCCAGGTAGCGGTTCAGCGCGCCCACAGGGGGGCTGATGCTCATGTCGTTGTCGTTCAGGATGACCAGCAGGTTGCAAGCCGATACGCCGGCATTGTTCAGCGCCTCAAACGCCATGCCGGCCGTCATCGCGCCGTCACCGATCACGGCCACGGCGTGGCGGTCCACACCCTGGATGCGCGCGGCCTCTGCCATACCCAGCGCTGCCGAGATGGAGGTGCTGGAGTGCGCGGTGCCGAAGGTGTCGTATTCACTTTCCGAGCGCTGCGGGAAGCCGCTCAGCCCCCCGAGTTGGCGCAGTGTGCCCATGCGGTCGCGTCGACCGGTCAAAATCTTGTGGGGGTAGGTCTGGTGGCCCACGTCCCACACCACGCGGTCGTGCGGGGTGTTGTAGACGTAGTGCAGGGCCACGGTCAGTTCGACCGTGCCCAGGTTGGAGCTGAGGTGTCCGCCGGTCTTGGCCACGCTGTCGAGCAGATAGCCGCGCAACTCGTCACTGAGCTCGCGCAACTGCGCACGGGGCACGGCGCGCAAGTCGGCGGGGTCGTTGATGGTATGCAACAGGGGAAATTTGTTTTTAGGCATATGCTATGTTTTTAGTAGCTGCTTACGCATATTATTCGAGGGCTAGCGGCCGTTTTCTTATATGACACTGGTTTCGGGAACCGGCCTCAGTGGGCGCGATTGACCACCATGTCCGCCAAGGCACACAGCGCCTCGGTGTGGGCCAGGCCGGTGGCATCCAACGCGCCTAGGGCCTGCTGCAACAACTGCTGGGCATAGGCTTGACTGGCCTGCAGACCCATCAGCGACACGTAGGTGGGCTTGTTGTTGTCAGCATCTTTGCCGGCAGTCTTGCCCAGCGTGGTGGAATCAGCCGTCACGTCTAGTATGTCATCGACCACCTGGAACGCGAGGCCCATGGCCGCGCCGTAGGTCTGCAAGCCTTGCAGCGCCTGCGCGCTAGGGGCGCCGCAGTGGGCACCCATCATGACGCTGGCCTGTAAGAGCGCGCCGGTCTTGAGTTCATGCATTTGGCGCAGTTGCGATTCACTCAAAGACAGGCCAACACTGGCCAGGTCAATCGCCTGGCCACCGGCCATGCCGGCACTCCCGGCGGCGCGGGCCAGAAGAGCACACAAGCGGGCCTGCGTGGCCGGCAGCACCATGCCGTCTTGCGGCGTCAACAACTCAAACGCCAACGCCTGCAGCGCATCACCGGCCAAGAGCGCGCTGGCCTCGCCAAACTGCACATGCACGGTCGGCTTGCCACGGCGCAGCACGTCGTTGTCCATGCAGGGCATGTCATCGTGGACCAGGGAATAGGCATGGATCAGCTCCACGGCGCAGGCGGCACGCATGGCGGCTTCCTGCGTGGCGACGTCGCCCAGCCCGGTGCTGGTGCTGGTGCTGGTGCTTACAGGGTGGCTAACAGCCTCGTGCGCGGCCAGCACCAACAACGGGCGCAGGCGCTTGCCGCCATCCAGCACGGCGTAACGCATGGCCTCGACCAATTCGGCGGGCGCGCCGTGGCTCAGGCCCAGCGGCACATCGGCGGTGACCCAGCGGTTCAGCGCCAGTTCAACCTGCTGCAAGCGGGTGCGGCTCCAGCTGTCCAGCTCAAAGCCAGCAGTTGCGGCTGCAGATGGATTGCGCGGGGAGCTCACCGGGGTGTCGGCTATCGTCATCTCGCTCATTGTGGCTTCCAGGCTTTGAGCATGCCTTCGTCCAGCACCTTGATCTGGTCTTCCACCGCCTGCAGCTTGTCGCGGCACAGTTGCAGCAACGGCGCACCGCGCCGGTAACCCGACAGCAACTGGTCCAGCGGCATGGCGCCCGATTCGAGCTGGCCCACCAGTTGTTCCAGTTCGCCCAAAGCGGCCTCATATGTGGCGGGCATTGGGATGCTTGGACTGGTATCGGTGGCGG
>NZ_JANXUQ010000217.1 GCF_025356155.1 Rhodoferax sp. | reverse complement strand
TCCAAGTACTGCGTGGCGGACTGAGAGATGCTGACGAATGCGGGCAAACAGATCGGTTACGGGCATGGGTATCAGAAAACGCTAGTCGCGGCGGTTAATGCTCAAGAAGTGGGCAAAACCGGGGTCTGTATAAGCTGCAGGCGGCAAGTCATCGGTCAAGAGTTCGGTGTCCACGTCGGCAATTTCGTTGGTGCGCTGTTGCTCTTGCACTACTGCAATGGTCAGTAGCCCAGCGACCAAGGCCAGCAGGGGAATGACGGCGCCCAAGCGACTCCAGAGGCCGCCATCAAAACCACCGGCATTCAGCGTTGCCGCACCGCCTTGCACGTTGACACTGGTCGCCGTTTGCAGTTTGACAACGTTGCGTTTGGCCAAGGCCTGCATGCGTGCAGCCTTAAGGCGTTCTGAAATATCGTTGGGAAGATCGTGGGTCGTGTCTGACAAGCGCGCAGCAATGTTTCGACCCAGGCGGTCCTGGTAGCTGGCGATTTGATTGGGGTCTCGTGTTGTCATAGTCGTATTCCTTTAGCACTCAAGGCTTTACCCAGGGCTTGAACGGCTCTGGAGCAGTGCGTTTTGACACTGCCCTGCGAGCAACCCATAGCCGCCGCAGTCTCAGCAACATCCATCTCCTCCCAGTAACGCATCAAAAAGGCTTCGCGTTGACGCGCCGGTAGCTGCTGGACCTCAATTTCAATCTCACGCAAGGTTTGTGCCCGTTCGGTCTGAGTCTCAGCACTCTCGTTTTGTTCCCCATTATTGGACGCATGCAGGGTTTCCAGCAGGTCAAAGCCCTCGTCTTCGACCCCGGATTCGAAATCGCTCATCGTCGAAAACAGCGCTCTTTGCGTTTTTTGGCGCCTAAACCAGTCCAGCGTGCAGTTGGACAGGATGCGTTGGAACAGCATGGGCAGCTCTTCAACCGGCTTGTGTCCATAGTGTTCCGCCAACTTCATCATGCTGTCCTGAACAATGTCCAGTGCCGATTCGTCGTTGCGAACGTGGTAGACGGACCGCTTGAAAGCGCGTTTTTCAACGCTCTTCAAGAAATCGGATAGTTCGCGTTCAGAGGCCAAGAGTTGTAAGCCGAGGAAATGTAAAGAGAAAACAGGCGCCGGACTGCCAAAATGGCCGCGGTCTCGGCGAATACATGCGAATTATGGCATTTACATACCCAAGATTTGTGCGGCGTGCACCAAATGTCATCGGCGGGGTGCGATAATATGGCTTGCATTTAAAAAGCAAACGGGTTTTGGTTCGGCGCAGCATTCAATGCGCCCATGGCCAAAATCTTAAGTTCCGACGCGACTTCACAAGAGTTTTGCGAAGGGGCACCCAAGGTTTTTCGTTAGAGAAATTCACAAAGGTTCATCATGGAAATTTCAAAAGCTGAAATCGCTTCGGCGACGGCTGCATCCCATTCAAGCAAGTCCCAAGGGACTACCTCCGGCACTCTGGAACTTCGCGGCGCGGAAATTCTGGTCAAAGCCTTGCAGGCTGAAGGCGTCAAATACATCTGGGGCTATCCCGGTGGCGCGGTACTGCACATTTACGATGCGTTTTACAAGCAGGACACCATCCAGCACGTTTTGGTGCGCCATGAGCAAGGTGCGGTGCATGCCGCGGACGGCTATGCCCGCGCCACGGGCAATGTTGGCGTTGCGCTGGTGACGTCAGGCCCCGGTGTGACCAATGCCGTGACCGGTATTGCTACCGCCTATATGGACAGCATCCCCATGGTGATCATTACCGGCCAGGTGCCTACACATGCCATCGGCCTGGATGCATTCCAAGAATGCGACACGGTGGGCATTACCCGTCCCATTGTCAAACACAATTTCCTGGTCAAAGATGCCCGCGACCTGGCTGAGACGCTTAAAAAAGCCTTCCACATTGCACGCAGCGGCCGTCCCGGCCCCGTTGTGGTCGATATCCCCAAGGACGTGTCGTTCAAGAAGGTGCCGTATACCGGCTACCCCACATCGGTGGAAATGCGATCCTACAACCCGGTGCGTAAAGGCCACGGCGGCCAGATCCGCAAGGCTTTACAACTGCTGTTGGCGGCCAAGCGCCCTTATATTTACACCGGCGGTGGTGTTTTGCTGAGCAATGCGTCGAGCGAACTACGCACCTTGGTGGACATGTTGGGTTACCCCGTGACCAACACCCTGATGGGTTTGGGCGCTTACCCTGCGACTGACCACAAGTTTCTGGGCATGCTGGGCATGCATGGCACGGTGGAGGCCAACAACGCCATGCAAAACTGCGACGTGTTGCTGGCAGTCGGCGCGCGTTTTGACGACCGCGTGATCGGCAACCCCAAGCACTTTGCCCAGAACGAGCGCAAGATCATCCATATTGACATTGACCCGTCTAGTATTTCCAAGCGCGTCAAGGTCGACATCCCTATCGTGGGCGATGTCAAAGACGTGCTGCTGGAAATGATCGCCATGATCAAGGAAGGAACGGCCAAGCCCGATGCCAACGCCCTGGGCGCCTGGTGGGAGACCATTGAGGAATGGCGCAAGCGCGACTGCATGAAGTACAGCATGGGCAAGGGCGATGTCATCAAGCCCCAGTACGTGGTGGAAACGCTGTGGAACATGACCAAGGACGCGGACACCTACATCACGTCCGACGTGGGCCAGCACCAAATGTGGGCGGCGCAGTATTACAAGTTCAACGAACCCCGCCGCTGGATCAATTCCGGTGGTCTGGGCACCATGGGCGTGGGCATTCCCTACGCCATGGGCATCAAGCTGGCCAAGCCCGATAGCGAAGTGTTTTGTATCACTGGCGAAGGCTCGGTGCAGATGTGCATCCAGGAGCTGTCGACCTGCCTGCAATACAACACGCCGATCAAGATTGTGTCGCTGAACAACCGCTACCTGGGCATGGTGCGCCAATGGCAAGAGGTCGAATACGAAGGCCGCTACAGCCACAGCTACATGGATGCGCTGCCCAACTTCGTCAAGCTGGCCGAGGCCTATGGCCACGTCGGCATGCTGATCGAAAAGCCGCAGGACGTGGAACCCGCGCTGCGCGAGGCCCGCAAGCTCAAGGACCGCACCGTGTTCATGGACTTCCGTACTGACCCTACCGAGAACGTGTTCCCCATGGTTCAGGCCGGCAAGGGCATCACGGAAATGCTGCTGGGAAGCGAAGACCTTTAGGCAAATAAGGTTCTAGCCCTCGTCGGATATGCATAGTTTGCTATTAAAAATATAGCGTTCCTTCACCTTACTTTTGACGAATCTATTGTTTGCCAAGCCCTGCGGTTACCGCTGCAGGGGGAGGGCAGCGAAAAGATGAATCTATCTTTATGAAACACATCATTGCAGTTTTGCTGGAAAACGAACCAGGTGCCCTGTCTCGGGTGGTTGGCCTGTTTTCGGCCCGTGGCTACAACATCGAGTCCCTGACCGTGGCGCCTACGGAGGACCCGAGCCTTTCCCGCATGACCATCCAGACCACCGGTTCGGATGACGTCATCGAGCAAATCACTAAACACTTGAACCGGCTGATCGAGGTCGTCAAGGTCGTCGACCTGACCGAAGGCTCCTACATCGAGCGCGAGCTGATGATGGTCAAGGTACGCGCTGTCGGCAAGGAACGTGAAGAGATGAAGCGCATGGCGGACATCTTCCGTGGCCGCATCATCGACGTGACCGACAAGAGCTACACCATCGAATTGACTGGCGACCAGTCCAAGAACGATGCGTTCCTGGAAGCCCTGGAGCGAGCCGCCATTCTGGAAACGGTGCGAACCGGCTCCAGTGGTATTGGCCGCGGCGAGCGTATATTGCGAGTCTGATTTTCCCCCCAGGTCCGAGCGCGCGTTTCGACAGGCTCAACGCGAACGGACCTTGGCTAGTGGCGATCAACGGTCACCGTTCGCCCTGAGCCTGTCGACGGGCATTTCGCCAAACCACTTTTTAGGAGAAGAGAGAATGAAAGTTTTTTACGACAAGGATTGCGACCTGAGCTTGATCAAGGGCAAGACGGTTGCCATCATTGGCTACGGCAGCCAAGGCCACGCACACGCGCAAAATCTGAACGACAGCGGCGTCAAAGTGGTGGTCGGTTTGCGCAAGGGCGGCGCATCATGGGACAAAGTCGCCAAGGCTGGCCTCAAAGTTGCCGAAGTGAACGAGGCGGTTGCCTCCGCGGACGTGGTGATGATTTTGTTGCCGGACGAAAACATTGCTGGTGTGTACACAGAGATCGAGTCGCACCTGAAGCAAGGCGCTTCGCTGGTCTTCGCTCACGGCTTCAACGTGCATTACAACCAGGTTATTCCCCGTGCCGATCTGGACGTGTGGATGGTCGCGCCCAAGGCTCCGGGCCACACCGTGCGCAACACCTACACCCAAGGCGGCGGCGTGCCCCACCTGATCGCTATCCACCAGGACAAGTCCGGCAAGGCCCGCGATCTGGCTCTGAGCTATGCCATGGCCAATGGTGGCGGCAAAGCTGGCATCATCGAGACCAACTTCAAGGAAGAAACCGAGACCGACTTGTTCGGCGAACAGGCCGTGTTGTGCGGTGGTGCTGTCGAACTGATCAAGATGGGTTACGAAACCCTGGTGGAAGCCGGTTACGCGCCTGAAATGGCGTACTTTGAATGCCTGCACGAGCTCAAGCTCATCGTCGACCTGATCTACGAAGGCGGCATCGCCAATATGAACTACTCCATCTCCAACAACGCGGAGTATGGCGAGTACGTGACAGGTCCTGAAGTCATCAACGAGCAGTCCCGTGCAGCGATGCGCAATGCGCTCAAGCGCATCCAGAACGGTGAATACGCCAAGATGTTCATCCAGGAAGGTCGTTTGAACTATCCGAGCATGACAGCACGCCGTCGCAACACCGCTGACCACTCCATCGAGAAGGTCGGCAGCCAGTTGCGCGCCATGATGCCCTGGATTGCGAAGAACAAGCTGGTGGACCAGACCCGCAACTGATGCATTAGCACCCTGTTTGCAAGGGCCACTTCGGTGGCCCTTTTCGTATTTTCGGCCCCAGCCATCACGGATTAAACCCGCGATGGCTCGCTTACACTCGTAACAGTGACGTCAGCCTTTGGGCTGGTGGGTGTTTCTGATTCAGGCTTGGCGGGCCTTGCAAGGAGAATTTTATGCATGATGGCGCGGATTCCGCATCGGCGGATGACGTGAATGTCGTGGTGCGCAAGCGCCGCAAGGGCATTTATATTTTGCCCAATCTATTCACGCTCGCGGCATTGTTTGGCGGCTTCTATGCGATTGTGATGGCCATCAATGGCCGTTTCGACCAAGCGGCGGTAGGTATTTTTTGCGCCATGGTGCTGGACAGTCTTGACGGCCGAGTAGCACGCATGACCAACACGCAAAGCGCTTTTGGTGAGCAGATGGATTCCCTGTCAGACATGGTTTCCTTCGGCGCCGCACCAGCCTTGATTTCTTATGTATGGGCGTTGCAGGGCTTGGGCCGTTGGGGCTGGATGGCAGCTTTTGTGTATTGTGCATGTGCTGCGCTGCGGTTGGCGCGGTTCAACGTCAATACGACGGTGGTCGACAAGCGCTACTTTCAGGGCTTGCCCTCACCAGCCGCCGCCGCTTTGATAGCGAGCTTTGTTTTCCTGCTGAATGAATATGGGCTGAATGGAACAAGTGTTTTGGGACTTGGCCCGTTTGCGTTGGCTGTACCTTGGATCATGTTTTCACTGGTGTTGTATGCAGGGCTAACCATGGTTACGAACGTACCGTTTTACAGTTTCAAAGACATACAGATGAAGCGCAGCGTCCCTTTTGCAGTGACTGTCCTCATAGTTTTGGGATTTGCCGTGGTGACTATAGATCCTCCAACCGTTATGTTCGGAATTTTTGTTGTCTACGGTGTCAGCGGTTATGTTGTTTATGCAAGGCGAAGGGCGCGTGGTCAGCAGACCAGTGTGATCAGCACGTCCACCGATGAGCCTGACGAACGGGGTCTGCACAAATAGCAGCCCACCACATTTAGAAATACACAGGAGTTACGACATGGCCGATAAATTGATCATTTTTGACACCACATTGCGGGATGGCGAGCAATCGCCGGGCGCTTCCATGACCCGCGACGAGAAGTTGCGCATTGCTCGCCAGCTCGAACGCCTAAAGGTTGATGTGATCGAGGCAGGTTTTGCAGCCAGCTCCAATGGAGACTTTGAGGCTGTGCAACTCATTGCCAATAGCATCAAGGATTCGATCATCTGCTCGCTGTCCCGCGCGAATGACCGCGACATTTCACGCGCCGCCGAAGCGCTGAAGGGCGCAAACCGGGCACGCATCCACACCTTCATTGCAACCTCGGCCTTGCACATGGAAAAAAAGCTGCGCATGTCGCCCGATCAAGTATTTGAGCAGGCCAAGCAGTCTGTGCGTTTTGCGCGCAATCTGGTGGACGACATTGAATTCAGCCCAGAAGACGGCTACCGCAGCGATATGGACTTCTTGTGCCGTGTGATTGAGGCAGTCATCAACGAAGGTGCGACGACCATCAATGTGCCAGACACCGTGGGTTATGCCATCCCCGAACTGTATGGCCAGTTCATCAAGACGCTTCGGGAGCGCGTTCCCAACTCTGACAAAGCCATCTGGTCCGTACATTGCCACAATGACTTGGGCATGGCTGTCGCCAATTCTCTGGCTGGCGTCAAGATAGGTGGGGCACGCCAGGTGGAATGCACGATCAACGGTCTGGGCGAACGGGCCGGCAACTGCAGCCTGGAAGAAGTCGTCATGGCGGTCAAGACGCGCAAGGACTATTTTGGGCTGGAGCTGGGCATAGACACCCACCACATTCTGGCCGCCAGCCGTATGGTCAGCCAGACGACGGGTTTTGTCGTCCAGCCGAATAAAGCAGTCGTTGGCGCGAATGCGTTCGCCCACGCCTCGGGCATCCACCAGGATGGCGTCTTGAAGGCGCGCGATACCTACGAAATCATGCGTGCCGAAGACGTGGGTTGGACGGCTAACAAGATCGTATTGGGCAAATTGAGTGGCCGAAACGCTTTCAAGCAAAGGCTCCAGGAATTGGGCGTGCAATTGGAAAGCGAAGTGGAGGTCAATGCTGCCTTTGCACGCTTCAAAGAACTGGCTGACCGCAAGAGCGAAATTTTCGACGAAGATATTTTGGCCTTGGTCAGTGACGAAAGCGTATCCCACATCAAAGAGCAGTATGCCTTTGTGTCTTTGTCCCAGCACAGCGAAACGGGCGAGCGGCCGCAAGCCAGCATCGTGTTTACTGTGGATGGCACCGAGGTAACAGGCGCGTCCGAGGGCAATGGACCAGTGGATGCATCGCTCAAAGCCATTGAACAGCATGTTAAGAGCGGAGCAGAGATGGTGCTGTACTCCGTAAATGCCATCAGCGGTTCCACCGAAAGCCAGGGTGAGGTCACGGTCAGACTGCAAAACAGCGGGCGTGTCGTCAATGGTGTTGGGGCCGACCCAGATATCGTAGTGGCGTCGGCCAAGGCGTATTTAAGCGCATTGAACAAACTGCACAGCAAGGCTGAAAGCATTGCCGCGCAGGGTTGAAGTCAGGGTAAGCCCGAATAAGCTACCTATTTCTTGAAGTTTGTCGCGCAAGTAGTTGATCTTGCGCGACTTTTTTGTTTACACTCCCATCTGCGGGCTATCAAATTGGCTGATTTATTCGCTCACAGCAGACTGCCGTTGGGACACACCATGAAAAAACTATTTTCCGGCCTTGGCGTCCTCGCCTTGTTTTCTTCGCTGATGTTTGCATCGGCCCATGCGGAAGCCGCCAAGCATCCGTCTGCTACAGCCAAACACAGCAAAAAAGCTGCTGTCAAAACGAAAACCGTTCGCAAGCACGCGTCATTTCGCGCGGTTGCAATCCCAAAACCACCGTCTTTTGGCCAAATAGCGGGTTTGCACGGGGCACATGATGCTTTGGACTTGAAGTCCAGCGTGGCACTGGTGATCGATCAGGATACGCAAGAAGTGTTGTTCCGCAAGAATGATTTGGCTGTGCTGCCCATTGCCTCCATCACCAAGTTGATGACCGGTTTGCTGATCAGCGAAGCCAAGCTGCCGATGGACGAGACGATCACCATCAGCCAGGACGACGTGGACCAAGAGAAGGGGAGTTCCTCCCGTTTGCGCGTCGGTACCGAGTTGAGCCGTGGCGAGTTGCTGCATCTGGCATTGATGTCCAGCGAAAACCGGGCTGCCAATGCATTGGGACGTACCTATCCCGGTGGCTTGGCTGTTTTTGTGCCCAAGATGAACGCACGTGCCAAAGCCTTGGGCATGATGGACACCAACTACGCGGAACCCACTGGCCTCTCCAGCAAAAACCAATCCAGCGCCCACGACCTGGCTACGCTGGTGAACTTTGCGTATGGCGATCCCACACTGCGTGAGTTGTCTACCTCAACGGGTTACCAGGTCGCCGTCGGTCGGCGCACCTTGCAGTACAACAATACAAATCGCCTGGTCAAAAATCCCTCCTGGGAAATTGGTTTGCAGAAAACCGGCTTTATCAATGAAGCGGGTCAATGTCTGGTTATGCAGGCCAAAGTGGCCGGCCGCAAACTCATCATGGTGTTCCTTGACTCGGCTGGAAAACTCAGCCGTATTGGTGATGCAGAGCGTGTGAAGCGCTGGGTGGAATCCATTCCCGCTGCGACACCCAGGGTTGTGCCGGTAGCCAGTGCTGTGATCGATCAGCGCGTGGTTACCAACTGAAGAAACAAAGGCTCCTCCGTCTTGTCAGGGGCTGGGCTTGTGTCCCAGCGTCTCGGAGATCTGCCGCGCAGTTTCCTTGAGCTTGGGTAGCCAGCCGTCTTCCATCCGTTCTGAAGGGGCGGAAATGGACAGCCCGGCGACCAGCCTGTTCTGGTCGTCGTAAATACCGGCAGCCATGCAGCGCACGCCTAACTCCAGCTCCTCGTTGTCGTTGGCTTGGCCGTATTGCCGAACCTTCGACAGCTCCCGCTCCAAAGTTTCCAACTGGGTCAGACTGTTCTTGGTGTGGCCCTGCAGCCCGGTGCGCGCCGCATAGGCACGAATGCGCTGTGGATCATCCGCCGCGAGAAATAGCTTGCCAACCGACGTCAGGTGCAAAGGCGCCCGGCCGCCGATGGCCCTTACAACTTGCATACCCGACCGCTCACTGAAGGCGCGCTCTACATACACAATTTCATCACCCTGGCGCACGCTCAGGTTGACCGGTTGCTGGGTCAGCTTGTGCAATTCGCGCATGGGCACTACTGCCGCGTCGCGCACATTCAAACGCCCCTTGACCAGATTGCCCAACTCCAGCAAACGCATGCCCAAGCGATAACTGCCCGGCTGTGTGCGGTCGACGAAACGGCCGGTGGCCAGGTCGTTCAGGATACGGTGTGCGGTAGAGGGGTGCAGCCCTGCCTTCTCACTGATGTCCTTGAGGCTCATGGAGTCCTCACGCGAGGCGAGTACGTCGATGAGCGTAAACATGCGTTCAATGACCTGTACGGTAGGCTTGCTGGGAGTGTCGGAAATGGGTTTTGTCATGGTGCGTTTCTAGTCTTCCATCTTATCGCGCGGCATCGCATCGAATTCGCACCAGTTGCTATTCACCAGAATCTGCATCGGCGCAAACCGCGCCTTGTAATTCATTTTGGGACTGTCCTGTATCCAGTAGCCCAGATAGACGAAAGCCAGACCCAGTTGGCGGGTCTGCTGAATTTGCCACAGCACGTTGAATGTGCCAAAGCTGGCCGCCTCGTCGGGCTCAAAAAACGTATAGACCGCTGACAAACCGTCATCCAGCACGTCCAGAATGGATACCATTTTCAACGCGCCGGGTGATCCGTCGGTCAGCGAATCTCGAAACTCCACTAAACGCGAGTTGACACGGCTTTGCAGCAAAAACTGTGTGTACTGGTCGACGCTGTCTTCGTCCATGCCCCCGCCCGCGTGTCGGCTGTTTTGGTAACGCAGATACAAAGCGTAATGTTCAGATACAAAACCGAGCTTCAGCACCCGCACGTGCAGGCCTTGGTGTCGGCTCCATGCGCGCCGCTGACTGCGGTTGGGCTTGAAGCGGTCCGCCACCACGCGCAACGGGGTGCAAGCTTGGCACCCATCGCAGTAGGGGCGGTAGGTAAACATGCCGCTTCGGCGAAAACCCTTGCTGACCAGCTCCGAATAGGTGGAGTTGTTGATCAGATGACTGGGTGTCGCAACCTGCGAACGTGCCTGGCGATCCGGCAGGTAGCTGCATGCGTACGGTGCAGTTGCATAGAACTGCAGGGTTTGTAGCGGGAAATCTCTAAGGTCTGTCACGGTGGGGGCATCAGGCAGACAAAATGTGATTCCAGTATAGGGGGGTGAAGTGCCATTCGAGCGACGGCGCAGATTGGGCGCGCCGGATATGCGCCAAGAAGGCGCTGCGCGGTATCTCTGCTGCCCCCAACGTGGCCAAATGGGCGGTGTTTTGCTGGCAGTCGATGATGTCGACACCCTGGTGGCGACAAAAACCCACCAAGGCCGCCAGCGCGATCTTGGATGCATCCGACGCACGAGCAAACATGGACTCCCCAAAAACCGCCCTGCCAAGCGCCACACAGTACAGGCCGCCCACCAGCTTGCCATCTATCCAGGTCTCAACACTGTGCGCATGCCCGGCAGCGTGCAGACGGGTATAGGCCTCGACCATGGGTGGCAGAATCCAGGTCCCAGGCTGACCATGGCGCGACATATGCGCACAGGCGCTGATAACGTCCACAAACGCGGTGTTGAAGCGGACCTCACACCGCGCCGTATGCTGGAAGCGCAACAGGGTTTTGCGCAAAGACCGGTGCAGGCGGAAGTTGGCGACCTGCAAGACCATGCGCGGGTCGGGGCTCCACCACAGGTTGGGCTGCCCCTCACTGAACCACGGGAAGATTCCGTTGGCATAGGCCTTTTGCAAGCTTGCGACGGACAAATCGCCACCGGCTGCCAACAGCCCCGGAGCGTCCGACCTCGGCCCCCAAGCAGAGTCGACCGGTGGAAACGGGTTACCCGGCTCTAGCCAGTGCAAAGAAGAGGTCGGCTTGGGCATGGAAGTTTATGGATGTCGAGCTGCAAAGCACGAAATTTATCACTGTGCGGAAAAGACACGGCTTTGATGCGGTTAGAATACTAGCTGTCGGCGTGTAGCGCAGCCTGGTAGCGCACCTGCTTTGGGAGCAGGGGGTCCAAGGTTCGAATCCTTGTACGCCGACCACCATTGCAATACAAAGGCCCCAGAGTTTCGAGACTTTGGGGCCTTTTGTTTTTGTGCCCTTAGCTCAGTCTCCAACGTCTTCGTTTTTGGGGCTCAAGGCGCGGATTGCCTTGCGCAGGCTAAAATCCACGTGGTTGACAGCCAGTAGCTCATCCGGATAGAGCACGAACCTTCTAAGTTCGGGGTAGGGGGTTCGAGTCCCTCCTGGCTGGCCAAAACCCCTTGGCCTCCATTGCCACATTGGCCCTTCAACCAGCGGGCTGGCGCTCTCCTACTAGTTGCCGAACCAAGCCCTCCTGCGTCACGCTGGCTACCAATTTTCCATCGCGGCTGAAGATGTTGCCGCGGTTCAGACCCCGCGCGTGGCTTGTGGTTGGGCTGTCGCAGGCATACAGCAGCCAGTCATCGATTTGAAAATCCCGGTAGAACCACATGGCATGGTCCAGGCTGGCTGTCACCATATTGGGTTGGTAATACGTCAGGCCGTGCGGGCGCAGGCAGGTGCTGAGCAAACTGAAGTCGGATGCATAGGCCAGCAGGCATTTTTGCAATGCCGGGTTATTGGGGACAACACCATTGGCGCGAAACCAGATGTGCTGGACCGGGTCCTTCTTGGTAGGCTGGTAGCGATCTACCGGGTCAACCGGGCGGATGTCTATGGCCAGGTCGTTGGTCATAGTCGCCTTCAGGGATTCGGGCGGCGGCACATCGGGCATGGCGAACTGGTGCTCAAAACCTGGCTCATCGACCTGGAAGGACGACGACAGTATCAGAATAGCTTGGCCGGCTTGTGAAGCAGTGACCCGGCGCACGCTGAAGCTGTTGCCATCGCGGATGCGGTCCACCGTGTAATCAATCGGCGCATGCGGATTGCCGCCACGAATGAAGTAGGCGTGCAGGGAATGGGCGCGGCGTGCATCGCAGGTGTTGCCGGCCGCCACCAGGGCCTGACCCAGGATGTGTCCGCCAAATAGGTTGCGGAATCCCAGGTCCAGGCTTTGCCCTACGTAGTGGTCGGTTGCGATATGTTCAAGCGCGAACAAGCCCAGCAGCTTCGTCAGCGGAGTGGGGCTGTGTGCGTTCATGTCACCTGTTGTCTTACTGTGTTCCTGCATAGTGGATTTCTTGAGGGAGTCGTGGCCACGGGCGGTAGGCTTACGCGATCTGCAGCGCGCTGACTGCGGCTTCAAGACGCAACCAGCGGCGCGCGGCGTTAGCGAGCATCTCGGCCTTACCGGTTGTGAAAAACAGGGTGCTGCCGTCGGCCAACGCCTCGGGCTCGGCAAGCAGTTGTTTATCCGCCAGCAGACGCCGCGTTTGTCGCGCCACCGGGGCACCGCCCTCCATCAGAACCACCGTGTCACCAATCGCGCGGCGCAACTCCAGTTCCACAAAAGGGTAGTGGGTGCAGCCCAGTACGAGCGTGTCGATCTCTCCTTCGCTTGAGCCAAATCGGCCCATAGCCCTCGTGTAATCTGAGCATGCTGCTCCTTTTTGAATAGCATCTTCCCGTTCGATGGCATCGACCAGGCCGTCACAGGCCTGCAGCACAAAGCGCGCCTTGCCGTTGAGCGAGGCCAGCAGGGTCTGGAATTTTTCGCTCTGCAGGGTGCTGCGTGTGGCCATGACGCCCACGACGCCGGTCTTGCTGCTGGCGGCGGCTGGCTTCAGCGCCGGCTCTATGCCGACGATGGGCAGGTCCGCATGGTCTTGGCGCATCAGCTTGATGGCGGCTGCCGTGGCTGTGTTGCAGGCGACCACCAGTGCTTTGATGCTGTGCTGTTCACGCAGGTAGCGTGCAATGGCGTCCGAGCGGGCGATGACGTGGGCGTCATCGCGTTCGCCATACGGCGCGTGGCCGCTGTCCGCCACGTAAATATACCGCTCGTGGGGCAGTTCGGCACGCAGGGCGCGCAGCACACTCAAGCCGCCCACGCCACTGTCAAACACCCCAATGGGGCTGGCGCTGGCTGCCGCGGACATGGCTTGACTGGCAGGCAAGGCTTAGCGGGAGGTAACGGGAATGCTCTTGAACTCGCCGGTGGCGATTTTCTTTTGCCACTCGGCAGGTCCGGTAATGTGGGCGCTAGTGCCACCCGAGTCCACCGCCACCGTGACGGGCATATCGACCACGTCGAATTCGTAAATAGCTTCCATGCCCAGGTCGGCAAAACCGACGACCTTGGCGGCCTTGATGGCCTTGGACACTAGGTAGGCGGCGCCACCAACTGCCATTAGATAGGCGCTCTTGTGCTTCTTGATGGCTTCAATCGCGACCGGACCACGCTCGGCCTTTCCGACCATGCTGATCAGGCCGGTTTGTGCCAGCATCATCTCGGTAAAGCCGTCCATGCGGGTCGCGGTGGTGGGGCCGGCGGGGCCAACGGCCTCGCCCTTGACCGGGTCAACGGGGCCTACGTAGTAGATGACGCGGTTGGTGAAGTCCACCGGCAACTTTTCACCCTTGGCCAACATGTCCTTGATGCGCTTGTGTGCGGCATCGCGGCCGGTCAGCATCTTGCCGTTCAGCAGCAGGGTCTGACCGGGTGTCCAGCTTGCCACTTCGGCGGGTGTCAGCGTGTTCAGGTCGACCTTTTTGCTCTTCACGTAGTCGGGTGTCCAGTTGACATTGGGCCACAGGTCCAGCGACGGTGGGTCCAGGTAAACGGGGCCGCTGCCATCCATCACAAAGTGCGCATGGCGGGTGGCGGCGCAGTTGGGGATCATGGCAATGGGCTTGCTGGCGGCATGGGTGGGGTACATCTTGATCTTGACGTCCAGCACCGTGGTCAGGCCACCCAGGCCTTGGGCGCCAATGCCCAGAGCGTTGACTTTCTCAAACAGCTCCAGGCGCAGCTTTTCGACGTTGTCGAGTTCTGCGCCACGGGCCGCCTTGGCTTGCAGCTCGTACATGTCCAGGTCGTCCATCAGGCTTTCCTTGGCCATCAGCACGGCCTTTTCTGCCGTGCCGCCGATGCCGATGCCCAGCATGCCGGGCGGACACCAACCAGCACCCATGGTGGGCACGGTCTTCAGCACCCAATCGACCACGCTGTCGCCGGGGTTGAGCATGACCATCTTGCTTTTGTTTTCGCTGCCGCCGCCCTTGGCCGCGACCGTTACATCAATGGTATTGCCGGGTACCAGCTCGGTAAAGATCACGGCCGGCGTGTTGTCTTTGGTGTTCTTGCGCAGGAATTCGGGGTCAGCCACGACGCTGGCACGCAGTGTGTTGTCGGGGTGGTTGTAGCCCTGGCGCACGCCTTCGTTGATGGCGTCGTCCAGGCTGCCGGTGAACCCTTCCCAGCGCACGTCCATGCCCACCTTGAGGAACACGTTGACGATGCCGGTATCCTGACAAATGGGGCGGTGGCCAGTGGCGCTCATTTTGCTGTTGGTCAAAATTTGTGCGATGGCGTCTTTCGCCGCAGCGCTTTGCTCGCGGTCATAGGCGCGTGCCAAATGCGCAATGTAGTCGGTGGGATGGTAGTAACTGATGAATTGCAGGGCTGCTGCAACGGACTCGATCAGGTCGGCCTGGCGGATGACGGTGGTGGTGCTCATGGTGGGGTTCTGGCGGTGGGTTGAAAGAGGCTAGTGTTGGTTGTTCGGTGCAGGAGCCATCGGACTGTCGGTATGTCGTGTGGTGGCAGTGTCGGTCAGAACACGCATTGTAAAAGCCCAAGCACCCTACGGTGGTTGCTCGCTTGTAGCTGGCTCCGCCGGGGCAAGGGCCTCTATTGTTTAAAGTCAGTGACTTGTAAGTGCAATCCATAACCATACGCGCCGGTTCGTATTGCAGTTTGAAAAAAATTTGAGGAGACTTCCATGAGCACGCCATCGTCCGCCATTGAATCCATGTTGATTGAAAACCGGGTATTCATGCCCAGCGACAGCATGGTCAGGAATGCCCGCATCTCCGGCATGGATGGCTACAACGCGCTGTGCGCGCAGGCAGAGAGCGATTTCGAAGGTTTTTGGGCCAACCTGGCGCGCGAGAACGTGGTTTGGAACAAGCCGTTCACCCGCACCCTGGACGAGTCCAATGCACCGTTTTACCAATGGTTTGACGATGGCGAACTCAATGCCTGCGCCAACTGCCTGGACAAGCACATGGGTACGCCGGTCGAACACAAGACCGCTGTGATCTTTGAAGCCGACGACGGCACGGTCACAAAAACGACCTACAAAGAATTGCTGGCTCGTGTAAGCCAGTTTGCCAATGTCCTGAAGGCCGACGGTATCCAAAAGGGTGACCGCGTGCTGATTTACATGCCCATGACGCTGGAAGGCGTGATTGCCATGCAAGCCTGCGCGCGCATTGGCGCCACCCACAGCGTGGTATTCGGTGGCTTCTCGGCCAAGGCCTTGCAAGAGCGCATCATTGATGCCGGTGCGGTGGCGGTAATCACCAGCAACTACCAGATGCGTGGTGGCAAAGAGCTGCCACTGAAGGCCATTGTGGATGAAGGCTTGGCGATGGGTGGATGCGAGTCCATCAAAAATGTCTACGTTTACCAGCGTACCGCAACCGCCTGCAACATGGTGGCAGGCCGCGACAAGACGTTTACCGAAGCGTTGGCTGGCAAGAGCACGGAGTGCGCCCCAGTCCCTGTAGGCGCAGAACACCCCCTGTTCATTCTCTACACCTCTGGCTCTACCGGCAAGCCCAAGGGTGTGCAGCATTCCACCGGCGGCTACCTGTTGTGGGCCAAGCTGACGATGGACTGGACCTTTGATCTGAAACCCGCAGATGTATTCTGGTGCACGGCCGACATCGGCTGGATCACCGGCCACACCTATGTGGCTTATGGACCACTGGCTGCGGGCGCCACGCAGATTATTTTTGAAGGCGTCCCGACGTTCCCCAACGCGGGTCGTTTCTGGCAAACGATTGAGCGCCACAAGTGCACGATTTTTTATACAGCGCCCACTGCGATCCGCTCGTTGATCAAGGCTGCTGAGAGTGACGCAGCCGTGCACCCGGACCGCTCTGATTTGAGTAGTCTGCGCATCCTCGGCTCGGTGGGCGAGCCCATTAACCCCGAAGCGTGGATGTGGTACTACAAAAACATAGGCCACGAAAACTGCCCCATCGTAGACACCTTCTGGCAGACCGAAACCGGTGGCCACATGATGACGCCACTGCCTGGTGCCACGCCATTGGTGCCCGGTAGCTGTACGCTGCCATTGCCCGGCATCATGGCCGCGATTGTGGACGAGGTGGGTAAGGACATTCCCAATGGCACGGGCGGCATTCTCGTGGTTAAGCGTCCCTGGCCGTCCATGATCCGCACCATCTGGAATGACCCAGATCGTTTCAAGAAAAGCTATTTTCCCGAAGAAATGGGCGGGAAGATGTACCTGGCGGGCGATGGCGCGGTGCGCAGCGCGGACCGGGGTTACTTCCGCATTACCGGGCGTATCGACGACGTGTTGAACGTCTCGGGCCACCGCATGGGCACGATGGAGATTGAGTCTGCCCTGGTCGCCAAGTCAGACTTGGTTGCCGAAGCGGCGGTCGTGGGCCGCCCCGACGATTTGACCGGTGAAGCGATTTGCGCCTTTGTGGTGCTCAAGCGCCCCATGCCCACCGGCGATGAGGCCAAGGCGATTGCGAAGGAGTTACGCGATTGGGTTGCCAAAGAGATCGGCCCGATTGCCAAGCCCAAGGACATCCGTTTTGGCGAGAATCTGCCGAAGACACGTTCTGGCAAGATCATGCGCCGTCTGCTGCGCTCATTGGCCAAGGGCGAGGCCATTACGCAAGATACATCTACGCTGGAAAATCCCGCCATCCTGGATCAACTGGGCCAAGCCTATTGAGCCATTGCCTGTTTGATTGGTAGAAAGGCCCGCCGATGCGGGTTTTTTAACTGTCGTCACCCGGAGCGCGGGCTGGTGATTGTTCGGCTTGGGTTAAAGTGGAAGCAGAACAAAGGTGCGCGCATGGCGCTCAGTCGCGTGGTCACCTGTCCCGGTGCAAGAGGAGTCTGTTATGTATCTCGTCGGTTTGGGTTTGGTTTTCATGGCCTTGAAATATCTGGAAATCGGTATGGTCGCCACATGGAACTGGTATATCGTTTTGTCACCCTTTGCGCTGGCCATTGCCTGGTGGACCTGGGCCGATGCCACAGGTTACACCAAACGCAAAGCCATGGAACGGGAAGACGCCCGGAAAAAAGACCGCATTGAGCGCAACCGCGAAGCCATGGGCTTTGTCAGTGCCAAGAACAAGAATAAGAAAAAGCGCTAGAAAGATTTGCCCCCGCGCTCCGCCGCTGCGCGGATCGTTTCAGTAGTTGTCCAACACCGCCCCATTGCTGGCCGACGATGCGTTGAACGCAAACTTGGCCTGCACACCACGCGTGTAGCGTGGCTTGGGTGCCGTCCACGCTGCGCGGCGCTTGGCAATCTCGGCCTCGGGCACATTCAGTTCCAGAATCAGCTGGCGTGAATCGATAGTGATGGAGTCACCTTCTTGCACCAGCGCGATCACACCACCGGCTGCGGCTTCAGGCGCCACGTGGCCGACGACCATGCCCCAGGTCCCGCCCGAGAAGCGGCCATCGGTAATCAGGCCCACGCTTTCGCCCAGTCCTTGTCCGATCAACGCACCCGTGGGCGCCAGCATCTCCGGCATGCCGGGGCCGCCCTTGGGGCCCAGGTAGCGCAGCACCATCACGTCGCCGGGAACAATTTTGTTGTCGAGAATGGCCTTCAGTGCGGACTGTTCATCTTCAAACACGCGGGCTGGGCCGGTCATCACCGGGTTTTTCAGGCCGGTTATCTTCGCGACTGCGCCCTCGGGGCTCAGGTTGCCCTTCAGAATAGCCAAGTGGCCTTGGGCGTACATGGGTTTGTCGATGGGGCGGATCACGTCCTGGTCGGCACGCGGCGCATCAGGGATGTCCTTCAGCACTTCGGCCACAGTTTGGCCTGTGATGGTGATGCAGTCGCCGTGTAGCAAACCAGCCACCAGCAGCGTCTTCATGACTTGCGGAATGCCACCCGCTCGGTGTAGGTCCACCGCCAGGTATTTACCCGAAGGCTTCAGGTCGCACAGAACAGGGGTCTTGACGCGCACGCGCTCGAAGTCGTCAATCGTCCACTCCACTTCGGCCGCGTGGGCGATCGCCAGGAAGTGCAACACGGCGTTGGTGGAGCCACCGGTGGCCATGATCACGGCCACGGCGTTTTCAATCGACTTGCGTGTCACGATGTCGCGTGGTTTCAGGTCCTTCTTGATCGCTTCCACCAGCACCTTGGCCGATTCCTTCGCAGAGTTCATTTTTTCGTCGTGGGGGTTGGCCATCGTCGAGGAATAGATCAACGAAATGCCCAAGGCTTCAAATGCCGAAGACATCGTATTGGCCGTGTACATGCCACCGCAGGATCCGGTGCCGGGGATCGCGCGGCGCTCGATCTGCAACAGGTCCTCGTCGCTCATGCGTCCTGCGGCGTTCTCGCCTACGGCTTCGAACACGCTGACGATGTTCAGGTCTTTGCCCTTGTAGGTGCCGGGCAGAATGGTGCCGCCGTACACATAGATGGCCGGCACATTGGCGCGCAGCATGCCCATCAGGCCACCAGGCATGTTCTTGTCACAGCCGCCGACCACGACCACACCGTCCATCCACTGGCCTTGCACACAGGTCTCGATGCAGTCGCTGATGACTTCACGCGACACCAACGAATACTTCATGCCCTCGGTGCCCATGGCCATGCCGTCGGAAATGGTGGGCGTGCCAAACACCTGCGCGTTGCCACCCGCTTCCTCAATACCGGCAATGGCCGCATCCGCCAGCTTTTGCAGGCCGCTATTGCAGGGTGTGATCGTACTGTGGCCGTTGGCAACGCCGACCATGGGTTTCTTGAAATCGGCTTCTTCGTAGCCCATGGCGTAGTACATGGAGCGGTTGGGCGCACGGCTTTTGCCTTCGGTGATGTTTTTGCTGCGGGGGTTGAGGATGACGGGTTTGGTGTCCATGGCGTGCTCTTGAGGGTTGTGAGGGGGGAATGCCGCGAAGTATGCCTCTCAAACTAAAAAGCTTCCAATATATATTTCAAGCTGCATTAATATGCTTGGCATATGAGTGATTTGCCTTCCTTGTCTTCTATAGCTGAACCCTGGGTGGAGCTGCGGCTGTGGCGCCAGTTCGCCACGTTGGCGGAGGAACTGCACTTTGGCCGTGCCGCGCAGCGCCTGCACATGACGCAGCCGCCGCTGACCCAGGCAATTGCCCAGCTCGAAAAGACACTGGGCGTGCGTTTGTTTGACCGCACCAAGCGCAGCGTGCAACTGACGGCGGCCGGGCACACCGTGCTGCCTCTGGCGCGCGACCTGCTGCTGCGTGCACGGGACTTGTCCGTGCTGGCGCATGCCGCGGGGGTAGGGGAGGCCGGTCGCCTGCGGCTGGCATTCGTGTCCACCGCTGGCTATTCGCTGCTGCCGCAATGGACCATGGCTTTTCGCAAGGTCTGTCCGGGTGTCAAGCTGGAGTTGCTGGAAGGCACGGGCGACGTGCAATTGCCCTTGCTGGAGCGTGGTGAGCTGGATGCCGGTTTCGTGTTGCATGCGCCAGGCTTTGCGCCACCGCATTTGCAGCGGCTGCTGGTCGCCAGCGAGCCCCTGGTCTTGGCCATGCCCGAGCAACACGCGCTGTCACAAACCCCGCAGTTGTCATTGCACGATGTCTGGCAAGAGCCCTTGGTGACCTTCCCCAGGCGGATCGTGCCGTCCCTATACGACGCCATTTTTGGCATGTACCACGCGGCCGAGCAGCTACCCACGGTGGCGCAAGAGGCGATCCAGATGCAAACCATCGTCAACCTGGTGTCGGCCGGTTTGGGCGTCGCCTGGGTACCTGCAAGCGTGCAGCAGTTCCAGCGCCCTGGCGTGGTTTACCGCGCAATCCAGGGGGCTGTTCCCAGTTGCGAGACCAGCTTGGTCTGGCTGAACTCCAACCCGGTATTGGAGCGGTTTCTGGAGTTTGCGCCACAGACCTGATCCACCCCGCACGGCGGCTGTTCGACAGCTGAAAAACGCCCCTTGGCTTGCGTGCAAAATACGCCCATGCTGATCCACCCCCAAATTGACCCCGTCGCCTTGCAACTAGGCCCCATTGCCGTCCATTGGTATGGCCTGACCTACCTGGCCGCCTTTGCGCTGTTCATGTTGCTGGGGCGCCTGCGTCTGCGCCATTCGCCATTCGCCGCAGTCCAAGGCAAGGGTGCCTGGGCGTACCGGGACGTGGAGGACATCCTGTTCATGGGTGTCATGGGCGTGGTGCTGGGTGGGCGCATAGGCTATTGCCTGTTCTACAAGCCGGTTTTTTACCTGGAGCATCCGCTTGAAATCCTGTACGTTTGGCAGGGCGGCATGAGCTTCCACGGCGGCATGCTGGGCGTGATTGTGTCCATGGTGTGGTTTGCTATGTCGCGCCACAAGCCGTTCTGGCAAGTGGCCGACTTTGTGGCGCCCTGTGTGCCTACCGGCTTGGCGGCTGGTAGGGTGGGCAATTTCATCAATGGCGAGTTGTGGGGCCGTTTGTCGGACCCATCCTTGCCTTGGGGCATGGTGTTCCGCGGTGCGGGTGACCTGCCACGCCACCCCTCGCAGGTCTACCAGTTCCTGATGGAAGGATTGCTGCTATTCGTATTGTTGTGGTTGTACGCGCGCAAAGAGCGTAAGCAGGGGCAGGTGGCCGCCGCCTTCTTGTTCGGCTACGGCGTGTTCCGTTTTATTGCCGAATTCTTCCGCGAGCCCGACGCGCACCTGCTCTGGCTGCAGCAGCAGACCGGTATGAGCATGGGCCAGTGGCTATGCGTGCCGATGATTGTGGGTGGCATAGGCCTGTGGTTGTGGGCACGGAGCCGCCCCCAATCTAGCCCCACCCCTCCCCACTGAGCTTCTCATTGAATTGGACGCACCCCCGGGTTTATCCGGGGGGATACACCCTTGCAAGGGCGCTCGGTTGTTTTCATAATTACCGGTAATTATTGAGAATCACCAGCAAAAATTATTTAGCGGCAACGCCCACACCATGCGCCTGGTCCACAACTCCCTGCACCAAGAAGTAGCCGTTTTGCTGCGCGACCAAATTTTCGCTGGCACCTTGCCGCCGGGCAGTTTCATCGATGAGGCGGCGCTGTGTGAGAGCTTGAAGATTTCGCGCACGCCGCTACGTGAGGCCCTCAAAGTGCTGGCCGCCGAAGGCCTGGTGCGCCACGAGCCCCGGCGCGGCAGCTTCGTCAACGAAGTCACCGAGCAGGACCTGGACGACATCTTCCCGGTGATCGCCTTGCTGGAAGGGCGCTGCGCTTTCGAGGCCGCCCGCAACGCCAGCGACGCCGACATCGCCGCACTCGACACCCTGCACGCCCGCCTGGCCGAGCACGCCCAGGCCAAGCGCATCAACGACTACTACGCTACCAATTTCGCGATCCACGAGGCCATCATCCTGCTTGCCAACAACCGCTGGCTAGCCCAGGTGATTGCCGATTTGCGCAAGATACTCAAGCTGGCCCGCCTGCAGCAGTTGCATGCACCGGGGCGGCTGGAGCAAAGCCTGGCCGAGCACCTAGCGATCTACGCCGCCCTGCGCTCGCGCGACAGCGAGGGTGCCGACGCCGCCATGCGCACGCATCTGACGCGCCAGCGTGAGGCGCTGCGCTTGTTGGCCCGCGAGCAGAAGAGCAGGTTGTTGGCATGAATACACCCGAATGGCTGAGTCGTGGCGTCTCCAAGCTGCTTCCAGCCGGAAGCCTTGAGCCTAATCAGCCGCTAGCCCTCGCAGAAACTGCGCAGGTAGCTACTAAATCCATAGCACCCGCCAACAAGGCTGCCGGTGATGGCAGCACCCGTTCACGCTCCACACACGAGCGCCTCAAGGCCACGCTGACCCAGAAGGACGAAGCCCTGTCTCCCCGCATGTTGCGCCGCAGCCTGCAGGAGCTGCAGGCCATGATCGACCCTCGCGTCAGCGAGGTCGAGGGCGGGCGCCGCGCCTCCGCCATGGCCGCCTGGTACATAGGTGCCACCGCACAGCGCCGGCGCGACCTGTGGCTGCTGATGAGCGAGCAGTTTGTGGCCGACCCGGTCAAGGTCAAGGCGGCGCAGGCGCAGTTTGCTGCCACCATCGGTACACCCGACGAGGCGGTGGCCGAGGTCAACTACCGCCGCGCCACCGTGTCGCCGCGCAGGCGTCTGCTGCAGCGCTTCAGCGTCTACCCCGGCGGCATCCAGTTCCTGGTCGACATGCGGGCCGAGATGCAGCCCGCCCTGAAGCAGGACAAGCGGCTCATGGCGCTGGACGTGGAAATGGAATACATGTTCTCCACCTGGTTTGATGTGGGCTTTCTGGACCTGCGCCGTATCAGTTGGGATTCACCCGCGTCGCTGATCGAGAAGCTCATCAAGTACGAGGCGGTGCACGACATCAAGAGCTGGGCCGACGTCAAGAACCGGCTGGACAGTGACCGCCGCTGCTATGGCTTCTTCCACCCCCGCTTGCCCGACGTACCTTTGATTTTTGTTGAGGTGGCGTTGGTGGATGGCATAGCCAGCAACATCACGCCGCTGTTGGACGAACTGGCCGCCGATGCGGATTTGGTCAAGGCGACGACCGCTATTTTTTACTCCATCAGCAACACGCAAACCGGCCTGCGCGGCGTGAGTTTTGGCGATTCGCTGATCAAGCGGGTCGTCGAGTCGCTGACATCAGAATTCCCCAAACTCAAGATATTCGCCACGCTGTCGCCCATCCCAGGTTTCCGGTCTTGGTTGGGCAAAAACGCCACCGCCATGCTGGCCACGCTGGACGACAAGGAGCGCAGCGCGCTGGGCCGGGCCGTGGGCTTTGAGCCGCCCGGCGCCACGCATTTCCTGACCGCGGCGGAAACCAGCCTGCACCTGACCGACAAATCACCCGTGCGCCAGATGCTGATGCGCTGCGCCGCCCACTACCTGGGCCAGGCCACGGTGGACGGCAAGCCGGTAGATCCAGTGGCGCGCTTCCACCTGGGCAATGGTGCGCGCGTGGAACGGCTCAACTGGGCCGGCGATCCATCGAACAAGGGCTTAAAGCAGTCCTACGGCTTGATGGTGAATTATTTGTATGACCTCAAGCGCCTGGACAAACACAGGGCGCAACTGGCGCAGGGCAAAGCACCGGTTTCCAGTTCGGTACAACAGTTGTTTCTGGGTAATTAAAGTGGTTGCATCGCGGTTGTAGCGGCGGCAGGTTTGGGCATCGAAATGTATAAATAACGAGGAGACAGACATGACTTTGACACGACGTACTTTTACGCAGGCGCTGGGCGCCGGTGCATTGACCGGCATGGCCGGTGGCAATCTGTGGGCGCAGGCCGGTGGCGGCCTCAAAATCTCCCACCAGTTCCCCGGCGGCACGCTGACCGAGGGCGATTTCCGCGACCGCCTGTGCCGCAAGTTTGCGGTAGAGGTGGAGAAGCGTACAGCCGGTGCACTCAAGGCCTCGGTTTACCCCGGCTCGTCCCTGATGAAGACCAATGCCCAGTTTTCGTCCATGCGCAAGGGCGCGCTGGACATGAGCCTGGTGCCGCTGTCTTACGCCGGGGGCGAAGTGGCCGAGACCAATATCGGCCTGATGCCGGCCCTGGTGCCCAGCTACGAGCAGGGCGCGGCCTGGAAGAATGCCGAGGTCGGCAAGCTCTTGTCCAAGGTGCTGGACGACAAGGGCATCATCGTCGTCAGCTGGATCTGGCAAGCCGGTGGCGTGGCCAGCCGCACGCGCCCGCTGTTGACCCCCGACGATGCCAAGGGCCTGAAGGTGCGCGGCGGCAGCCGCGAGATGGACATGATGCTGAAGCAGGCCGGCGCCTCCGTCATCACGCTGCCATCCAACGAAATCTACGCCGCCATGCAGACTGGCGCGATGGATGCGGCGATGACCTCCAGCACCAGCTTCATCTCGTTCAAGCTCGAAGAAATCGCCAAGCATTTGACCAGCGGGCGCGACAAGACCTACTGGTTCATGTTCGAGCCCTTGATGATCTCCAAGGAGGTTTTTGCCAAGCTGCCCAAGGCGCAGCAGGACGTGGTGATGGCGGTCGGTGGCGAGCTGGAAGTGTTCGCCCGCGACGCCGCCAAGGCCGACGACAAGGCCGCCGCCGACATCTACGCCAAGGCGGGCGCCAAGGTCTACGACATGGACGAGGCCACGTTGAAAAAATGGCAGGCCATCGCCCGCGAAACTGCGTGGAAAGACTTCAACGACAAGAATGAATCCTGCGCTGCGCTGCTGAAGGCCGCGCAGAAACTGCTGTGACCGATGCTGCCCTGAATACGGGGCCCGTCGCCATCAGCATAGACCCAGATACGCCGGGCTTTTTGCGGCCCCTGGCGCAACTGCTGCTGTGGATCAACAAAACCATGGTCATCCTGGGAATGCTGGCCCTGTTGGTCGCGTCATTGGTGCTGACCTATAGCGTCGTGTCGCGCTATGTGATGCAGGCCTCTACCGACTGGCAAGACGAAGCGGCGGTGTTCTGCCTGGTTGGCGCCACGTTTCTGTGCGCGGCCTTTGTGCAGAGCCTGCGCGGCCATGTGGGCATCGAGGCGGTGGCTACGCTGTTGCCGGAGGCGGTGAACCGCTGGCGGCTGGTGGCGGTTGACCTGATGTGCCTGGCGTTTTGCACGTTCTTCTCGTGGAAATCGTGGACGCTGTTCCACGAGGCCTGGGTGGAGCAGCAGACCACATCGTCATCGTGGGCGCCGCCATTGTCTGTTCCCTATGGACTGATGGCCCTGGGCATGAGTCTGCTGAGCCTGCAACTGCTGGTGCAGTTTGCCGCGCGGGTCAATGGCCTGCGCAAGCCACTGCCAACGGGGGGCGCCAAATGAGCATGCTGACCATGGGTTTGTTGTTCGGCGCGGTCACGCTGTTGTTCATGTTCTCCGGTGCGCCGATATCGTTTGCGCTGGGCAGCGTGGCGGTGCTGTTCATGTATTTGTTCATGCCGGCGTCCGCGCTCAACACGGTGACGCAAAACGTCTACGAAGAGATGGCGAGCATCACGCTGCTGTCGATACCGCTGTTCATTCTCAAGGGAGCGGCCATTGGCCGATCGCGGGCCGGGCAAGACCTGTATGCCGCCATGCATGTGTGGATGGGCCGCATACCCGGTGGGCTGGGCATTGCCAATGTGTTTGCCTGTGCGCTGTTCGCGGCCATGGCGGGCTCTAGCCCGGCCACGTGCTCGGCCATCGGCAGCGCGGGCATTCCCGAGATGCGCAAGCGTGGCTATTCGCCCGGCTTTGCAGCCGGCATCATCGCCGCAGGCGGCACGCTGGGCATCTTGCTGCCGCCATCGGTGACGATGATCCTCTACGCCGTGGCGGCAGAGCAATCGTTGGGGCGGCTGTTTCTGGCGGGCATCTTCCCCGGTGTGTTGCTGGTGGCACTGTTCTCGTTCTACGCCGTGCTGCGCTACCGCAAGGAATACGCGCTGGCCGAGGCCGAGTTCAAGCGCACCGGCGCCGCATCGGCCTTGCTGGAGCGCGAGACCTTCAGCACCCGGCAGAAGTTCGAGATGCTGCCGCGCGTGGTGCCCTTTGTGCTGCTGCTGATCGGTGTCATGGTGGCGC
This sequence comes from Rhodoferax sp., assembly GCF_025356155.1. Classification (GTDB taxonomy): domain Bacteria; phylum Pseudomonadota; class Gammaproteobacteria; order Burkholderiales; family Burkholderiaceae_C; genus Allorhodoferax. Next base: position 1,853 of record NZ_JANXUQ010000217.1, on the reverse strand, counting down.
TGTATGGCGGCTTTGCCACGCCCAGCGAGACTGCTGGCCTGGGCGCGCTGCTGGCGCTGGTGCTGATCGCCGGCATCTATGGCGTCTGGCGGCCGCGTGATGTGGCACCGATTCTGACGGCTACGCTCAAGGAGTCGACGATGCTGATGATGATCATCGGCATGTCGCTGCTGTTCTCGTATGTGATGAGCTTTTTGCACATCAGCCAGTCCACGGCCGAATGGATCGTGGCCATGCAGTTGTCCAAATGGGTGCTACTGGCAGCGATTCTGGTCATGGTGATCTTGCTGGGCTTCTTCCTGCCGCCGGTCAGCATCATCCTGATGACGGCGCCCATCATCCTGCCGCCGCTCAAGGTTGCGGGGTTTGACCTGATCTGGTTTGGCGTGCTGATGACCATCGTCATGGAGACCGGGCTGATCCACCCGCCCGTGGGGCTGAACATCTTCGTCATCAAGAACATTGCGCCCGATATCCCGCTGAAAGACATCATCTGGGGTGTGCTGCCTTTTGTGGTGTTGATGCTGCTGGCCGTGGTGCTGATTTGTGTGTTCCCGGGTATTGCAACTGCCTTGCCCAATGCGGTGATGGGCGTTGCGGCGGTCAAACCATGAGTGGTTCCGTCGGTATGGTCTGCGCGGACGGCATAGCCCGCGTGGCCATCGGCCACCCGGGCAAGCTCAACGCCATGTCGCGCGCCATGTGGCGTGAACTGCGGGCCGTTTTCGGGCAGATCCAGCGGGACGCCAGCCTGCGCGCCGTCGTCATCCACGGAGCAGACCACTTCTGCGCCGGTGGTGACATTTCGGAATACGCCAGCTTCCGCTTTGAAGAGCAGGGCTTGCGCGACTTCCACGAAAACGATGTCTGGGGCGGTCTGCAAGCCATGCTGGACTGCGACGTGCCTATCGTCGCGCAGATTGAGGGCAACTGTATGGGGGCGGGGGTGGAGATCGCCAGTTGCTGCGACATCCGTATCGCCAGCGACACGGCCCGCTTCGGCGCGCCGATTGCCAAGCTGGGCTTCCCGATGGCGCCACGCGAGGCGGCTCTGGTCGTGCGTGCAGTAGGCGAGCTGACGGCGCGGGAGATGCTGCTGTCCGCCGCCGTGTTGGACGCTGCCCAGATGCAGCAGCGCGGCTTCCTGAACCAGGTTGTGGCTGCAAGTGCATTGGATGCGGCGGTAGATGCCTACGTGCGGCGCATGCGCAGCCTCGCACCCAATGCTGCGCGCCTGAATAAACAGACATTTCGGGCGCTAGCCCTCGTGAATATTGAACATACCGCTCCTGATTTGGTAGCAAATGCCTACCGCTATGCCAGTTCTGCCGAGCACCGCGAAGGTGTGACAGCCTTCACCGACAAGCGCACGCCGCGGTTTACAACCTGAGCCCCTCGGGCGCGTCGTGCACCAAAGACCCATTCTGAAACGTCCGACCCATGAAGAACCACAACCTCTTTGCCGCGCTGCGTGCGGCCTTTCCTGCAGACCTGGACGCTGTTGCGGTCGAGACCGACAACGGCCTGCACTACTCTTGGCGCGACCTGGACCGCAGCACCGCCATGCTGGCCAATCTGCTGCAATCGCTGAAGCTGCCAGCGGGCTCCCGCATCGCCGTGCAGGTAGAAAAATCGGTCGAGGCCCTGGCGCTGTACCTCGCCACGCTGCGGGCCGGTTATGTGTTCCTGCCGCTGAACACCGCCTACCAAAGCGGGGAGATCGAATACTTCATCGGCAATGCCGCGCCCGCCGTAGTGGTATGCAGCCAGAAGAATTTTGGCTGGGTCAGCAAGATCGCCTTCAAGGCCGGCACGCAAAGCGTTTTCACACTGGGCGATGACCGCACGGGCTC
>NZ_JANXUQ010000214.1 GCF_025356155.1 Rhodoferax sp. | reverse complement strand
CTTAGTGTCCGCTTGGCGGCGGCTTGCCACCTGGGCCAGGCACCATCTTCTTGCGCAGGTCTGCGTCCAACCCGGGTGTGGCGCGCATATCGGTGTCTACCAAACCCGCATCGATGTCGCGCTTGGCCTGCACTATCTTGGGGTCAGGCGTCGCGGCCACGCTGTAAGCGGACTCATCGCGTTCATGCGGCAGGGGCAAGCCCTTGCCGCGAGCGGGTGCAGTTGAGCCCGGCGCTATGGGCGCCTTGCCAACCAAGATGGGGTCAGGGGGTTGTTGGCTTGTTTTTGGCATGGGTTGCTCCGGTCTTTTTGAGTGTATTTGGGTGAGTTCACAGTCTGTTACGGGCAGCATGACCGTGTATGTACGCAAGCACACTCTGCATTGGCCCCGCTTCGCATAAGCTGGTGTCCTACAAAACTTTTCCCTGGTGTTATGAGAGCCAATACAGATGCGTAAGCTATGGGCAAAGACTATTTGGACGCGCGGCATGGGTCGACAAATGGGCGCGATGACCCGCACGGCGTTGCGGGCCGGAGCCAAGTTGGCGAAAGCAGCTTCGCCCAAATCCTCTCGAAAGCCCAAGGCGCGCAAGCCTGTATCGCCCAAGCCCGCTGGCTTGCGAGCAGGCATGGCAATTGGACCTGCCGGTGCCAAGCGCTACTACGTATACCGCCCGCCTGATAAGGCACCGGCGGGCAAGATGGCATTGGTGGTGATGCTGCACGGCTGCGGCCAAGATGCCCACAGCTTTGCCGCCAGCACGCGCATGAACCGTTTGGCCGCTGCGGCGGGCATGGTGGTTCTGTACCCCGAGCAAGATCGGCTGGCAAATGTTCAGGGTTGCTGGAACTGGTTTGACTCCCGATCGGGACGTGCCCAGCGCGAAGCGGCCAGCATTCTGGCGGTGGTGGATCAGGTTTGTGCGGCGTACCCCATTGATGTCCAACGCATTGCAGTCGTCGGCATGTCGGCTGGTGCGGGAATGGCGGCGCTACTTGCGCTGGTGTATCCAGATCGCTTTGCGGCGGTGGCCATGCACTCGGGTGTGGGCCCCGGCTTGGCGAGCTCGTCTGCCACGGCGCTAGCGGCCATGCGCGGTCGCTCTGCCAGCATTGGCAAGGCATTGCCGCCGGTCCCCAAGGGTTCATTGCCGGCACTGTTGGTGATCCAGGGTGACAAAGATACGGTCGTCGCACCAGTCAATGGCGGGCTTGCGGCCATGCGTTGGGCTGCGACCGTGAGCGCCAAATCGTCAGCGCCGCGGGTGGTGCAGCGTGGCGCGCGTTACCCTGCAACGCTGACGCAGTGGAAGCTTGGCAAACGCGTGGTCGCCACGTGGGCACAGGTGGCAGGGCTGGGTCATGCGTGGAGCGGTGGCGCTGCCGCGCAGCCCTATTCAGACCCGGCAGGCCCAGACGCGTCGCGCATGGTGCTGGCGTTTGCACAACGTGCATTTGCCCAGCGCAACAGCGATGCGGCTGTGGCGGCGCGGGGCGTGTGATGGCTGTGGCGTTAGAGTACGGTTCCAGCCCCACCATCCAGAGCCCAGTAAAAATGCCAGCCACCGAACTCTTAGTCACTTCCATGGGCAGTGTTGCCGGGAAAGAATTGCTGATCCCCACCGGGAAGGAAGGAGAACACTTTGCGCACGTGCAAGACTGGGTGACGGCCAAGCTCAAAGCCAAGAAACCCGTCAAAGACATCAGCAAGCTGGTGTTGGTGAAGGGCATCAAGCAATGGGCGGTTTACGAAGAAAAGGGCGGTGCCAAGCCGACTCGCACTGTCTTCAAAATCACTTAGCCTGCGTCCCGCAGCACCTATTGCGCTACGCGCTGCTGCCCGACACCACAACCTGGTTGCGACCGCACGATTTGGCCAGGTACAGCGCCTCGTCTGCCCGCTTGAAAACGTCTGAGCTGTTGGAATCTTTGGGGCTCCAGAGGCTGATGCCTATGCTGACCGTGAGCCGCCCCACTTGGGGGAACGTGGCATGTTCCACCGCCGCACGCACCTTTTCCGCCACGGTGAGTGCCTCATCCTGGTGGGGTGTTTCTGGCAGCAGCACAACGAATTCTTCTCCACCATACCGTGCCACAAAGTCGGTCGTGCGGGTGTGTTCCAGCAGCATGCGTGCCAGTTGCTGCAAGACCGCATCGCCCGCGCTGTGCCCGTAACTATCATTGACGCGTTTGAAATGGTCGGCGTCCAGCACCAGGATGGCGAACCCGCGCCCCACACGTTTACCGCTTTGCACGCAGTCCGCCAGTTTTTCGTCCAGGCGACGGCGGTTGTACAGGCCGGTGAGTGCATCACGGGTGGCGAGTTCTGCCAGTTGGCCGTTGGCCGTAGCCAGCGCCTCGGTGCGCTGTAGCACCTGCTGCTCCAGCGTTTGGTTCAGAGTTTCAAGATCATGCTCGCGCTGCAGCAATGATTCGGTCATCGATTGCATGGACTGACTCAGTTGCGCCACCTCCCGCACGCGGGTGTTGGTGGGGTACTGCGGCGTGCCCTCGCGCCGCTCGATCTGCCGTGCTGCCGCCGCCAGTTGTTCGATGGGTTGGCTGACGTTCTGCGCCAGTCGTAAGGCCACCAGGGCAAACATCACAATGGCCGCAAGTCCCAAAGCGGCCAGGCGCAGACGCAGCGCGTAAACGGGTTGCAGCGCCGCGTCCAGCGGCTGGCGCACCACAATCTGCCAACCCAGATTGGTTTGCGTGCGGGCGTCTACCGCCACCTGGCTGGTGAGGTAGTCGCGGCCGTCACCCCATGCTACCGTGGCGTAGGCTTGGTCGTCTGGCATGGTGGGGGGCATGCGGGCGCGGTCCAGCAAGCCTTGTGGGTAGAGCACCGTGCCGTGTTTGTCCACGATCAAAATCTCGGAGCCACTCTCGCTGCCCAGCCGCTGGGCGGCGGCCTTGACGGTGTCGGTCACCCAGTTCCAGTGGCCGTGTGCGCCCAACACGCCGATCACTTTACCCCCCCTGTTCAAAATTGGGGCCGCGAAGTCGATAAAGCGCAAGGGCTCGCCCGATGCCTGGCTGGGCAGCAGCTTGGCCAGCAATAAGGCTTCATGCACATCACCTGTATAGACACCTTGCAGACCGGCAATGAACCAGGGGCGCTTGGCTACGGACTGGCCCTGCAGCATGCCGTTGACGGCTTGTACTACTTTGCCATCGACATCGGCCACGCCCAGCCACGCAAACTCCGCCTGGAATTTTTTGCGTTGCTCCAGCGAGAACAAAATATCCGGGTTGGTGAGATCGCCACGGGTAACAAGGGGCGACTGGCTAAGCAGGGCAATTTCCAGCTCACGCTCGCGCAAATTGGCGCCCAGCAGGTCGGCTGCGGCCATGGCGGTGGTGTGGATCGATTCGCCAGCGGTCACAGCCATCTGCCGTGTGGCCAGGTGGCCGACGTAGAGCCCGACGCTGAGCAGGGTCAGAAGAGACAGACCAGCAAACCACAGTGCAAGCCGACCCCTGAAGCTGGTGATTTCCAGCATAGGCCCTATTTTTCCGCTGCCAAATGGCGCAGGCGCTGTAACGTGAGCTGCAGCAGGCGTGCATCAGCACTGGCACGGTGGCGCTGCACGCCACGCTCGCTGCTGATCTGGGCCTTGACGGTGTGCCACAAATCGGCCTCCTGTTCGTCCAGCAGGGCGCGCAGGTTTTCGAGTTTGAAGGCCGGGCTCATATCGGCCGCATCGAACAGCGCACCCACCCAACTGAAGTCGTTTGCCCAGCCGTCGGAGTAAACAATCTGCCCGGCCAGTTGTGCGTTGATGCTGCGGGCTACTTCAAGCACCGGTGCGCCGCGTTCCAGAATGAGCGCGCGCGGTATGTGGTGGGTGGCTTCGGCCTGGGCATCCCAGTGGGTCCAGGTAGCCTCGGGGCGTATCAGGGTGCAGTAGGCATGACCATTGGGCAGCACAAAACCGATTTCTATGGGGTAGCTGTTGCGCCCAAAACCCGACGCCTCCACGTCCAATACGGTGGGCGCAGGGAGGTTGTCATGGGCGTGGGGCATATGCGCGCATTTTGCCTGCGGTCCGCGCTGCGACAATGGGTATTTTCCCGCTCAAACACCCTTCTTTTCTTGTCCTATGTCCAGTAGTCTGCTTGCCCTGTTAGACGATATCGCCACCATCCTGGATGACGTGGCTGTGCTTTCCAAAGTAGCAGCCCAAAAAACGGCCGGTGTGTTGGGCGATGACCTGGCGCTCAATGCCCAGCAGGTGTCCGGTGTTTCGGCCGACCGCGAGCTGCCCGTGGTCTGGGCCGTATGCAAGGGCTCATTGCTCAACAAGTTGATCCTGGTGCCGGCCGCATTGCTGATCAGCGTCTTTATCCCATGGGCGGTGACACCGTTGCTGATGGTGGGCGGTGCATACCTGTGTTTTGAAGGCTTTGAAAAGCTGGCGCACAAGTTCTTGCACAGCGATGACGCCGAAGACCACGCCCACGAGGCCGAGCTGTTGAAGGCCTTGAGCGACCCCAAGGCGGATCTGGTAGCCCTGGAGCGCGACAAGATCAAGGGTGCCATTCGCACCGATTTTGTGCTGTCGGCCGAGATCATTGCCATCACGCTGGGTACGGTGCAGACCCAGCCGTGGATGACGCAGTTGGCTGTGCTGAGCGGCATTGCGGTACTGATGACCTTTGGTGTCTATGGCTTTGTGGCCGGTATTGTGAAGATGGACGATCTGGGCTTGCATATGAGCCGCCTGCCGAATGGTGGCGCAACGCGGCGTGCGCAGCAGGCGGTGGGGCGGGCCTTGTTGGCGGCAGCGCCGGGGCTGATGAAGACCCTGGCCGTAGTGGGCACGGCGGCCATGTTTTTGGTCGGCGGTGGCATTCTGGTGCATGGCTTGGGGCCGCTGCACCATGCGGGGCAAGTGCTGCTGGATCACATCGGAACAGAGGGCGCTGTAGCCGGTGTGGCACGGGCTGTGTTGCCACTGTGCATTGATGCGCTGACCGGCGTGGTGGCCGGCGCCCTGGTGTTTCTAGGTGTGGGTGCGGCAGAGCGTCTGCGCGGCAAAAAGGCTTGAATCAGGTGACGGTAGGGTCTACGCGCCTGCGCAGCGAGTGGACTGGGGCGACGACCTCTACGACGACTGCGTCACCATCCGGCAGGGACACGGCCAGCACATCGCGGCCATCGATCTTGAGCTGGTAGACGGTCGATGTGCCCACGGCACGTGAATCGTCCAGCTTGGCCTTCTTCAGCAACAGGGCCAGTTCTGCAGAGGTGACCGTGCACCAGTTGAGCCGGTTCATTCTTTATGGGCCTGCTGTTCGCGCAGGCGGTTGGCAAATGCAGCAACCGTCAGCGGGCGGGCGTAGTAGTAGCCCTGTACCTGGTTGCAGCCCAGCCTGGTCAGCAAATCGGCCTGTTCTTTTTTCTCCACGCCTTCGGCTACCACCGACAAGCCCAAACTGCGCGCCATGGCGATGATGGCGCCCGCGATGGCGGCATCGTCCGGGTTGGTGTGGATGTCGTTGATGAAGGAGCGGTCGATCTTGAGCTCGTCAATCGGGAAGCGCCGCAGATAGGAAAGGCTGGAATAGCCCGTGCCAAAGTCATCCAGCGACAGCGATACGCCCAATTTTTTCAGTGCGCGCAAGGCCACCAACGTGCTGTCTACATCGTGCATGACCATGCTCTCGGTCAACTCCAGTATGACGTGCTCGGTGTCGGCCCCCGTGCTTGCAAACACGGCTTCGATGCGATCAGCCAGATCGTCTTGGCGGAATTGACGGGCCGACATGTTGATGGCGATCTTGAGCGGCTGCATGCCTTGCTGCTGCCACAACACCTGCTGTTTGCAGGCCTCGGCCAGCACCCATTCTCCTAGCGGCAGGATCAGACCCGTATCTTCGGCCAGGCGTATGAACTCAATGGGGTGGATCAGGCCAATCTGCGGATGCTGCCAGCGTATCAGCGCTTCTGCGCCCACTACGTGTTGAGTGGCCAAGTCGATCTTGGGTTGGTAGTGCAGTACAAACTCGCCGCGCTCCAGGCCGCGGCGCATCGCGCCTTCCATGTCGAGACGGCTGATGGCGGTGGACCCCATCTCGGGCACGAACTGGCGCACGCTGTTGCGGCCATGTTCCTTGACGCGGTACATCGCCATGTCCGCATAGCGCAGCAAAATCTCGCCGTGGTCGCCATCGCGTGGGTACAGCGACACGCCGATGCTGGCCGTGACAAACACTTCGCGCCCCGCGATCTCGGTCGGGCGCGATAGTGTGGACAAGATCTTCTCGGCGATCTGGTCCACATCGCCAGGCTGCGGTAGATCGGTCAGGATGATGACGAACTCGTCACCGCCCAGCCGGGCCACGGTATCGGTCTCGCGCACGCAGGCCATCAGGCGCAGCGCCACTTCCTTCAGCAACGCATCACCCGCGCTGTGGCCGGATGCGTCGTTGATGAGTTTGAAGTGGTCCAGGTCCAGCAGCATCACACCCAGCACGTGTCCGTTGCGTTTGGCCCAGGCAATGGCCTGCTCGATGCGGTCGCCCAGCAGGTTGCGGTTGGCCAGGCCGGTCAGGCTGTCGTGGTTGGCCTGGTACTCCAGCGCATGTTGGTAACGCACGCGATCGCTGATGTCGTTGATGATGCTGACGAAGTGGGTGGTGGTGCCACCGGCCAGGTCCTGCACGGGTGCAATGTGCAGCTCGTTCCAGAATAGCGATCCGTCCTTGCGGTAATTGCGCAGCGTGGCCGAGCCTTCGCGCTTTTCGCGCAGCGCCGAGCGAATGTGCTCCAGGTCGGGTTGGGCCAGGTCGTCGCGCACCAGAAAACGGCCTTCCATCCCCATCACTTCGTCAGCGCGGTAACCAGTGATGCGCTCAAACGCCGGGTTGACGTAGACGATGGAGTGGTCGTCTTCGTCGCTGCGGGTGATCATGATGCCGTTGCTGCTAGAGGCCAAGGCTCTTTCGTGCAAATGCCGTGTTTGGGCGTAGTCGGCCCGGCGCAATTTGCGATCACTGACATCTTCTTTGACGACGATCAGGTGGGTGTGTTGGCCCGCTGCGCCACGCAAGGTGGACACAACCTGGCGCTCCCAGTACACAGTACCGTCTTTGCGCGTGCTTTGCACATCGCCTTTCCAGCGGTCATCCGGGAGCTCAGACGTCAACAGGCTGCGGTATATCGCTTCGGTGGCCGCGTCGGGGTTCCAGGGGTGGGGCTTGGTGCCAATGACATCGGCCTGTGAGAACCCCGACATCAAGAGGAAGCCCTGGTTGCAATACTGCACATGGCCGTCAAGGCCCAAGATGACGATGCCCAATGGGCTTTGTTCAATCGCCTGCGCCAGCAGCTCGGATTCCAACGGTGGTGCAGGTTCAGGGTTCATTGCCAATTCTTTGGGGAGCTACGGTGGAGTTCGGTGCTGCGTGGAGCTCAGTGGATAGCGGATTTTAGACCTTACGCGCTTCCCTGGCTCCTGTGCAGTGGTGCCAGCAAGCCCTGGTCGAGCCTGAGTGGTGTCTGAATCGTGCCTTTGCCCCGTTTGCCCAATAAGTATTTGACAAAAATGGCTGTAGCCCTCGTGCAACAAGCGCAAGCAGCTCCTAAATCTATAGCAATCGGCCTGACGTTGGCCGCGGTCGGCGCGATTGCCTTCAGTGGCAAGGCCATCATCGTCAAGCTGGCGTACCGCCATGGTGTGGATGCAGTCACGCTGATCATGCTGCGTATGTTGTTTGCGCTGCCGTTTTTTTTCCTGGCCATGAGCCGGTGGGTCAGCCGCAGCACGCCGCACCGCACGCCCGCGCCGCTGACCCGTAAGGACTGGGTGGACTTTGCCGGTCATGGTGGGCCCCGTGTCTAAGATGCTGATGGATGTGCTGTTGCTGGACGAGCCGTTCACCGCCTGGCTGGTGGCGGGCACGGTGCTGGTCATCGTGGGCGTGTTTGTATGCGGCTTGGCGCTGGGCTGACGCACAAAAGTTTGCGAGCGAATGGCGATTTTCTATACTGGCACCCAGTTTCCGATTTGGAGTATTCATGTCTGACCTAGCCGATTTTTTTGAGACCGCCAAGCTGCCCATCATGACCGAGGTAGCCCATTCGCTGGTGCGCACGCTGAACGACCCGGACGCGAGTGCCGCGCAGATCGAGACCATCATTTCCAAAGACCCTGCGTTGACCGCCAACCTGCTGCGCATGGCCAATAGCGCGCAGTTTGGCCTGAGCCGTCAAGTGCTCTCGCTGGGCCATGCCATCACCATGCTGGGCATGTCGCGCATACGCTCGCTGGCGCTTTCCACCAGCATCAGCACCGCCTTTCCCACGATACCGGGGTTGGACCGCAAGGCCTTCTGGAAATACAGCATGGCCTGCGCCGGTTATGCGCAATGGCTGGCCGGTGGTGCCGGGCTGGACCCGCAACAGGCCTGGCTGGCGGGCATGATGCTGCGCTTGGGTGAGTTGCTGATTGGCCAGCGCTCGCCCGAAAGCCTGACCGAGATCGAGTCCCCGCCCGCGCATGCGCTTGCCCGCTGGGAGCGCGAACACCGCCTGCTGGGCTTTGATGAAGTTCAGGTGACCGCGGTGCTGGCCCGCCACTGGAACTTTCCTGAGGCCATCGTCAATGGCCTGCAAAGCGCCAGCTCGCCCATGGCGGTGGAGACCTTTGACAAGCTGTCCGGTGTGGTGCATTTGGCTGCCCTGCTGGCCGATAGCCCCAACCCCAACCCGGACCTCGTCAGCGACCTGCCGTTGCCCATCATCAAGGCGCTGGAGCTGGACCGCCATTGGATGGTGGCCCGCTTCCCACGCGCAGAAAATTTTGTGGATGTGACCAGCCTCTAAGGCGTCGCCACGGTGTGGCGGCCCACCGAGCGCTGACTCGCCAGCGCATGGGCGATGGCAACTAGCACCAGAGCCGCTGCAACTGAAAATGTGATTCGCATGCCGTGGGCAACTGCTTCAGGTTGCGCCGTTGCGATATCGGTCGCGCCGGACGCGAACGCAAACACCGCACCCATGGCTGATGCACCGGTGATCAACCCCAGGTTGCGTGACAGATTGAGCAGGCCGGAGATAGCACCGCGTTGGTCGGTCGGCACCTCCACCATGACGGCGGTGTTGTTGGCGGCTTGGAACAACTGGTAGCCCGGTGTCAATACAGCGACGGCAATGATGTAGCCCTGAATGCCGAACATGCCTGGCAGCACCGACAGCGCAAGCGCGCCCAACGCCGCTGCGATGAGCCCGGCAATCACCATGCGCTGCGTACCCCAACGGTCCACCATGCGGCCTGCCACAAAGCCGCTCAGCGCGCAGAGCATGGGACCAATTGACAACACCAGCCCCACCTGGGCGGCGCTCAGCCCCAGCGCACGCGACAGATAAAACGGCCCGACGACCAGCGTGGCCATCATCACCGTGGCGACCAGCAGGTTTATCACCAGGCTGCTGCGCAGCACCGCGTTGCGAAAGGCTGTAAGTCGGATCAGCGGAGATGCCACCCGCGCCTCGGCTGATACGAACTGTGCTGCGCCCCACACAGCGACCAGCAGCAGCGCCATGTTCAGTAAACCAAAGCCACGCTGCCCGTTGCTACCGGCATCACCATGCCGCGTGGTCATGGCCAGTGCATAGGCAGCAAGCGTTAGAGCCAGCAGCAATGTGCCCACAGCGTCAAAGCTGCTATTGCCCTTGGACAGATGCTGGCGGTCCAGGGGCAGATAGCGGCGAGTGAGCACAAAGGCCAGTAACCCCAAGGGAACGTTGACAAGGAAGATGGCTTGCCAACCCATCCCTGCGATCAACACACCGCCCAGCGAAGGGCCTAATGCGGTGCCCACTGCCGACATTGTGCCCAGCAGCCCCATGGCGCTCCCCGTCTTTTCCTTTGGCACCGTTTCGCTGATGAATGCCATCGTCAAGGCCATCATCGTGGCTGCGCCCAGCCCTTGCACGGCCCGGGCCGCGATCAGCAGCCACAAGTTGGGCGCGATGCCGCACACAACGGAGGCGACGGTGAATAGGCCGATGCCAACCAGCAGCAACCGGCGGCGGCCGAAGATGTCGCCGAGCCGCCCCACGCTGACGATCAGCGTGGTGATGGCGAGCAAGTAGGCGAGCACCACCCATTGGACTTGCTGGAAGGACGCGTTGAAAGCGTGCGCCAACGTTGGCAAACCGACGTTGGCAATGCTGGTACCCAGCGAAGACAGCAACATGGACAGCGAAAGGCTGGCCAGTGCCCAGCGGATCGCCGGTACTGTGCCCTGGGGCGCTGCGTTTACGGAGGCAGCAGCTGTTGGACCCGCAATGCTTGTTTTCAACATGGATTTCTCTTTCAAATCACTCCTGAAGTGGAGTTGGCTTGAGGTTAGGTCTTTGCCATACAAAGCGGAAGGCGCAGCATTTGCACTTTATTCGTGCGTTAAACGCCATGCCACCGCCAAATTGCGCTATGGTCGCCGCATGGTTACCCCCGATCTCAACCTGCTGGTCACATTGGATGTGTTGTTGGCAGAAGGCAGCGTGGCCAATGCCGCCCGGCGTTTGCGGCTCAGCCCCTCAGCCATGAGCCGCGCGCTGGCCCGTTTGCGCGAGACTACCGGCGACCCACTATTGGTGCGCGCAGGGCGCGGTCTGGTCGCCACACCCCGCGCCCTCGAACTCCGTGGGCGCGTCGGCCAGCTCGTGCAGGATGCAACAACGGTTCTGCGTCCTGCCGAAAAAATCAATCTACTGCAACTGGAGCGCAGCTTTACGCTGCGGACCCGTGAAGGTTTTGTGGAGAACTTCGGGGCGCAACTCATCGCGCGTGTTGCCGAGCAGGCGCCTGGCGTACGCCTGTGTTTTGTGCAGAAGCTGGACAAAGACAGCGCACCGCTGCGCGACGGGTCGGTCGATCTGGAAACCGCCGTTGTTGGTGTTACCGAAGGCCCGGAGGTCCATGCGCAGGCCCTGTTCCGCGACCGGTTCATGGGTGTTGTGCGCATGGGGCACCCGCTGGCGCAGGGCAAGATGACGCCCGCGCGTTATGCGGCTGGCAGGCACATCTCCGTTGCGCTACGGGGCTCGGACAAGGGCCTGATTGATGAAGCGCTGTTTCCGCTGGGGCTGGTGCGGCCGATTGCCACCACCGTCGGGGGCTTTTCGACCGCGTTGGCGCTGGCGCGGGCCTCGGACTTGGTCGCTACAGTGCCCGAGCGGCACACCGGCAATTTGCGCGATGGCATGCACAGCTTTGCGCTGCCGGTAGCCGTGCCCGAATTCACCGTGTCCCTGTTATGGCATCCGCGTTTGCAGGCCGACCCGGCGCACCGATGGTTGCGCGAATGTGTACGCGATATTTGCGCCGAACACCGTGAGGACGGAGTCCGCAGAGAGAGCCCCTAAAACAACTGCGTGAGGTGCACCGAATCCGCAGTCCTTTCGACCTGCACCGTGGGCGGCCCGTTGCGCGCCAGGCGCAGCATGCGGGCATTGCCGGGTAAGACATCCGCCACAAAACCGCGCAGGCCGCGTTTCTTGGCATGTTGCACCATGGTGCTTTGCAGCGCCGTGCCCAAGCCGCAGCCCTGCCAATCCGGGTGCACCATGAAGGCGGTGTCGGCCAGGTTGGATGTCGGGTCAATGAAGTAACACGATTGCCCCACGACCAGCGACTCCTCGCGTGAGCCAGCCGTGGCGATGAAGGCCACCTCGTTCTCGTAGTTCACATTGCACAGGCGCTGCACCTCGGCGTTGGACAGGCCGCGCACATGGCGAAAAAAGCGCGTGTAGACATCGGCCTCGCTCAGGTGGTGGAACAGGTCGCGTATGCCCTGCGCATCGCTGGACAGGGCTGGGCGCAGCATCACGGTGCGGCCGTCTTTCAGCGTGATGGTGGTTTCTTCTTCCACCGGGTAGGCACGCAGGTTTTGCAGCGTCTGGTCGCCAGTGAGGTAACCCATTGCCTGGGCCTGGGCAAACAGCTCGGGTCGGAACTGCGGGTGTGCCAGTTCAATCAGCGCGGTGGCCCGCTCGCGTATCGATTTGCCAAACAGGTAGGCGATGCCGAACTCGGTGACCACATAGTGCACATCGGTGCGGGCAATGGTGGCGGATTCGCCCGCCAGCAGCGACGGGCGTATGCGCGACTGCGTGCCGTTCTCGGCGGTGGAGGTCATGCACACGATAGGCTTGCCACCCGGCGAGCGTGATGCGCCCCGCAAAAATTCGCCCTGGCTGCCGATACCACTGTAGAACTCGCCGCCAAACTGGTCGATACAAACCTGGCCGGTCAGGTCCACCGAGAAGGCCTGCGCAATCGCCACCATCTTGTACTGTGCGGCTATTGCCGCAGGGCTGCACACGGCGTCCATCGGCTCCATCGAGAACAGTGGGTTGCCGTCGATCAGGTCATACAGCGCACGTGAGCCCAGGGCCAGGCTGGCGACGATCTTGAAAGGCTTAAAAGTCTTGCGGGCGCCGGTCAGGTTGCCGTTGAGCAGTAGCGGGATGATGGCGTCGGATATCAGGTCTGAGTGCACGCCCAGGTCCTTGCGGTCGGTCAGGTATTGCAGCGCCTCATGCGCGACCTCGCCCAGGCCGATTTGCAGCGTGGAGCCGTCGTCGATGATGCCGGCGATGTAACGTGCAATACGTTGCACATCGTCGGTCTGCACCGGCATACGTTTGAACTCGGTAACCGGCGTGTTGACCGGTACCAGGTGGTGGATACGGCTGATGTGCAGCGTGGAGTCACCCATGGAGCGTGGCATGGCCGGGTTGACCTCGGCAATGACAATGCGGGCACAGGCCATGGCGGCCGGGATGATGTCCACCGACACCCCCAGGCTGACATAACCAAAGGCGTCGGGCGTGGACACCTGCACCAGCGCCACGTCCACTGGTATGCGCCCCAACGCCATCATCTCGGGTACGCGTGCAACCGACATGGGCACGTAGTCCACAAGCCCTTGTTTGATGGCTGCGCGCATGTCGTTGCCTACGAAGAAGCTGCGGTGCCTGTAGCGCGTGATGCTGTGGCCATCGGCATCGTGGTCGAAGGCATTGACGGTAAAGAAGTGCAGCAGTTCCACATCGGCAGGCGGGATGGGCATTTTTTCGAGCGCCTGCACCAGGCCGCGTGGTGCGGCGCAGCCGGTGCCCACAAACACATGGTCACCATTGCGGATATGGCTCAGTGCCAACTCGGCGGTCGTCACCTGCGCCGCAAACGGTTTGAGGGATGGGTGCGGTGGTGGGGGTTTGCGTGCCATGGCTGCGTATCATCGGCCCTATCGCCGCTGTTCGGCAATATTGTTTTGCGGAGAATTCGTATGGATCTGGGAATCACGGGTAAATGGGCTTTGGTCTGTGGCGCCAGCAAGGGCCTGGGTTTGGGCTGTGCGCAGGCGCTGGTGCAAGAGGGTGTGAATGTGCTGATCGTTGCGCGGGGCGCTGAGCAGCTCACTGCTTCTGCTGCAAAATTGATAGCTGACTATGAAGGAACGACGAGGGCTAGCGTGCTATTTTGTGCACAAGACATCACCACGGAGGCCGGTCGTGCTGCGGTGTTTGCGATGCGTTCCGAATTTGACATTGTGGTCACCAATGCCGGGGGCCCACCACCCGGCGATTTTCGCGACTGGGATCGCGATGCCTGGATCAAGGCGGTGGATGCCAATATGCTGACGCCGATAGAGTTGATCAAGGCCACGGTGGACGGCATGGCCGAACGTGGCTTTGGCCGCATCGTCAACATCACGTCCAGCTCGGTGAAGGCGCCGATTGATGTGCTGGGCTTGTCCAACGGTGCGCGCAGCGGTTTGACCGGGTTTGTGGCCGGTGTGGCGCGCACCGGTTTGGCCGCCAAGGGGGTGACCATCAACAACCTGCTGCCCGGTGTGTTTGACACCGACCGCATCAAGACGATGTTGCAGGTCAGTTCCAAGAAGACCGGTCAATCGGTGGAGGACTTGGCGGACGCGCGGCGCCAAAATATCCCGGCCCGACGCTTCGGTACCCCGCAGGAGTTTGGCTCCATCTGCGCGTTTTTGTGCAGCCAGCAGGCGGGGTATATCAACGGCCAGAATGTGCTGGCCGATGGCGGGGCGTACCCGGGGACTTATTAGACGCCAGGTACTTGGTCTGTGGGGTACTTCCAGAAGTCGCGCAGCAGGTAGTTCATCGGCAGGCTCAACGATGTATTTTTTGGGGGAATAGGCTTCATGAACCAGTGGTCGTAGATGGCCTGGGCTTCCTTGGATACGATCATGCGCTTCATCTCGTTGTCCAGAATGGCTTTGAACTCAGGGTCGCCTTTGGGCAGCATGATGGCCAGGGGCTCGACGGTCAGGAACTTGCCAATGACCTTGAGCTTTTCAGGGTTGGCGCGGCTGGCAATCAGGCCATACAGCAGCACGTCGTCCATGACAAAGGCATCGGACTCGCTCTTTTCCACCATCTCGACAGCACGGGCATGATCGGGGGCTTCCTGCAGGACCAAACGCAAAACACGCTCGCGGTTGGCGCGTTCGACTGCTTTCAGTGGTGTGGTGCCCTTGGTGGAGACGACGCGTTTGCCCTCCAGTCCCACGATGTCGGTGGCTACCTCATTGGCACGGACCAAATAGCGTGCGCCGGTGATGTAGTGGGGAACGGTAAAGGCCACCTTGTTGCGCCGCTCGGCATTGTTGGTGGTGGAGCCGCATTCCATATCGACCTTGCCTTCTTCGACCATGCTGATGCGATTGCTGGGGATGACCATTACATACTCGACGGCCAGGGCCTTCATGTCGAGCTTTTTCTTGACCGCTTCGGTAAGCTTGAGGCACAAATCCAGTGCATAACCCACCGGGTGTTTGTCGCCATCAAGGTAGGAGAAGGGGACCGACGATTCGCGGTGGCCCAGCACGATCTTGCCAGTCACGCGGATGTGGTCCAACGTGGTACCTGCGGATGCGGCAGTTGAAAGGCACATCAAGGCTACGCCAAGCGCCAGAAGCGCGGGGCGCCGCAGGGCGGAGAAAAGTGTTGGTCTGGACATTTGGTGGTCTTCTTTGTGATGGTTTGTACGCCTGCGGTCGCGCGTCCAACGCCGCCTAGTCGAAGTATCCCGGCGTTATAGAAGGCCGTCAAATTCAATTCGAACATGGATTAATGCCTAAACTGTATTCCCGCCGCAGGCCAGATTGAACTGGTCAATAATGTCGGAATCGTAATCCTGCGTTCGTGGCGTGGGTAACCCGGACACTGTATCGGCCGAACATGCAAACACCGTGCCAGATTCGACGCTGGTTGCTTTCCTCAATGCTGTGTAGCTGTGCGCTTATGCTCTGGGCGACGCCTTCGTCAGCCCAAACGCAAGCGCCCTCACCTTACAAGTTGCGGGTGGTCGGCGGCTTGGCCGGCCTGAGCCAATTCACCCGCTGGGAAGAACCTTTCTGGACCCAGGAACTGGCCCGCCTCAGTGGCGGCAAATTCAGCGCCGACATCGTTCCCTTTGACCGCGCAGGCGTGCCCGGTGCAGAAATGTTGCATTTGCTGCAGCTGGGCGTGGTGCCATTTGGCACGACCTTGCTGAGTTTACTGTCGGTTCAGTATTTGCAATACACCGCCCCCGATCTGGCGGGGCTCAACCCGGATATCGCCAGTTTGAAAGCCAGTGTGACGGCGTTTCGCCCCTATCTGGAAAAAACGCTGCGCGAGCAGGGCATTGAGGTGTTGGCCGTCTACACCTACCCGGCCCAGGTGGTGTTTTGCAAAAAACCGCTCACAACGTTGACAGACTTGTCCGGGCGGCGGGTGCGCGTGTCGTCGGTTGGGCAGGCGGACTTTGTGGGTGCGCTGGGCGCCGTTCCGGTGAGTGTTGCTTTTAACGAATTAGTAGGCAATTTGCAAAGTGGCAATGTGGAGTGCGTTGTTACCGGCACCATGAGCGGCAATACGCTGGGTATACACACCATGACCAGCCATTTGTACGCCATGCCGCTGACCTGGGGACTGGCCATTTTTGGTGCCAACCGTGCCGCCTGGGAGGCACTGCCGCCGGATCTGCGGGCGCTGCTGCGGCGCGAGCTGCCGAAGCTGGAGGCTTCCATTTGGGCCGAATCCGAGCACGATACAGCGCAAGGAATTGCCTGCAATACCGGCCAAAGTGATTGCAAGTCGGTGCGCAAAGGCAGCATGGTGCAAGTGCCTATTTCGGCCCAAGATGAGCGTCGGCGCCAGGAGATCTTCACCACCACCGTCTTGCCGCGCTGGCTCAAGCGTTGTGGCGCGCGTTGCGGCGAGGTCTGGAACCAGACGATTGGGCCTGCGCGCAATATCGCCATCCCCACAAAACCATAATGGTTGCCACAAAGGCACGTATTCGTTCTGCTGTCTGGGGCATGGTTGCGGCTCTGTTGCTTTTCATAGCTGCAGGCGCCAGCTACCAGATATGGAATGCGCGCCAACGCGCCCTGGCAGACAGCGACGCCCAAGCGACGCGCTTTATTGCGGGTGCCGAAGCCGCGTTCAACCGGTCCCTTTTAGGCATTGACGTATTGCTGGCGGGCACGGATGAGTTTTTGGGACTCTCGAACACCGTCCCGCAGTGGGTCAACGCAGAAGCCGCCAGCCGGTTGCTGGGCAATGCTGCCAGCCAGAACCTGATGGTGCGCTTCGTTGCCTTGGTCGATGAGAATGGCAAGCTCTTCGCCTCCTCAGAGCCAGTGGGGGCGGCTATCCAGCGTGACCTGCCGCCATCTTTTATCAGTGAAGCTATGGCACAGCCCATGTCCACATTGGTAGTGAGCGCGCCCATTGACAGTGCAGCCAGCCTGGAGCGCGTGCTGTACTTTGGTCGCTACATCCGCATGGCAGACGGCACCAATCTGCTGGCCGTAGCCGAAGTACCCACGGCCATGCTGACCACGGTGCTGATGCAGGGCACCGACATCACCGGGCTGGAAGTGACACTGGAGCGCGGTAACGGCCAGTTGCTGCTGGGCGTGCCTAACCGCGACAACCGCAATGCCACCTTGCATACTCCCGCGCTGAATACACCGTCCGACCCGGCGCAGCGCCGGCAAGGTAGGGCGCGTATCAGCGATGTACCCGCGCTGGTGGTAACGCGCCCGCTGCTGTACCGTGATCTGTGGATATCGGCCAGTATCCCCCTGGACGCCGCCTTGACCAAGTGGCGCTTCGACCGCAATGTGCTGCTGTCGGCTGCGCTGCTATTTAGTGCGCTGTTGCTGGCCACCGGCGGCTTTGTGGTGGATTACCTGAACCGCATAGCCGCCGCCAGGCTCGCGATTGCCCGTTCCAAAATGACCTTGGATCAGGCGTTGGAGTCCATGGTCAGTGGCTTTGTGCTGCTAGACGCTGAGCAGCGGGTGGTGCAATGGAATCGCCGGTTTGAAGAGCTATTTCCGTGGATGACGGGAAGTATGTCGGCCATGCTGCCGTTCCGGCGTGTGCTGGAGACGTCGTCCCGCCATCACTTGCCGGGCGCCACCGAGGCCGAACACGCAGAGTGGGTAGAGCAGCGCATGTACGCGCAGATGACCAGTGCCGTACCGCACGAACAAATACTGCCCAACGGACAGCACATCGAGATCACGGAGCGTGCCACGCCTGAAGGCGGCATGGTCATTACCTACCACGATGTCACCGCGATGCGCCGTGCAAGCGCCGAGATTGAGACGCTGGCTTTTTACGACGCACTGACCGGCCTGCCCAACCGCCGCCTGCTGCTGGACCGTCTGACCCAGGCCACGGCCGCTGCGGGGCGCTCGGGCCAACTGGGAGCGTTGCTGTTTCTGGACCTGGACCACTTCAAGCTGGTCAATGACACCATGGGCCATGAAGTGGGCGACGTCTTGTTGCAACAAGTGGCTAAGCGCCTGAAGGCCTGTGTGCGCGATGCCGACACCGTAGCCCGGCTGGGCGGTGACGAGTTTGTTGTCATGCTCAAGGACTTGTCCACCGACATAAACCAGGCAGCCCAAGTGGCCCAGCACATTGGGGAAGAAATGCTGCTAACGCTGGGTCAGCCCTACACCTTGGGCGGGCAACCGTATCGCAGCACCTGCAGCCTGGGCGCGACGCTGTTTGACGCCGAAGAGCACAACGCGGCCGAGTTGCTCAAGCAGGCCGACATCGCGATGTACCAGGTCAAGGCTAGGCGCGGCAACGCCCTGTGTTTCTTTGACCCGGAGATGCAGGCCGTTATCAGCGACCGCGCGCAACTTGAAGTGGATTTGCGCGCGGCGCTGTTGCACGGCGAGTTCGAGTTGTATTACCAGCCGCAGTTTGACCGGCTTGGGCGTGTGGTGGGCGCCGAGGCGCTGATGCGCTGGCGCCATCCGCAGCGCGGGTTGCTGGCACCGGGTGCGTTCATCGTGGTGGCCGAAGAGAGCGAGTTGATCGTGCCCATGGGCGCCTGGGTGTTGCGCACCGCTTGCCAGCAGTTGGCGGACTGGCAGGGCGACGCACGATTCCGTGCGCTACAACTCTCGGTCAATGTGAGTGCGCGCCAGTTCCGCCAGAGTGACTTTGTGCAGACGGTGAGTGACATCGTGCGGGAGTCCGGCATCGCACCGCATTTGCTGAAGCTGGAGCTGACCGAATCGCTGATGCTGGACAAGGTGGATGACTGCATCGCCAAGATGGGACAGCTCCAGGCTATGGGCATACGCTTCTCGCTGGATGACTTTGGCACCGGGTATTCGTCACTGGCTTACCTGACGCGCCTGCCGTTGGACCAGCTAAAAATCGACCAGTCCTTTGTGCGCAACCTGGGGGTGCGCCACAGCGATGGCCTGATCGTGCAGACCATTGTGGGCATGGCACGCAGTCTGGGGCTGGAGGTGATGGCCGAAGGCGTGGAGACCGAGGCGCAAAAAGAGCTGCTGGCGCAATACGGTTGCGAGCTGTACCAGGGCTATTTGTTTGCCAGGCCAGCGCCGGTGGAGCAGTTGCAGAATCTGTTATCTGCGCGATGACAACACAATGCCCGAGACGATAAGCACAAAGGCCAACGCGTGAAAGAGTTGCGGCGCCTCACCCAGGAAGGCAGCCGACAACACGGCGGTGAACAGCGGTGTGAGGTTAATGAAAAACCCCGCCATCGCCGGGCCTGCGCGTGACACGCCCGCACCCCAGGCTGCATACGCCACCACGGCCGGGCCTACCGCGATAAACAGCAGGGCGCAGAACAGGGGCCAACCCCAATGCAGCCGCGCGTCGGTCAGCGACCATTCAGCTCCCGCAAATAGCAAAGACCAGCCCAGCCCAAACACCACCTGGCTCAGCAAAAACGCGGCCCAGTCGGCGCGGATGGAGGCTGACTCTGGCGTTGGGTGCGCCAGCATCCAACTGTAGTAAGCCCAGCCCATGCTAGCCAGCAGCACACACAAGTCACCGGCGACCAGGTGCAAACCCAGCAGTAGCCCCCACTGGCCACGGCATAAAACCAGCACCACACCCGCAATGGACAGGACTGCGCCCAGCATTTGCCGACCCGACGCTGGCGTGCCAAAGAAGAAGCGGCCGATGAGTAGCATCCACACCGGAGTGCTGGCGCCGACCAGGGTCACATTGATGGGCGTTGAGGTGTTGAGCGCCAGGTAGAGCAGGGCGTTGTAGCCACTGGTGCTCAGCAGCGCCAGGGCTACAAAGCGGCGCCATTGGGGCCACAGCGGGCTGCCGCGTCGTAAGACGCTGCCGGCCAATGGCAACAGCAACAGGAAAGCAAAACTCCACCGCAACAGGTTCAGCGTCATCGGCGAAATCAGCGGGCTGACAACCCGCCCCACAACTGCATTGCCCGCCCACAGAATGGGAGGAATGGTCAGCAGCAGGGCAGCGGTGGGCGTCAGGCGTTGGGTCATGGCTGGACTGTACTAGGCCCAGCCCTTTGGACTGCTTGCACATTGCTTTGACCCCATACCTGAACCCGCGATTCATGGCACCATCGCATCAGCCGCCCACGTTGGGCTTAGCCCATCTACCGCAGGAGAAAGCACCGTGAGCCAAAACCAGTCCCGAGTCATTCTTATTGATCAGCACGGTGGCCCCGAACAGCTCAAGCTGGTGCAGGTCACCGTGGGCGAACCTGGTCCCGGTGAGATCCGCATCCGCCACAAGGCCGTAGGCCTGAACTTCATCGACGTCTACCAGCGCAGCGGTCTGTACCCGAATCCTATGCCCCTTCAGCTGGGCATGGAAGCCTCGGGCGTGGTGGAGGCCGTAGGCGAGGGCGTGACCCATCTCCAGGTGGGTGACCGTGCAGCCTATGCCAGCCAGCCGCCGGGCAGCTACTGCGATCTGCGCGTCATGCCCGCCAAGTGTGTGTGCAAGTTGCCCGACACCATTGCCTTTGACACCGGGGCCGCGATGATGCTCAAGGGCCTGACCGCCCAATACCTGCTGAAGAAGACCCTGCCCCAAGGCGGGCTGAATCCGGGTGATTTTGTGTTGTTCCACGCGGCCGCCGGTGGCGTTGGCCTGATCGCATGCCAGTGGGCCAAGGCGCTGGGGCTGCGCCTGATTGGGACGGCAGGATCCAAGGAAAAATGTGCGCTAGCCCTCGCCAATGGTGCAGAGTTTGCTATCAATTATGCAGCAGAAGACTTTTCGGCACGGGTCAAGGAGATCACTGGCGGTAAAGGCGTCAAGGTGGTGTACGACTCGGTGGGCAAGGACACGTGGGACAAGTCGCTGGACTGCCTGGCTCCGTTTGGCCTGATGGCCAGTTTCGGCAATGCATCAGGCCCGGTGGCACCCATGGCGCCTGGGGTCCTAGGCCCCAAGGGCTCGCTGTACTTGACGCGCCAGACGCTGTTCACCCATATCGCCACGCGCGAAAGCACCCAGGCCATGGCGGACGACTTGTTTGCGGTGGTGCAAAGCGGCAAGGTCAAGATCCACATTGGCCAGCGCTACACACTGGAAGACGTGCAACAGGCGCACAGAGACCTTGAGGGACGCCAAACAACCGGTTGTTCGGTGCTGACCTTGTGAGTTGGGCCAATACAATTGGCGTATTCCCTGAACAGCACTCCATGAACACACGATTCACACAGCGTTTTCTTTCCGCCGCGGTCCTTGCCGTATTGCCTTGTTCTCTGGTGCTGGCGCAAACCCAGCCGGTGGCACCCATTGCAAGCCCGGCCAGTGTCTCACCGCAAAATGCCGAGCGGGCCAATATCGAGCGCGCCCTGAAGGAAGACGGCAACTGGTATTTCTCGTGGGGCTATAGCCGCCAGCAGTATTCTCCGTCCAACATCCACGTCTCGCAGCCCAGCCTGGGCAATGATTTCACGGTGAACCAGGCCGCCGCGAGCGACTTTCCGTCGAGCTTTGCGGATACCTTCAGTTCCTTGTTCAAGCTGGACCTAACCAACCCGCAGGAGAATGTGCGGGTTGGCAAGTTTATGAACCCCGAGAAGACGTTTGCCATCGAGTTTTCGCTGGACCACAGCAAGTACAACACCGACCTCAACCAGACTGCTTCGGTGAGCGGCACCATCAACAACCAGCCCACCAGCGGCAACATGGTTCTGAATGCGCAGAACTTCAATTACACGCTGCACAACGGCTTGAACCACATCATGCTCAATGGCGTGTGGTTGCAGCATTTGCATGGACCGGAGCAACAGCCGGGTGATTTGCAACTGATCAGCCGCGCTGGGGCCGGCATCTTGCTGCCGCACGCCGACAACACGATTTTGGGTAATGCCAACGAGGTGGGGCCCAAGAATGAAAACGTGTGCTGCTCGTCCAGCAAGGACTGGTGGCAGATCAATGGTTGGACGGCCGGTGTGGAAGTGGGTTTGCGCTACCGGGTCTACAAGACGGTGTATGTCGAGTTGACGCAAAAGCTTGCGTATGGTGCACTGAAGAATGTGCCGGTGTACAAGGGTACGGCGGATCAGAATATCTGGATGAGTGAGCAGGTGTTTTCTGCTGGCTTCTTGTTCTAGGCTCTGAACGTTGCGCTGCGTGGCTTGGCGCAGCGCGGCGCGGCCAGCGGGCCGGATGCATGAAATGGCTCGTGTCCCCCGGCCCTGTAGGGCCTCCTCCTTTACCTCGCTATTTCACGCACCCGGCCCGCTGGCCTCTTTGGTGGTGGGCGGCATTAAAGAGTAACCCCGCCTCTTCGGACTAACTCTTTCTTACGCGCAGCAGTTCGTCCAGGATCAAGCAGGTCGCGCCGATGGTGATTGCACTGTCAGCCACGTTGAAGGCCGGGAAGTGACCACCGCCGAAGATGGGGCTTAGCCAGCTCCAGTGGAAGTCCAGGAAGTCGACCACGTAGCCGTGTACTACGCGGTCAATCACATTGCCAACCGCACCGCCCAGGATGCAGGCCATGGCGAAGCTGAACAGCTTCTGCCCTGGGTGGGATTTGAGCATCCAGATGATCACGCCAGCCGCCACACAGCCTAGCGCTGTGAAGAACCAGCGTTGCCAGCCGGACTCTCCCGCCAGGAAGGAAAAGGCAGCGCCGGGGTTGTGCAAGCGCACGATGTTGAAAAAGCTGGTGACTGGCGTGCTGTCGCCCAAGTGGTAGTAGCCGACGATCAGCACTTTGGTGAACTGGTCGGCCAGCACCACGATGAATGCCAGGCCCAGCCATTGCAGCAGGCTGCCGGTGGATGATTTTGTAGCGCGTGGCATCATGCCTCCCGTCGAGCCGCCCCAAGGGAGGCGTGAGCCCCCACGGGTGGCAGCGAATACACGTAGTGATGAGCGTGGGGGTATGCGTTCATGCGAATACCCGGGCTTCGCCCGCACCATACAAGTTGCTGGTGCATCGGCCGCACAGTGTGGGGTGGGTAGCGTCAGCGCCCACATCGTCGCGGTAGTGCCAGCAGCGCTCACACTTTACAGCTTTTGAGGCGCTAGCCCTCGAAGACATTGCGGCACCAGCTATCAAATCAATAGCGGACGTAATGAACACGAACTTCAAGTCATCGCCCAGACTGGACAAAAGTGCGTGGTCAGCGCCATTCACCGTCAGCGCCACATTGGCTTGCAGCGAGGAGCCCACTTGGCCGTCTTCGCGGAGTGTTTCGATGTCCTTGTTCACGGCTTCGCGGATCTCGCGGATACGGCTCCATTTGGCCAGCAGTGCCGTGTCAGGTGCTGCAAACTCGACATAGCCGTCCAGGAAGATGGACGCCTTGGTTGCTTCGGGTGTCTTGCCTTCGGTGCCCAGCACGGCCCAAGCTTCTTCTGCGGTGAAGCTGAGGAAGGGCGCCATCCAGCGCAGCATGGCCTGGGTGATTTGCCACAGCGCGGTTTGTGCCGAGCGGCGGGCATGGCTGTTGGCCGCGGTGGTGTACAGCCGATCTTTCAGGATGTCGAGGTAGAACGCGCCAAGGTCTTCGCTGCAATAGATTTGCAGCTTGGAGACCACAGGGTGGAATTCGTAGACGTTGAAGTGCGCCAGGATGTCGGCCTGCAACTGTGCCGCGCGGGAGAGCGCATAGCGGTCGATCTCCAGCATCTTTTCCAGCGGCACGGCGTCCTTGGCCGGGTCGAAGTCGCTGACGTTGGCGAGCAGGAACTTCAAGGTGTTGCGAATTCGGCGGTAGGTGTCGGTCACGCGTGCGATGACCTTCTTGTCCATAGGCGGGTCACCCGAGTAGTCCGTGGACGCAACCCACAGTCGGGCGATTTCCGCGCCAGGGTCTTTGGTAAACGTAGCAATCTCGATAACGTTGCCGAGGGACTTGCTCATTTTTCGCCCTTGTCCGTCCACGTTGAAGCCATGGGTCAGGATGCCTCGATACGGTGCGCGGTCGTACAGCGCGCAGCCCAACAGCAGCGAGCTGTGGAACCAGCCGCGGTGCTGGTCGTGCCCTTCTAGGTACAGGTCGGCCTCGGGGCCCTCCGTATGGAAGGGTGGACGTGCGTATGCGTCTTTGTGGCTGCCGCGCAGCACGTGCTGGAATGTAGAGCCGGAGTCAAACCAAACCTCCAGAATGTCGGTGCTTTTTGTGTAGTTCGGAGCGTCCGCCGCACCGAGGATTTCGTCAACCGTCACGCGGCTCCATGCTTCGATGCCGCCTTTTTCCACGATGTCCGCCGCCTGGTCCAGGATGGCCATGGTGTTGGGATGCAGTTCGCCGCTGTCCTTGTGCAAAAAGAAGGGCACGGGCACCCCCCAACTGCGCTGGCGGCTGATGCACCAGTCGGGCCGGTTGGCGATCATGTCGCGCAGGCGGCCCTTTCCGTTCTCGGGGTAGAACTGGGTTTGTTCGATGGCGTCCAGCGCCAGCTGGCGCAGTGTTTTGGGCGCCTTGTCCGTGGTGAATACGCCCGCCGCACCGGTGCGGCCTTCACCGTCCGCGTCATCCATGCGGATAAACCACTGGGCTGCTGCCCGGTAGATGACCGGCGTCTTGTGGCGCCAGCAGTGCGGGTAGCTGTGCTGGATGGGTTGCGTGGCCATCAGGCGGCCGGCGTCGCGCAGTGTGTTGATGATGATGGGGCAGGCCTTCCAGATGTTCAGGCCGCCAAACAGGGGCTGCTCGGCCGCATACTGGCCATTGCCCTGCACGGGGTTGAGGATGTCGTCATACTTCAGGCCATGGGCCACGCAGCTGTTGAAGTCATCCACGCCGTAGGCGGGCGACGAGTGCACGATGCCGGTGCCGTCGGAATCGCTGACATAGTCGGCCAGATAGACGGGTGCCAGGCGTTGGTAGCCAGCGTCCACGTCGTACAGCGGGTGTTTGAACTGCAGGCCGCCGAGCTTCTCGCCCTTGGTCGTGGCGACAACAGTTCCGGTCGTGCCAAAACGCTCCAAGCATTTGTCGACCAGGCCTTCTGCCAATACCAGCAGGCCGCGCGGTGTGTCCACCAGCGCATAGGTCAGCTCGGGATGGGCGTTGAGCGCCTGGTTGGCGGGGATGGTCCACGCGGTTGTGGTCCAGATGACGATGAAGGCCGACGCGGGATTGGCGGGCAGGGTGCTCAAACCAAAGGCTGCGGCCAGCGCTTGTTTGTCGGCGGCTTCAAAGGCCACGTCCAGCGTGTCGCTCTTCTTGTCGGCGTATTCGATTTCGAACTCGGCCAAGCTTGATCCGCAATCAAAACACCAGTACACCGGTTTCAGGCCGCGGTAGACAAAGCCGCGCTCGATGACACGTTTAAACGCACGGATCTCACCAGCCTCGTTGGCGGGGTCCATCGTGCGGTAGGGGCGCTCCCAGTCACCCAGCACGCCAGGCGTTTGAAATCTTCGCGCTGTTGGTCGATTTGTTCGGTGGCGTAGGCGCGGCTCTTGGCCTGCATGTCGTCTCTTGACAGTTTGCGGCCGTGTAGCTTCTCGATGGCGTTTTCGATCGGCAGGCCGTGGCAATCCCAGCCGGGGATGTATTGCGCGTCAAAGCCGCCCAATTGCTTGGACTTGACGATCATGTCCTTGAGCACTTTGTTCAGCGCATGGCCGATGTGCAATTTGCCATTGGCATAGGGCGGGCCGTCGTGCAGCACAAACAATGGCGCACCAACGCGGGCGTCGCGCAGGCGCTTGTAGAGGCCTTCCTCGTTCCAGGTCTTGACCCAGCCCGGCTCGCGCTTGGGCAGGTCGCCGCGCATGGGGAAGGGCGTGTCCGGCAGGTTCAGGGTGCCGCGGTAGTCAACGGATGTTGGGGTGGAGTCAGTCATGTGGCTTGCTCAATCTAGAAAATCGTGTGGGGCCTTGCCGTCACCAGGCCGGGTGTCGGGCGCAAAGTCGAAACTCTCTGTGGGAAGAGGTGACGCGGGGCAAAGTGCGTCGCTGACCGGCTGGTCGGCCCGGTCAAATTCGGGCTGCGAACCAGGCCCGTGCGTCGTCGCAGTCCTGGTTGATACCCTTGGTCAGGGCGTCCAGGCTGTCGTATTTCAGCTCGTCGTGTAGTTTGTGCAGCAGTTCCACGCGAATGATTTTACCGTAGGCCCCCTCGGGGCCTAACGCGGCGGGCCAATCCAGGCAGTGGGTCTCCAGCAGCACACGTCCGCCGTTCACATCCGTTGGGTCCAGCGAGGGGCGCACGCCCAGGTTGGCGACACCTTGCGTTGGCCTGTCACCCAGGCCATGCACTAGCACCGCGAAGATGCCGCTTGCAGCCGGCTTCCAGTGTGCAAATCGCAGGTTCAGCGTCTTGAAACCCAGCGTGCGGCCCAGCTTGCGACCGTGCACCACGTGGCCGGATATGCAATACGGTCGACCCAACAGGCGCGCTGCGTCCTGCATGCGGCCTTGGCCCAATGCATCGCGCACGGCCGAGCTGGAGACGCGCAGGCCATGGAAGTCGCCGCTGGGCCGCCCCGAGGCGGCTTGCGCCCCCTCGGGGGGCAGCGAGGACACGGAGTGCCGAGCGTGGGGGTAAGAAATCTCATACGAATTCATGCGGGCTACATCGAAGCCTTGTGTGTCGCCCGCCGCATCCAGAAAAGCATAGTCGCCAGCGCGCTGCGCGCCAAAGCGGAAGTCGTCACCCACCAGCACGTAGCGCGCACCCAGGCCCTGGATCAGGACTGTGTCGACAAAAGTTTGTGGTGACTGCGCTGCGAGCTTGCCATCAAAGGACAGCACGATGGTCTGGTCCACGCCGCATTTGGCTAAATCATCCAGCTTGTCACGCAGCGTGCCCACCCGTGCGGGGGCCAGCTCCGGTTTTTTGAATTGGGCAGCGAAGAAGTCGCGCGGGTGGGGCTCGAAGGTCAATACGCAGCTTGGCACACTACGCTGCTGGGCCTCACTTTTGAGCAGCGCCAGCATGGCCTGGTGACCGCGGTGCACGCCGTCGAAATTTCCAATCGTGAGCGCACAGGCTGGTGCCACACCTGGATGGTTGAAACCGCGAAAAACCTTCATGAATTTGTTATCTTTTTGATAGCACGCGGCGCTAGGGGTTCTAGCGCCTGAAGCCAATGTGTCACAGAAACAGGGTATATTGTGACGCAGCAGCCAAGCTAGCTTTTTTTGCCCCGATGTTGCAGCCTGTTCCGCAGATCTGTAGTGTTGAGGACAGAGCTGGTTCGCGTCAAGTAACTGCGGTCTGTCCCGCAATGTTTCAGGAGGGCGTGTTTTGAAAGTCTTGAAATTGTCGGCCCAGGGGCTGCCGCAGTCATGGATATCGCTGGAACAGGCGGTCATCCACTACGCATCTGGCGAAGTGCGTTGGGAGTCGGGCGGCGAAGTGGCGGTATTCCATGGCGGCCATAACGCGGTTACGGGCCTGCAATCCATCATCCGGGTCAACAGCATCATTGGCACCCGTGGTGTACCCAATATCAACCCCTTCAACCTGCGCCCCGGCCTGACCAATGGCAAATTGTTCGACCGTGATCGCAATGTGTGTGCGTACTGCGGCCAGCGGTTCCACGAACACGACCTGACGCGCGAACACATCATCCCGTTTGCGCAAAAAGGCGTGGACACCTGGATGAACGTCGTCACTGCCTGCAAACCTTGCAATCACCGCAAAAGCCACCGCACCCCCGAGCAGGCGCACATGCCTTTGCTCTACGCGCCCTATGTTCCCAGCCTGTGGGAAGATTTCATATTGCGCAACCGGCGCATCCTGGCGGATCAGATGGAGTTCCTGATCGCCCACGTTCCCAAGTCGTCGCGGCTGCTGGTTTGACATTTTTAGCGCCTTCCTGACCAATTCGTTACACCTCGTTACTTTTTTGGCATGCCAATCTTGACTGAATAGCGGCAGATGCGGCTCACGCGGTTCGACTCGAAAGAGAAATGAACCACAATCCTTAGCTAGTCTTCGTTTTTTCCCCACAGTCCGCGCGCGCGGGCCCTTTTTTGTCGCCAGACAGACCGCACCGTGAACCGCGAGCAATCGATTTCCCCCGTCAGACGTACTGTCGCAGAGCCGCCGAATCCGGCGGTTCGACTGTCGCGCATGCTGATCGCGCAGACACTGGCTTATTTTGCCGAGCACGAAACCAAGAACCTGAACCTGGTGCGCAACCGCCTCATGGAACTGGTGGACGACAAACCCAGCCTGGGCCAAGGACAAAACCTGCGTTCCGCCCATTTGTTGCTGGGCAAATATGCGCAGCAGTTCAACCGGGGCTTCCAACAAACGCTGGCAGACTGCTTGACCGAAGAACTGGCGACTATCCTGCCCCAGCATGCGCAAAGTGGGCGTTCCAGTACGGCAGATGACGCACTCAGCGGCATGAGTCTCAGTTTGCTGGATGTCGGCGAAGTTGAGCGGGTATTGCTGCTGGACCGCATTGCGCAACGTTTTGCCGTGCGTTACGACGCCGTGCTGGAGCCACTCACGCAGCGGTTGAGCGTGTTATTTGGGCACGACAAAAGCTCCGTCCACGACAACCCCTTCCAACCCATGGTGCTGCTCAAGGCGTTTGCCACCGCCTGGGACAAGTGTGAACTCGATCCACAAGCCAGCGTGGATCTGGTTCAGTCGCTGGACCCGAATTTCTGGCTGGATCTGACACCGTTGTACACCGCGTTGAACGACACCCTGGTCAGGGCCGGTGTGTCGGCCGAGCGCGCCATGCGCATCAAACATGGCAACAGTGCCCATGCGCCACTGGGCCCCCGGACCACCGGCAGCATGCCTCTGAACTCTCAGCCTGCGCCCTTGGGTGGGCCTGAATCCTCTCGGGCGCCATTCACGTCTAACGATAGTGGCGGGCAGCGCTCTGCCTGGTCGTCTTTGGACAACGCGGGGCGCACCGTGGCGGCCCACGCCCGTCAGTTCCTGCAGCGCATGGGGTTTGGCGCACAAAGCACTGGCGCGCACAGTGGAAGTGTCCACAGTGGCACGGGCCAAACACCGGGCGAGGCCGACAGCGAAATCCAGACCCGCCCGCATTTTGCAGAAGCCAGCCCGGCGCTGATGGGTTACCTGGGTGGATTGCAGGCGGGTGCCAGCGCCCACGCCGCTGGGGCACCCAAGCAGTGGTACGAAGGCCAGGACATGGCCGAGCACAACGTGCTGCGCCAGATGCGCGACCGCGACGAGATCCGCCATGCACCCGAGCTGGACCGTGGCACGGTGGATGCGCTGGCCGAAGTGTTTGACTTCGTGTTTGCCGACCAGGCCATCCCGATCCAGATGAAATTCATCATCGGCCGCCTGCAGATCCCGGTGCTCAAGGCGGCCATGATCGACCGCGACTTTTTTCTATCCGATCAGCACCCTGCGCGGCGTCTGGTCGATACGCTGGCCGGCGCATCCGTCGCTTGGGCGCCCGAAAAGGGCGAAGAAGACCCCTTGTACGTGCGCATAGAGCACACCGTGCAGCGCGTGCTGACCGAGTTTGAAAACGACCTGGCGCTGTTTGTTGACCTGCTGCGCGACTTCACCGAATTTTTATTCGAGTCAGAGCAACAGGCCCAGGTTCGGGTGGAGCCGGTGGCCGAGCAAGAGCGCAGCGGCGAGTCATGGGAGCAGGCGCTGGAGCAGGCCGACGAGTTGATCCATGAGCGCATCCAGGCGTTGTCTGCACAACAAGCTGTTGCACCTTTTTTGCTACCCTTCCTGACCACGCAGTGGCGCGAAGTGATGGCACGGGCCTGGATGGATGAGGCGACCCGCGCGCAGAACTACGCCCACGCCACCAAGACCATGGAGCAGTTGATCTGGTCCATCCAGCCCAAGACTTCGGCCGATGAGCGGCGCGAGCTGGTGGCCATACTGCCCGACATGGTGCGCCACCTCAATGTGGGCTTGGACACGATTGAGTGGAACGGCAAGCCCCGCGCCACCTTCACCCGCAGGCTGATCTCCACGCACACGCTGGCCATCCGCTTGACCCAGCCCATGCCCCTGGACACAGGGTCAGCCGCGCTGGAAGACCGCGAAGGTCAGGTGGCCATGCAGCAACTGGACGAGCGCCGCGCGGCACGCCAATTTGGTTCGCAAGACAACTTTGATGCGCAAGCCCAGTCGTTCAAACGCGGCATGTGGTTCGATGTGTCCATTGAGCAAGGCACCCACATCCGCTGCCGCCTGAGCTGGGTCAGCCCCATGCGCACGCGGTTGTTGTTCACCAACCGTGATGGCTTTGACGCCTTTGTGCGCTCTGAGCGCGAG
Organism: Rhodoferax sp.; assembly: GCF_025356155.1. Lineage (GTDB taxonomy): Bacteria > Pseudomonadota > Gammaproteobacteria > Burkholderiales > Burkholderiaceae_C > Allorhodoferax. The sequence goes on along the minus strand of NZ_JANXUQ010000214.1, from coordinate 33,200 downwards.
GTCTCGGCCATGCTGCGCAACAGTCGCATGCGCGTACTGGACAACGAGGCCATCGTCGGCCGCGCGCTGGACAAGATCATGGTTGGCGGGGATATGCAGCTGGCGGCCTGAAAAGGCAGGCCCCCACGCTTGTCGCTGCGCGTACTGCGTTGCCCCCCGAGGGGGTGTTAGTCGCCTTGGGGCGGCCCTGCGGCGACTAATGCAGCTGAATGCTACTAATTTTGTAGCGGTACAACTATATTTCGCGAGGGCTAGCGGCTGATTTCTTATAAGCCTCCTAGCCAGGACGCAATACCTTGGCCACAGGATTGGTCCGCAGGCGGAATGCATCCGGCATGCCTGAACCCAGCAGCGGACGCAGGTAGAGCCCGAAGGCATCCGTCACATCGGTGCCATTCGCCGTGATGAAGTGGTCCTCCATCACACGGGTCTTGCCCGCCACGGCGTCCAGCGGCAGCAGTTCATAGTCCACCGAATAGAACCCCGTGCGCTTGATGGCGACCGAACCATCGCGGTCGCCCCACATCGCAAACTGCACCGCCTTCTCGCCTACTTCACGCGCTTCGCGCTGGTCCACGTCCGACACGCAACCGATGAAGGAGCGCTGCAGGTAGCCCAGCGTGTCGCCACGCACGCGTTTGATGCCCAGTTTGCTTTTGATCTCCTCGCACAGCAGATCGGCCAGCGCGCCGCTGCCAGACAACTGCACGTTGCCATGCGCATCGTGCTCCAGGTCCTTGGCCAGTTGCGCGGCAATGGATTTGCCCGAAGCATCGTGTATGCCTTCGGACACCGCCACCACGCAGCGCCCCAAGCGGTCGTAGGTGGCCTTCACATCGGCCAGAAATTGCTCCAGGCTGAAGGTGCGTTCGGGCAGGTAGATCAGATGTGGGCCATCGTCGGGGAATTTCTTGCCCAGTGCCGAGGCTGCGGTCAGAAAGCCCGCATGGCGCCCCATGACCACCGCCACATACACACCGGGCAGCGCCGCATTGTCGAGGTTGGCACCTGCAAAAGCCTGTGCCACAAAACGCGCCGCCGATGGAAAACCCGGCGTGTGGTCGTTGCCCACCAAATCGTTGTCAATCGTCTTGGGGATATGGATACAGCGCAGCGCATAGTTGGCTTTTCGCGCCTCCTCGCTGACGATGCGCACGGTGTCGGACGAATCATTGCCGCCGATGTAGAAGAAGTGGCCGATCTCGTGGGCCTGCAGCACCTTGAAGATCTCGTGGCAGTAGGCCGCATCGGGTTTGTCGCGTGTGGAGCCTAAAGCGCTGGACGGCGTGTTGGCCACCATCTCCAGGTTGTGGCTGGTCTCTTGTGTCAGGTGCACAAAATCTTCGTTGACGATGCCGCGCACACCGTGGCGCGCGCCGTAGACATGCGCAATATCGTGGAAACGCCGCGCCTCCAGTGCCACACCCACGAGCGACTGGTTGATGACAGCGGTGGGGCCTCCACCTTGTGCGACAAGAATTTTTCCAGATGCCATGTTATGCCTCCCCGAAGTGATTGGTATAGGCCAGAAATTATCGTCGCAAGTGGCCGTCTGCAGCGCTTTTTGGTGGCCTTGCATAGGCGGTCCAACAGAGTATGCTGGGGCTTCGCATCTCCGCCGAAAAAGGGATACACCATGCGCCGCCGTACGTTGCTTGCGTAGCGTCAACAACGGGGACATGGACGGCGAGCTGTACCGCAAGCTGGGAATGGACCGCGAATATCCCAACCTGGTCATCGTGCCGGTCGCGCTGTTGACCTACGAAATTGTCATTTTTACGCTGGGCACCACGTTTACCGTCAATGGCTGGGACAGCTTGCGCCCCTACACCGTGGGATATGTCAAGAGCATCAAGATCGTGGAACAAAACACGCAGGGCATGCGGGTCGAAGTGGCCGCTACTTTACGCCAGGCCTTTTTGAAAATGAGCCTGGGGCGCTCGGACGTGGTGGTCGCCAATCGGGCATCGGGCATGGCAGCGTTGAAAGAACTAAACCTGACGGACGTGAAGATACTGTCGCCCGCGCTGGCCACGTTCCCGGTGTTTCACTACTTGAACAAAAAACATGAGGCGTTGGTGCCGAAACTGACGACGGTGTTGCAACAGATGCAGAAGGAAAAGACCATTGATGCGATACAAAAGGCGGTGATGTCCGAACTGGTTCTGTTGGAGCCAGGCCGCGTGGGCGATCCGCATGTGCCCGACATCCTTAGCCGCTGATGGCGCGGCGCAGTACTTGGACAGCATCGCAGCCTGCGCATAGCCCGTGCCGGCAACTAGGCCGCCACCATCCAGCATGGGGGCGGTGCGACCGGCTGCGGATCTAGCAGCAGATGCAGGGATTGCGCGTGTGGCTTACCTCGGCGTTTGCAGCAGCTTCGCCATGTCCGCGAGTGCCAGGCGATGGGCGAGTTGCAGTGCGCTGAATCCCTCACGGTTGACCAAGGAGGGATCGGCGCCCATGGCCAGCAGCCTGCGAACGGCTGGGCCCTGTTGGTGGGTCACGGCCAGCATCAGTGCGGTATTGCCACCGTCATCGCGGGTGTTGACGGAGATGCCTTGGCTCAGCAGTCTTTCCATGGTCTCTGTCTGTCCGCTGCGTGCGGCCTCCAGGAACTGCGCAGCAGCGGGGTTGACCTGCGTCGGTCGCACGCGTGCCGCTATTGCCGGTGCGACGTCACCTGGGGGTGCGGCCACTGCGGCTGGGGCCGGCGGCGGCGGTGCGGTTGCAAGCGCTGCGGGTGCTGCGGGTGCTGCAGCGGACTTGACCATCGGAGCAGCGGCGCGCGGTAGTGCTTCAGCACGGGCCTCTTTGTGGGCATCCCGCATGCCGCCTGCACTGGCCAAGTTCCCAGTCGCACGGTTGGCGTCTGCTCGCTGCACTGCGTCGGCCTCGGTCGGTGGCGCATCAGCTTGGGGCTTGGCGGCAGCCACATTGCCAGCGGCTTGCGGCGCGTCCGGTAGGGGCGCGGTTGCGTGGGTGGGCGCTGCCTTTTTATCGGTGGTGTCGGCAATTGCGTTTTTTGCAGGTGCCACGGCCAGCGGCGGCGCCGCTGCAGCGGATACGCCTTCCAAAGCCTTGCCGTCTGCGCGTTGCCGCGTGTCAGCCGCTTGCGCAACCGCCGTTCGGCCAGAGTACGCCCGCGCGGTGGCGGTGGCGGTGGCTGGGGCAGGAGCAGGAGCTGGAGCAATATCGCTGATTGCGGGCACGCCCAACGCCACCTCGCGGTCTTCGGGCGTGCCGTGGTCGATCTGCACATACAGCAAGCCCGCCAGGCCCACAACGGCCAGGCTGGCCACTAAAGAGAGCGTCCACTGGGGCTGGTTGGCCGCGGGTTTGGGCGGTGTAGCACCTGCCGCCCGTTGCACCACAGCAGCTTGGTCGCGCAGCATTTGGGCGTGTGCACGTGCGGCATTGCGCACGCGGTCGGACGGCCCGCGCGCGTCCTGTGCCACGGCTTCGGCGTAGCGCTCTAGCAACTCGTCAAGCGGCTTGTCGGTCATGCGTACTCCTGCAGCAGTTCGCGCAAGCGGCTGCGCGCGTAGCGCAAGCGGCTTTTGGCGGTCTCAAAACTTACGCCCGTGGTGGTGGCAATGTCCTGCACATCCATGCCCGCTTCGGCCTGCAGCATAAAGGCCTCGCGCTGTGCGAATGGCAGCGCTTCGATGGCTTCCAGCAAAGCCCGTGCTTGCTCTTTCGATTCCAGGCGTTTAAGCGGCCCAAAGCCCGAATTGGCCGCCAGGGTCTGGACCAGTGCCACGCTGTCGGACTCGCCATCGTCGTCATCCAGGCTGACATGTCGTTTGACGGTGCGGAAGTGGTCGACCAGCCGGTTATGCGCCAGCGTGAACAACCAGGTCTTGAACTTGGCGGTGGGCTGGTAGTTGGGGGCCTGGCGGGCCAGCGCAAACCACACATCTTGCAACAAATCGTCTGCGATTGCCTGCACCCGCACGCTGCGGAACACATAGCGCCAGACGCCCATTTCATGCCGGTCATAGAGCAGGTTGAAGGCTTGCAGGTTACCGGCGGCGTAGCCCAGCATCAGCGACTCATCAGTCTCGGATTGAAGGTTGATAATGCTGGCCATGGCCAGCATTATGGGGTGCTGGCAGCACTCAATAACGGCGTGCCGGGGGATCGGGCACGTAGGACAGGCTGTCCGAGTTGGGAAAGGGGTTGGGCATGCGGCCAGGGCGCTCAACGATGACACCGGAGGCGATCAGATTTTCGCGACTGTCGTAACGGATGGTGATGACCTCGTTGGGCTGCGACTGCAACCGCTCGAAACTGGTTTGCGACACATAGGAGTCTTCACGTTGGCCGTGGCCGGTGCCCAGTTTGGGCGAGGGCATGGCCGGGCGGGCGTAGGACTGGCCTGTGGCGGCATCGGCCGTGCGGCTGCGTTCGGCCATGGCTTCAGTCGGTGCGGCGGTGCCAGGTGCTGCGGCACCCATGCTCTTTTGCGGGGCGGCAGTGGCAGCGGGAGCAGGTGGGGGCGGTGCCGCGTTGTCTGCGCGTGATTCCTTGAAGTCCCGCTCCTGGCGGTAGGGCATGGGTGTGGGCAGTGCTACCGGCTCGGGTACGCGCTCCTTGAACACGGCCACACCAATGACACCCACCTGGTTGGGGCGGCCGGTGCGCTCGGCATACGAATCACTGGCGGCTGCAAACTCAAACGCAGCGACTTCGGAATTGTTCTTGCGCCAGCCGGTGATCTGGTAGTTGTAGTGGGCGCCAAACACATAACCGGTCTGGCCCCAAGCGGCGGTTGCGCCATTGACCACATTGATGCCATCGACGGAGGTGACCGCCATCACGCGCTCGCCCAGTTTGTTGCGGATGGCGATGGCGTAGCGCGCACCCGGCGCGCCAGCCACCCAGTACTCGCCCTTGTTGAAATACACCGGCAGCGTGGCGCCAGTATTGCGGTCAGTGATGGTGACATCGGCCAGGCGGCCGATGGCCTGTGCTTGTATGCCGCTGCAGACCAGTACAACGGCCAAACCCAGGCGGCTGAGATTCGTGTGCATGTTGACTCCAGAATGTGGTTGAGGAGTGAACTGAAACGAAGCCAGGTGTGTGATGGGGTTAAATTTTCTAAAAGAAATTGTCAGGCGCATACGCCGATCCCGTTTTACCATTTGACACATTTATATAAATGGCCGGTAGCCCTCTTGGAACATGAATACTATGCTATGTAATATATAGCAATTGTCCCAACGTGTGCTGTCATACAGACGTGGCGCGCTGCCTGCGTAGCATTGCGTGTGAGTTTGTGTATGCCCTTGTGGTGTCACGGATTTGGGGTCGTAAGCTGCGGTGGCATGGCCTCTTGTTCACACACTTTATCTCGGAGGTTCCACACATGGACGCAGCAGCAGTTACCCCCCAAATGCTCATCATTGGCAGCTTGATCGCCTTGTTACTGGTCGCCCTGTTGGCGCGGCATTTTGGCCAACGTCGGCATACGCCGGGCACACACCATCGCTTTGGCGATGACCACAGCGATGCCATTGCGGAGATGGGCAATCGCACACGGCTTGAGGCACAGCGCAAAGAGCGTGAACGCCTGATGGCAACATCGCCCAATCTGGGCCGATGAAGGTTTTTGCATGCGATTGGCACCAAGCGACCTGGCGGACAGACGCTAAACGGGCAGACCACTCACAGTGGGGACATGTGGTTTATTTTGACCGCTTACAACCAAAGAGGACCTGCCATGAAATTCTTAATTCCATCCGTTTTGCTGATCTCCGTCTTGGGCCTGGGTGCATGCACTGGGCCCATGGGCCCACCGGGCGCCACTGGCGATACAGGTTATACCGGTGCCCAAGGCGCTACCGGAAACACTGGTAATACAGGTCGCCAAGGCAATACCGGTTACACCGGCGCCACCGGCGCAACGGGCACCCAAGGCAACACGGGTAATACCGGCTACACAGGCGCAACCGGCTCTACAGGTTCCACTGGCGCAACCGGCGATACAGGTGCAACTGGTAACCAGGGCAACACCGGCAGCACGGGCTACACCGGCGCCACCGGGGCAACGGGTTCAACCGGTGCTACAGGCTCCAAGGGCAATACCGGTAATACCGGAACCTCTGGCGGCGCAACGATTCTGGTCGTTCCACCCACCAAGTAAACCAACGCAACTGGTCCGGGGCGCATAGGGAATGCGCTCCCGGCTCTTGGCAGGAGGGGTGCAGTGCGTGAGGCTTAATCCGATGACAATCGAATTTGTCTCTACAATTTTCTCAGTCGCCATTTCGGCAACCGAGAGCACTACTCCATGCATCCATTGTTCACGCGCGCCAGCGCCATCGCGCTCGCCATCCTGTGTCTTGCGGCACAAGCCGAGTCCAAGTTTTCATTCGGTAGCACACCGGGTAAATTGCCCAAAGATGTGGTGCCGTTGGACTACAAGATTCACATCGTTCCAGACCTCGCCGCGTTTACTTTTAGCGGTACCGAAGACATCACCATCGATGTGCGCAGCACCACGCGCAAGATTGTGCTCAATGCCAACCAGATCGACATAGCCACCGCTACGCTGAGCGGGCGCGGCATAGCGCGACAAGATCTGCAACCGCAGCTGGACAAAGAGCAACAAACACTGAGCTTTACGTTGCCACAACCACTGGCCAAGGGGCAATACACACTCTCGCTGCGTTACCGTGGCACTATCAACCGCACGGCCCAAGGCCTGTACTACGACCGATATAAGGTTGGGGCTGACGAGAAAATCATGATCGGCAGCAACCTGGAAGCGACCGATGCGCGCAGCTTTTTCCCCTCGTGGGACGAGCCGGCTTTCCGCGCCCGCTTCCAGATGACCGCCGACGTGCCTGCCAGCTTTACCGCCATCTCCAATATGCCGGTGCAGCAGGAGCAGACCCTGCCCAATGGAACCAAGCGTGTGCGCTTCGCGATGACGCCCAAGATGTCCACCTATCTGGTGGTGCTGGCCGCTGGCGAGCTGGAGCGCAGCAGCGCCATGCAGGACGGCACCGAGATCGGCGTGGTGACCACCGCGGGCAAACAGGCATCTGCGGCCTACGCGCTGAAAGTCAGCCAAGAACTGGTGCGCTATTACAACAATTATTTTGGTGTGCGCTACCCGCTGCCCAAGCTGGACCAGATCGCCGTGCCCGGCGGATTCGGCGGCGCCATGGAAAACTGGGGTGGCGTCATCTACAACGAGACCACGATGTTGTATGACCCCACCAAGAGCCCCATCACCACGCAGCAAAACGTTTTTAGCGTCGTGGCGCATGAGACCGCGCACCAGTGGTTTGGCAATCTGGTGACCATGGCGTGGTGGGACAACCTGTGGCTGAACGAGGCCTTTGCGTCGTGGATGCAGTCCAAGGCCACCGACCATTTCAACCCTGCGTGGTACACAGCGCTGAGCGCCAATGCGGGCCGCGAAACGGCCATGGCGCAGGACGCGCTGAAGAGCGTGCACCCCATCTACCAGGCTGTGACCAACGAGAGCCAGGCCAACGATGCCTTTGACCGCATCACCTACGACAAGGGCCAGGCCTTTGTGCGCATGCTGGAGGCGTATCTGGGTGAAGACACCTTCCGCCAAGGCATACGCGGCTACATGGCCAAACACCAATACTCCAACACCACCAGTGTTGATTTGTGGGCCGCACTTTCCAAGGCATCGGGCAAACCGGTAGCAAAAATTGCCCGCGACTGGACGTTGCAGTCCGGCTTCCCGCTGGTCAGTGTGGACGCGGTCTGTGACAAGGGCCAGCGCAAGATCACCTTGCGCCAACAGCAATTTTTGCTGGACCCCACTGCCAAAAGTGAGCGCCTGTGGAGTGTCCCGGTGCAGATCGGCATTGTGGGCGAGAAGCCCGATTACGTGCTGCTGCAAAAACGCAGCCAGACCGTGTCACGCCCCGGCTGCACGGGCCCGATCGTGATCGACCCGCAAAGCGTGGGCTACTACCGTGTGCAATATTCGCCGCAGCTGCTGGCCGAGCTGACCCGCACGTTGGACAAACTGCCCGACAGCGCGCGCGTCAAAGTGGTGACCGATGCCAGTGTCTTGTTCAGCGACAGCCGCCTGCCCGTAGGAACCTTCTTCGATATGGTCAAAGCACTGGGCGATGAGCCCCGCGTGGCAGTCTGGAAGCTGGTGCTGGGCCGTTTGGAGACACTGGACGATATGGCCCGTGGCGATGCTGCGACGCGCCAGGCACTGCGGCGCTTTGCCATCGCAGCCGTGGCACCGAAGTTCAAGCAACTGGGTTGGGATGGCAGGGCCGGTGAATCGGTGGACCGCGTGCAAACACGCGCGATGCTGGTGCAGTTTCTGGTCCACATGGGTGATGAAGCCACGGTACGCGAAGCCCGTGCGCGTTTCACACGTTACCTGTCGGAACCCGCTAGCCTTGCCCCCGCCTTGTCGACTGTGGTCATGGACGCAGTGGGGCGCACCGCCGATCAGGCCACGTACGACAAACTGCTGGAGCTGGCGCGCAAGGCCGAAGGCACGGAGGAAAAAAACCGCTTTTTTGCGGCCGCTTTTTATGCCATTGACCCGCAACAGACCACACAGGCCATGCCCCTGGCCTTGTCCAAAGACTTGCCACCACTGCTGGCCAGCAGAGTGTTGATGGACTTGGCAAACGAGCACGGTGAACTGGTGTGGGGCTACGCGATGCAGAACGTGGACGTTCTGCTACGCATGCAACCCGACTACGAGCGCACCGAATATTTGTCCAAGCTGCTGCGCAACAGCAGCGATGAAGCCCAGGCCGATGCGCTGCAGGCATATGCCAAGGCACACCAGCCACCCGAAGCCCAAGTGCTGGCCGAGCGCGCTGCCGAAGGCATACGTTTGCGCGCCCAGCGCAAGGCGCGTTTTCTGCCGCAATTGGCGTTGTGGTTGAAGGAGTAAATCCCGCGCTAGCGGCGTCGACTGTGGGGGGCACGATCCGAGGCCGCAGCACATGCGATGGCGGTCGGTACGCGTTGCACTGGCGCGGCATCCATTTATTGAAACGCGTGATGGCACAAAAAAAACCCTCCATCGGAGGGCATTGGGCATAGCGCAGGGAGAGGCCGTATCAGGCAAAAACCCCAGCCGTATCCTGCATGCGCGCCGACACTTCGCCTAGGTGGTGCAGGCTGTCGCCAAAGCTCATTTCCAGTTGCGTCAATTTCTTGAAGTAATGGCTGACGATGTATTCGTCCGTCACACCGATGCCACCATGCAACTGCACCGCTTGTGCGGCGACAAAACGCATGCTCTGGCCCAACTGGTACTTGGCGCGGGCCATCGCGGAGCGGCGCTCGGCCGCAGGAGCGTTGAGCTTCAAAGAAGCGTAGTAACTCATGGAGCGGGCCAGTTCCAGTTGCATCTTCATATCCGCCGCGCGGTGGCGCAGGGCCTGGAAGCTGCTGATGACGACGCCAAATTGCTTGCGCGTGTTCATATATTCGGCGGTGATGGCCATCGTCTTGTCCATGACGCCTACGGCCTCGGCGCAGCTGGCGGCAATGCCGATGTCCACTGCGTGTTCCAGTGCGGTTAAACCATCCTGCGTGATCAGCGTGGCGGGGGCGTTCTTCAACGTCAGTTCGGCCGCGCGGCTGCCGTCTTGCGTGCCGTAGCCGCGTGTGGTCACACCGGCGGATTGGCGCTCGACCAGGAACAAGGCCAACTGGCTGTTGATCTTGGCTGGCACGATGAAGGCATCGGCCTGGTCACCCACGGGTACTACGCTTTTTGTAGCGTTCAACACATAGCCGCCGGGGGCTTGCGTCGCTTTTGCTTCACACACATCCAGGGTGTAGCGGGCTGCGCGCTCTTGGTAGGCCAGCACCACCAGGGCCTCCCCGCTGGCAATTCTTGGCAGCCATGCGGCCTTGGTGGCGGCGTCGGCATAACCGGCCAACACGCCACCGGCGATCAGCGATTGCGCCAAGGGTTCGAGCACGATGCCGCGGCCCAGCTCTTGCATCACGACCATGCCTTCGACCGGGCCCATGCCCAGGCCGCCATCGTCCTCGGGCACATACAAGCCGCAAAGGCCCAGTTCAGCGATCTCGTTCCAAGCGGTGCGGTCAAAGCCGCCAGCCTTCTCAGTCGCGCGGCGGCGCTCAAACGTGTAGCCCTTGTCTACCCACTTGCGTACGGCATCGCCGAGTTGTACCTGATCGTCAGAAAAATCGAAATCCATGTCTATCTCCTGCATTCATCACTATGGAGCCCCCTATGAGAGGGGGCTTGGGGGAGCTCATATTGGCGCGCATCGCGCGGGCCGTTCTACAGCGTTAGCTGAGAACGGTCTGCGCAACAATATTGCGTTGCACTTCATTGCTGCCGCCATAAATGGTGGTCTTGCGCATATTGAAGAAGGTGGATGCCAGCGGCGCGTTGGCCACCGCACCACCGGGGAAGTCGCCTTGCCAGCCGGCTTCCATGGCTTCTCGGATCAGCGGCAGTGCGAAGGGGCCGGCGGCCAGCATCATCAGCTCTGAATAACGTTGCTGGATCTCGCTGCCACGGATCTTCAAGAGGCCAGCAATATCCAGCGAGTTTTTGCCGGTTTTTTCGGCGGCCAGCACACGCAGTACCAGCATCTCCAGCGCGACCACGTCCACTTCCATCTTGGCAACTTCGTCGCGGAAGCGGGTGTCGTCCCACAGGCCTTCGGCCTTGGTGATGCGTTTGAGACGCTCCAGCTCGCGCTTGGCGCGGTTCACGTCGGCAATATTGGTGCGCTCGTGGCTCAGCAAATGCTTGGCATAGGTCCAGCCCTTGTTCTCTTCGCCAATCAGGTTTTCGGCGGGTACGACCACGTTGTCAAAGAACACTTCGTTGACTTCGGCCTCACCGTCCAGCAGCACGATGGGGCGCACGGTCACTCCGGGCGACTTCATGTCGATCAGCAGGAAGCTGATGCCAGTTTGCGGCTTGCCCTCGGTGCTGGTGCGCACCAGACAGAAAATCCACTCGCCATATTGGCCCAGCGTGGTCCAGGTCTTCTGGCCATTGACCAGGTAGGTGTTGCCCTGGCGCTCGGCGCGGGTTTTAACTGATGCCAAGTCCGACCCGGAACCGGGTTCGCTATAGCCCTGGCTCCACCAGACTTCGCCGCTGGCTATGCCGGGCAAAAAGCGCTGTTGCTGCTCGGCGTTGCCAAAGGCCATGATGACTGGGGCCACCATCACCGGGCCAAAGGGGACGACTCGGGGTGCGCCCGCCAGTGCGCATTCTTCTTCAAACAAATGCTTCTGCACCGAGTTCCAACCGGGGCCGCCAAACTCCTTGGGCCAGGCGTGGCCCAGCCAGCCCTTTTTGCCCAGGATTTTTGCCCAACGCTGCATATCCTCGCGCGTCAGGTTCAGGGCGTTGTGTACTTTGTGGGCAATGTCGGTGGGCAGGTTGGCACCCACCCAGGCGCGAATGTCTTCGCGGAATTGCTGCTCTTCAGGGGTAAATGCCAAGTCCATCCAATATTCTCCAAGTAGACGTTTCGCTTTTTAGCACGGTCGTTCGATTCAATCTGTCAAAGTTGTGACAGGTCGCCGCGCGCGAGGCTTCTCCACATTTCATCCACAGTTGCCCTGCACACTGGCGTATGCGTTCGCCAAACGGCGATAGTTAATCCGAGGTCCTTTATGCAAATTCATCTCGACATGTTGCGGCGCAGCGTTTCGCGCTCCATCAAAACGCTGTTGCCCCGTTGGGTACACGTGGGGGGCGCTGCCGTTATCGCCGGCCTGTGCATGGCAGCTTGCGGCGGCGGGGGCTCATCGTCTGCCGTCGCCGCGACCCCGACACCGGTCAGTATTCCCACTTCTACGACTCCCACCACTGCGAGCAGCTCTGCGGTAGACGCTACCAAACTACCCATCGGCGACGGCCGCTACAGCCAGACCGGCCCCGCAATAGGGTCCGTTTACGTCTGCTACGGAGCCGGCACGGGAGGTGCCTACAGCAAGGGCCCCTGGTTCAACGCCGATGGGCTGACCTGGAATGCGTTGAGCAAGATCAGCGTCCAGGGCTCCGTCAATTGGGCGTCGAATTTTCTGGTGGCGCTGGGCAGCAATCTCGGCATAACCGGTAACGGTTTGCCACCCAATCCGACAGGAACATTTCCGATTGCCAGTTCCGATCCGGCCTATGCGTATGACCGCAATCCCAACAGTATCAAGGCCACGGCGATTGCCTGGGGGCTTTCGGCAAGTCCTGCGGTCGCGACCAGCCCAACATGCCTGGGGCTTGGCGCCATCGGTGTGTTGCTGGACGGCGTGCGCCTCTTCAGCGCAGATGACGGTGCCCACCGCGACGCAGTGGCCTGGGAGATTCAGGATGCCTGCCAGGGCCACCCAGAGCGCACCGGTCAGTACCACCACCACAGCGTGACAACGTGTTTAAGCCAGAAGGATGCCGTCGGCGAGCACTCGCCTTTGGTGGGGTATATCGCCGACGGATTCGGAATTTATGGCAACCTGGGCGAGGGGGGCAGGGCACTCACCAATGCAGACCTGGATGCGTGCCATGGCCACACGCATGTGATTGCGGTGAACGGCGCATCAGTCAACCAATACCACTACCACCAGACCCGGGAATTCCCGTATACAGTGGGGTGTTTCAAGGGGAAGCCGGTGATATTGAATTGAGGGGCGATTCACGATAAAACGCCTCAACCGTCCCCTTCAATTTGATCATGACCGGATGGCCTTTGCGGTCCACGGTTTTGCCGGCGGGCACCTTAACCCAGCTCTCGCTGATGCAGTATTCCGCCACATCGTTGCGCTCTTTGCCATTGAGGCGAATGCCGATGTCGTGTTCGAACACGGCGGCGTTGAAGTGGGGGCTGCGGGCATCGGTGGATAGGTGGTCGGGCAGGGCGGGGCGTTCGGTGGTTTCAGTCATGGCTATCGTCTTCTTTTAAATACAGAGGGTGGATCAATTTGGGTTGGGTTCTTCGGGCGGCGTAACGCCCAGCTCAGCGCACAGTCTTTGCACGGTTTGGCGCAGGCTGATCAATTCGGCCTCCAGGCGGTCGATTCGCTCAGCGGTGTTGTTGCCGGAAAGCTGGCTGTCGGCTGATCGGCCGGATGTGGCCAGAGCATTGGCGTCTACCGGCCCGCACAGCAGATGCGCCCAGCGTTGCTCGCGGGCGCCGCTGGCGCGCGGTAGTTTGATAACCAGCGGGCCGCCTTTTTCTGAGGAGCGGTCTTGCAACTCTTCCAGAAAACCTTCAACCGAAGAAATATCGGCAAAGCGGTACCAGCGTTCGGCGTTCAGGCGCAACTCTCCAGCAGTTTGTGGGCCGCGCAGCATCAAGAGGCCCAGCACTACGGCGGATTGTTCGGGCACGCCGACGCCACGCTGGAAGTTGTGTTCGTAGCGGGCGACGCGGCTGCCACTGGATGCGCGCACCAGACTCAGCGGCATCAGCGTGTCGAGTGCGGTGGCGATCTCAGCTTCGGTGAGTTCCATCACCGGGTCGCGGCTGCTTTTCTGGTTGCAGCCCAGCATCAGCGTGTTGAGTGACAGCGGGTAGCTGTCCGGCACGGTACGGGCTTTTTCCATCAGCGTGGCCAACACGCGCGCCTCGATCGCGGTCAGGGTGATGGATGCGGGGGCTGTTGTGTCTGAGCTGAAGGTCATGGGGGCTGGTCGATTCAATTGCGGATACAACCGCAATTATCGGGGTTAGCCTGCGGGAGGTCCGCGCTGGCTCGCGCGGAGGTCCAATTTCTAACGCTTCTTGATCGGCGAGATTTTGGTGCCTTCAATGCTCAGGCTGGCCATCAGGCCTTGCTGGTCAAAGATGTAGGCATAAGCGTCGTCTTTGAGCGTGGAGGTGGACAGGTTCTTGGCAATGCCTTCGTCGACCACCACCACATTGGGGCCTACCCCAAATTCCCAGCCTTTGGTCTTGGCCAGGTAGTCGACCGACTTGTCATTCATCAGGAAGACGACGTAGCCATAGGACTCCGCACCTGCTTGCCAGCCCCACGATGCTGACACCGAATTGTAGTAGCCCGAGAACGTACCGTTCTTGGTCATGACGCCTTCACCGTAGCTGCCACCAAACACCAGACCGGCCTTGATGATCTTGGGGAACACCAGCACGGCCTTGGCGGTTTTGGCCATTTTTTCGGCTTCGGGGTGTGATTTGTACAGGGTTTGCAGGGCTTGTTCTGCGTCCTGGTTCAGGTCTTCTGCAGTGGCGGCTTGTGCGGGCAGGCTGACCGTTGCTACCGACAGTAGCACGGCTGTGGTCAGCATGATGCGGTGGAAATTGCGGCGTGTGTTTTGGATAGTGTTCATGGTGTGGTCCTCTATGTTTGTGGTGAAAACGTGGCCCTTTAGGGCGTGGGCCGAACGATAGTTTTGTAGCGCTTAGAACTCCGTGCGTTGGCGCACGCAAGGCGGTCTCATTGCTTGGCAGCGCGGCGATAATTCACATCCACATGAAGAACATTGTTATTTTGATTTCCGGCAGCGGCTCTAACATGGCGGCCATCGTGCAGGCGGCGCAGCGCGAAGCCTGGGCCGACCGTTTGGGCGCCAAGGTGGCCGCCGTCATCAGCAACAAGGCCGATGCAAATGGACTGGTCTTTGCAAAAAAGCAGGGCATTGCCACCGAGGTGCTGGACCACAAGGCATTTGCATCGCGCGAGGCGTTTGACGCCGCGCTGGCCGGCTTGATTGACCGCTACGACCAGCCGCAGGCGCCGGTGCTGGTGGTGCTGGCCGGGTTTATGCGCATCCTGACGCCGGTGTTTGTGGGCCGCTACGCAGGGCGCCTGGTCAATATCCATCCGTCTCTGCTACCGGCCTTCACCGGCTTGAATACCCACCAGCGCGCTATTGATGCGGGCTGCAAATTTGCCGGGGTGACGGTGCACCAGGTGACCAACGTGCTGGATGATGGCCAGATACTGGCGCAGGCCGTGGTACCGGTGCTGCCCATGGATACAGCGGTTACCCTGGCCACCCGCGTGTTGACCCAGGAGCATCTGATCTACCCTCGTGCAATTGCAGGCTTGCTACAAAAATAATAGCTGCTTAGGTATATTTTACGAGGGCTGGCGGAAAATTTCATCCGCAAGGCAATTGATTTTTCTAAAAATACCCACTTTTTTTTGCGGCCTGCGGCCTTTGGGCGCTGACCTGGGCGGGACCGCTAGCGCTGAGTCACTGCGGGCGGCTTCACGCGGATCGGGTGGTCAGTGCACCGATGGCTGCCTGCGCCAGATGCCACTGGGTATTCAAATCGCGGGTGCCCTGTTGGACCGCTGCCGCATCCCCTTGTTGTGCGGCCTGCTCCAAGTTGCCCGCCGCCTCGCCCAGGGCCAGCGCGCCGCTCATGCGGCAGGCGCCCGTGATCCTGTGGGCCAGTGACGCCACGTCGGCACAGTCGTGCGCGGCAACCGCTTGTGCCAGCTCATCCAGGTTGCTGCGGGTGCCCGCCATAAAAGTCTGCAGCACGCCGGCAATCACGGAGGTCTCGTTGCCAAACATGGCGCCCAGCACGCTGGGGTCGAACACCGGCATCTCGGGGGCGGCAATTTCGGGCGGTTTCACGGACGGTGTGTGGTCTAGTGGAGGTGGGCGGGCGTGGCAGGGGACTGTTTGGCGCCAATTCAGTTTAGCCGCAGAATCTGACGGACACCTTTTTGGCGCAACAGGCTTTGCGCAACGGGCGTAAGCGCCGGGCTGGTTTAACGGAAGAAATCAACGCCATAATCGCCTTCTGCACGGAAAAGCAGCAACCCACTAGCCCATGAACCCAGATATTCCTTATTTGCTGGTCGTTGAGGATGAGCCCACGCAGCGCCAGATTCTGACCGAGTACCTCTCGCGCCAGGGCCTGCGCGTGGCGGCAGTGCCCGACGGTCGGCTGATGCGTGAAGCCCTGGCCGCGGAAATGCCGCAATTGCTGCTGCTGGATGTGGGCCTGCCCGGTGAAGATGGTTTTGCACTGGCACGATGGCTGCGCGAGCGCCATCCAGCCTTGGGGATCATCATGGTGACTGGTGCATCGGATTCGGTGGATCGCATTGTGGGGCTGGAAACCGGAGCTGACGATTACGTGACCAAACCCTATGATCCGCGCGAACTGCTGGCCCGCATCAAGAGTGTATTGCGCAGAACCCAGGCCTTGGCGACGCATCGCACGGCACCGATTGCCAACCCTAACGAAGTGCAACCGATTCCTTTGGGACGCTGTAGTTTTGATAGGGGCCGTCGTGTGCTGTTGACGCCAGACGGTCAGCACGAGCAATTGACATCCACTGAATTCGACCTGTTGGACTTGTTTTGCCAGCACCCCAACCGCCCACTCACGCGTGAATGGCTGCTGGAGACCACCAGCCAGCGAGACTATGACGGCAGCGATCGCAGCATCGATTTGCGGGTTACCCGGCTGCGACGCAAGATCGAGCTGGATGCCGACAAGCCACAAACCCTGCGCACGGTGCGTGGCGTGGGTTATATGCTGGTCTTGGACAAGGCCTGAAAATGCGATTGGTTCGATGCCCGCTCTGTGCGCACGGGTGGGTGGGCGGGGATGTTGGCCCTGGGGTCCACCGTGGAGCGGCGGTCACCTGAATCGGCTGCTCTCCAGACCTCGCCGAACATGTCCACAATTTCTACGCGGGTGAAGTACTTGGCGATTTCTATGCAGTCCGACAAGATGTTGGATGCAAACACATGGTCGCCACCGCCGACGGGGACTACATAAAAAGCATTGCTCATGTTTTTTGGCTTTACAGAAGAGGTCTGGGGTGGGTTGCTGATGGGATGTGAGAAGTATGCTGACCTCGCGTATCGCCTCCGTGTCATGCGGGCACGGCTTTGTATCGTTTGTATCGCGGCTCAGGCGCCCAGTGTGCGCAGCGTGTCCAGCAGCAGGTCGCGGGTAAAGGGTTTGGTCAGGCAGGCGTCTGCCATGGCCACGGCGCTCTGCGCGGCGGGGTCATCGCCCGTAGAGCTCGTCAGCAAAATAAAGCGGACGGCACCTAGAGCCGGATGGGCGCGTATTGCAGCAAGCAATTCATAGCCTGTCATGTATGGCATGCGCACATCCGAGATGACCACATCCGGCACGTCGGCTTGCACCCGTTGCAGCGCTGCGCGGCCGTCAGGCGCTGTTGTTACATCAAAACCCTCCAATGTGAGCAGAGTGGCTACGAGTTGGCGGATGCTGGGTTCGTCATCGACTATCAAAACGCGGGTCATGCCCGGATTGTGCCGTCTTATCGCGCATTGGTACCCCACGGGGACGGGGCAACCCTGTAGTCGCTATTGGTGTTGCGCTGTAGGTGCAGGCTAGGGCCTGCCCGGGCCGGAGACCTTGGTAAACCGGGACTGCTGCACCCCGCCTATCACCACATCTTCCATAAACATCGCCGCAGGTCGTACCCACAGGCCATGCTCGCCGTACAGCGCACGGTACAGGGTAAGCGGTTCCAGCGTCTCGCTGTGGCGCACGGTGTCGACCACCTCGTACAAATTGCCTTTGTAGTGGCGGTACAGGCCGGGCGGGGTGACAATCAATGGAGGAAGGTTTTCGCCTGTCATGGGACAATCCTATCCTATGCACCCAAAAGCTCTTTTAGACGCCTGCGCCGAACTGGTCAGGCTGACCCTCAAATTTGACCACCCTGCGGACGCCATCGTCTCGCGCTTTTTCCGCGACAACCGCGGCCTGGGGCCACGTGAACGCGCCACCATGGCTGAAACGGTTTACACCGTTTTGCGCAAAAAGTTGCTGTTTGACCACTTGGCGCCATCGGGAAGCGGGCCCAAAGAGCGGCGGTTGGCCATTCTGGGGTTTTACGGCCCCGGTGATTTTCTGCGCAGTGCGCTGAGCGAGCAGGAAATCAACTGGCTGGACCAATGCGAAAAGGTCAGCCCGCATGATTTGATGGAACGCCATCGCCACAACCTGCCTGAATGGCTGGTTGAGCCGCTCAAGGCACAGCTCGGCGCAGAGTTCTGGCCCTTGGTCGAGACCTTGAACCTGGGCGCCGGGCTGGACTTGCGGGTCAATACCTTCAAGGCCAAGCGCGCTGATGTCCAAAAAGAGTTGAACAAGGTCGGCATTAAGGCTGTGACTACGCCGTATTCCCCGTGGGGCCTGCGCATTGTGGGCAAGCCAGCGTTGAATAAGAACGAAGCCTTTGTGCGCGGCGAATTTGAAGTACAGGACGAGGGTTCGCAATTGCTGTCCATGCTGTTGGACGCCAAGCGCGGGGAAATGGTTGTGGACTTCTGTGCTGGTGCCGGTGGCAAGACCTTAGCCATTGGCGCGGCCATGCGCAGCACTGGGCGCCTGTATGCCTTCGACACGTCGGCCCACCGGCTGGACGCTTTCAAGTCGCGCCTCAAGCGCAGTGGTTTGTCCAATGTGCATCCCGCAGCCATTGCCCATGAGCGGGATGACCGCGTCAAGCGCCTGACCGGCAAGATGGACCGCGTGCTGGTCGATGCGCCATGTACGGGCTTGGGCACGCTGCGCCGCAACCCGGATCTGAAATGGCGCCAAAACTTGCAGGCGGTGGAAGAAATGGCAGTCAAACAGACCGCCATTTTGCAAAGCGCTGCGCGCATGCTGAAACCCGGCGGTCGCCTCGTTTACGCCACCTGCAGCGTGTTGCCACAAGAGAACGAAGCCATTGCCGATGCCTTTTCTACCGCCAACCCCGACTATGTGCCGCTGGCGGCCGGTGAGGTATTGGCTGAACTAAAGGTCGAAAACGCAGCCACGCTGTGCAGCGGTGGCGAGGCCGGCCAGTTGTACCTGCGGCTGTGGCCGCACCGGCACGCGACAGACGGATTTTTTGCGGCGGTGTGGCAAAAAAAATGACGTAGTAGTTTGGAGGCCATCCCCTAAAATCGGTGTGTGTCAGATGTTTTCTAGACCCTAAGAACTATTTCTCGTTGTAAAAGAAGAGACCCTACTATGTTGTTACCCGATTGGGCCGTGCTGAACTCCGCCATTGATTGGCTTGCCAACGGCATGTGGGATCCGCACTGGTGGCAAATCGTCTTGTTCACGCTGGCCATGACACACGTCACCATGATCTGCGTGACCGTGTTTTTGCACCGCCACCAGGCGCACCGTGCACTGGATTTACACCCCATTGCGTCGCATTTTTTCCGTTTCTGGTTGTGGTTGACCACGGGGCAGGTGACCAAAGAATGGGCTTCCATCCACCGCAAACACCACGCCAAATGCGAGCAGCCGGATGATCCGCACAGTCCCCATGTGTACGGTATCAAGACCGTGCTGCTGCAGGGCTACGAGTTGTACCGTGCCGAAGCACAGAACAAGGAAACACTGTCGCGATACGGGCATGGAACGCCCAGCGACTGGATTGAGCGGCACGTCTACACCGGGCTTTCGTCACTGGGTTTGCTGTTCATGCTGGCAATTGACCTCACGCTGTTCGGCGCGGCGGGGTTGGTGGTGTGGGCGGTGCAGATGGCGTGGACTCCCGTGATGGCGGCTGGCATCATCAACGGAGCGGCCCATTACTGGGGGTATCGCAATTTCGAGGCGCCGGACGCCAGCAACAACATCTCCCCATGGGGCATTTTGATCGCGGGGGAAGAGTTGCACAACAATCACCATACCTACCCCACATCAGCCAAGTTGTCGGTTAAACCCTATGAGTTTGATATCGGCTGGGTCTACATCAGCCTGATGCAGCGCGTGGGCCTGGCGCGGGTCAAGAAGACGCCACCCAAGGCTGCCTTTGGCGCTATCCGCCCCGTGGCGGACGAGAAAACGTTGGAAGCTTTGATCGCCAACCGCTATGAGCTGATGGCCGGCTATGCCAAGGGCATGCGCCAGGCGGCACGTGCCGAGCTGAATGCCATGCGCGCCCGCAGTGCGGACGTGGCCGTCATCAAGGCCGCCAAGCGCTGGATGCACCGTGACGAAGAGAAGGTGCCAGCCTCCGCCGCCTCTGAACTGGCCAAGGCCCGCGCTGCATCACCCATGCTGGACAAGATGGTCACCATGCGTGAAGAGCTGCGTCAGATGTGGCTGAACACTTCGGTGTCGCGTGAGCAGTTGGCTGCTGATTTACAGGCCTGGTGTTTGCGGGCGGAGGAGAGTGGGATTGCGGCATTGCGCGAGTTCTCGATGAAATTGCGTACTGCGCGGGCGTAAGTTGTAGTCCACACTGCCCTTCGAAAAAAAGCCCGTCATTTAGCGGGCTTTTTTGGGTGTAAAGGGTTTTGGTCTGGGGCTTTTTGCTCGTTCTCTCGGTGTTCCGGCCTTCCAGCGTCTGGCGTGACTTTTCAGTCTTGTTACGCACCCGATCGACTTCGATGAACAGCTGACCACGAGCGGGTTGACAACCGATACCTTCGTACTAAACCCTGCGGCATCGAGTTTGGCCTTGCAGATATCGACTCCCACTGTCCAGGGCATTGCAATACCCCCCTCCAAATGCAGTTCGCTGTATCCGACATCCACACCCTGAGATGCGGGGTTACCGCTGGCCAAATGGATTATTGAACTGGCGAGCGGCGCCCCAGTCTCTAAAACGGGCTTGGTGTCCCAAGAGGAGCACGGGATCGTCCACTCGGGCTCCCTGTAGCGCAACGGGAGCGGGTGTAACAATATAAGGAGAGCCCGAAGGGCAGGGGACACGAAGCAAGAGGCCTGCCCCCTGCCAACTGCGGGCGAGAGAAGAGAGAGTTTTTTCCACAAAGTGCAGACGTAAAAAAACCCGCGCAGGGCGGGCTTTTTTACAAGTGCCGCGGCTTCAGCGTGCGTTGGCGTTTGCCACCTGCAGCAGCTTGTTGACGTCCTTGTCGTTGGGCAGCGCGTAGTCAAAGGCGCGGATGATGCGGCTGTCTTCGGTGCGCACAAACTTCAGGCTGACATAGGTGAAGTTGGCAGCGGCCGAGTAGGTGCCGACCAACACCATGCTGGCGTTGTGGCTGCGGGCAATGTCCTTGATTTCGCGGGACAACAGTAGTTCACCGGTTTCTTCGCGGATGAACACGTCACCGCGCAGTTTCATTTCCTTGACATTGAAACCAGAGCTCGCCATTTGGGACGCGTACTGCTCGGACAATGTACGGCCCAGAGGTGCAGAGCGGCGCATGTCATTGACGTTGACAATGGTCGCAACCAAGACGGGTGTGTCACCGCCACGGTCGTAATTGGCAATCAGCTGGCTCACCGCGTCTTTGTTCAGCGCGACAAACTTGCTGGCAGCTGCTTCGTCATAGGTGGGGTCCATGCGGACATTGCTCGGGGTTCCGCAGGCACCCAAAACAGCCACTGCTGCGAGTGCAGAGAGAATCAGTTTGTAGTTCATGGGCCCACCACCTTCCAAGTGGGAGCGGGAGCTCTGTATTGAAGCAGGCTCGTGTCTGCTTCTTCAATGTAATAGATATCGGTTTTGCGCACCAAGTAACGCCCGCCTTGGGCGATCGTGGTGGTCAGGATCAGTTCGGTAGCGGTTGGGCCGCCGGAACTTTCGCTGGCGATGTAATCCGCACCTGCTGCATAGGCCAAGCCGCCGGCCATCTTGTCACCCACGGGAGCCAAACCAAGACCGTAAGCGGCATACAAGCCCGCAGTGATCATGGTGAAGCGGCCGGGCAAGAAATTGGGGCGAGGGCTGTTGTGGCGCACAACCTGGGTCTGGTAGCTAACTTCAAGTGCACGGTCAGGGTATTGTTGCACCACACGGCCGCTCTTAACCAGGTCGGTGATCAGGAATTGCTGAAAGGCCTTGTCAAATTCTGTGGGGTTGGGCGGCAAAGCGACATACAAATTGCCGCTGACGCCGAGTTTGCCCAGAGAGTCGAGGGTCTGCTTCACCACATCGTTGGACAATAGGCCCCAGTGGCCAGCGGAACGCACTTTGGGCTCAACCGTGAGGGGAAAGTTTGCAGAAACTGGAATCGGCGACGAAGCGCAGCCGACTAGCAACGCCGCGCCGGCACCAATTGCCATCTGCATCAGAGTTTTGGGAATCAAGGTAGCCCCCTTTATCCAAGGTTATTAAAACAAAGACGCCATTTTCGCGCCACATACATGTTTCATTATCAGCCGACCCGAACCATAAAAACAAGACAAATCAACACCTTCGATCGCTTTTTTCATGTTGTTTGGGGGATTTGTTGTGGCTTTGGCAACACCTGGGTGCATCAGCCCCCATATTCCCGTTCCAGCGTCTTGCTACCCTTTCGGCCGCTGATCTGCCAGGCCGTGCGTTCGCCGACGAGGCGCGCCAGAAACTCCAGCTCTTCGTCCGTATGGTTGATGGCACGCGCCGGTGTCAGTGCGGCGCGTCCATCCAGCATGGGTTCGCCCCACATGGCCTGGTGGTAGCTGGATTCGGACAGCTCGCGGTCGTTGCCCGCCGCCAAGTCCACTACCCCGTAGCAGTTGCAGAAGTATGTACGGCCGCCCTGTTTGGAGAACACCTCGGTGTAAACCCCAGTGCCGCGAATGCCAGCTGTCAGCGTAGGTGTCACGATCTGGCGGCTGCTGCCCTTGCCCCAGACGCTGACTACAGCGCCCGTCAGCAGGCGCAGCAAGCTCACGGCGTTGAGGTTGGGACCGCGTTCTACCGTCAGCGCAGAATTCTGGCGCACATGGAAGGCCGAGTTGCCGACTACAAAAATCAGTGTAGAGCGGGGGCCAGTAATGATCTCGTCGCCAGTTTGCACGGACTGGTTGGGCAGGAGAGGCTGGCCATTGACGGTAGCGTCACCGTTCAGTTCCACGACATTGCCGCGCGCCTGTGCATGGGCAGCGCTTAGGCCGCCAACGGCCGTCCACGCCGCTGCTGCTTGCAAAAAATTGCGCCGCTGATACCACAGTACCTCGGTTTCGCTGCGTCCTTCTAGGCTGTGCTGGGTCATATGTCATCTCCTGGAGTGAACTCAAAGCTGTCCTGAAACGTGAAATAGATCGACGTGGTCACCATCGCGGCCATTAGCATCACCGCCGGGTACAGCGCAGCGGCGATGGCATCGGCGCTACCGAAGACCTGTACTAATATTGCCATAAGGACGATGAAGAGCACAAAAACTCCTATCCATGCCAAGCCAAATACGGTGAACGCCCAGAAGTTGCGCATGCAGGCTACCAGGCTGAAAAACAAGCTTTTGACCGGGGGCACACCGTGCCAATACAGCAGCGCCGGTGCGTGCCAGAACATTTGCGTCAGCGGCAGCGACAACACGGCGGCCACGAGTGCCGCCAATTGCAGGTCGCCTTGCTTCAGCATCTCGGCCGTGGCAGGGCCGCCAAATACGTACAGCTTGGCAAACTTGCCGCCGTCTATCAACACTGTGCAACCCAGCAGCAATGCCAGGCCCACCGCATACAGCACGCCCAACGTCAGCATGGCCCGCAGTTGCAGGCGGCCGGTGCGAAAGGCCGTCAGCAACACCCAGGGCATGGGGAACTTGCCCCCGGCGGCTTCCCGGGTGGCGGCCATCAGGCCCAGCGTTGCGCCTGGCAGCAAGACCAGCATCAAGGCTGCGCCAACTAGCGGCACCATGCCCAGCACCGACATCATGGCCACAAATAGAAAGAACAAACCCGACAGCGCCAGCGGTTGCTTAAAAAAAGTCTGCAAGCCCAACTTGACCCATTGGATGCCCCTGCTGGCCGGGACGATGTGAAGTTTCATGCAGTAGTGATGTGGGTAGAAGTCAGAGGACAGAGGATACGCTGGCGCAGCACCCGCTTGAAGTGTTCGGGGTCATGCGCCTGTAAAACGGAGGCTTCACGCGGCAGGTGTAGATCCCACAGCCGCGAGATCCAGAAGCGCAGGGCAGCGGCGCGCGCCATGGCGGGCAGTAGCTGGCGCTCCTGCGCTTGTAACGTGCGCACCGTTGTATAGGCGTCCAAGAAAGCGCGGGTACGTTCATCGTCGCCGGCGCCTGTGGGCAGGTCTATGCACCAGTCGTTCAGGCACACGGCGATGTCGAACAGCCAAGAGTCGACGCCTGCGAAGTAAAAATCAAAGAAGCCGGTCAGGGCGGGCTCGGCTGTGTCTTCCCCGCTGGACTCGAACATCACGTTGTCACGGAACAGGTCGGCGTGTATGGGGCCGCGCGGCAACGCGCCATAGGCCGAGAAAGTGGACACATGGTTTTGGTAGGCCAGTTCGCTCTGCAGCAAAGCGGCTTGCTCGGAGGACACAAAGGGAATAACCACGGGTACGGTCTCGTTCCACCAGTCCAAGCCGCGCAGATTGGGTTGCTGCATGCTGAAGTCGCGCCCAGCCAGGTGCATGCGGGCCAGCATGGCGCCCACTTGCCGGCAATGCGCGGCGGTGGGTGCCAGTTCACTCTTGCCCCTCAGGCGGTTGACCACGGCGGCGGGCTTGCCCTTCAGTGCATGCACCACGTCGCCATCGCGGTTGGTGGCCGGGTCTGGCACCGGGATGCCATGGTGGGCCAGGTGCTTCATCAGCCGCAGGTAGAACGGCAACTGCTCCATGCTCAAGCGTTCGAACAGCGTCAGTACATAGGGCGCCTCGTCGGTGATGACGAAATAGTTGGTGTTTTCGATGCCGCCCGAGCAGCCCGCCAGGGTCTGGAGGGTTCCCAATTGAAGGCCTTGCAAGAATTCCTTGGCCTCGTCGAAAGAGACCTCTGTGTAAACAGCCATGTGTGTCACTCAGCCCGAAAAAGTCAAAATCCCACTGTGCCCCAGACGGGGTCCGGCCGGGCGGGAGATGGATAAACAAAATGTGTGCCCGGATTGTAGAGCCGCCCTCAGGGCAAAATGCGCGTCATGACTGATAAGAAAACCCTGTTGCTGGTGGATGGCTCCAGCTACCTCTACCGCGCCTTCTTTGCGGGCGGCGAATCCTTGAGCACCACCTTGCCCGATGGCGCGGTGCAAAAGACGGGTGCCATCCGCATCATGATCAACATGATGCAAAAGCTGAGCAAGGACGTGCGGGCCGATTACACGGCCTGTGTGTTCGACGCCAAGGGCCCCACCTTCCGGGATGTTCTGTACCCGGATTACAAGGCCAACCGTTCGCCGATGCCGGATGACCTGCGCTCGCAGGTAGACCCCATCCACGAAGTCGTCGCCTTACTGGGCTGGAAGGTGCTGGCTGTGCCGGGCGTGGAGGCCGATGACGTGATCGGCACGCTGGCCCACTGCGCATCGGAGCAAGGGGTAAATGTCATCATCTCCAGCGGCGACAAGGACTTGAGCCAACTGGTCAACGAACACATCATGGTGATCGATACCATGAACGACCGTCGGCGGGACGTCGCGGGGGTCGAGGCCGAATTCGGTGTGCCGCCGCGGCTGATGCTGGATTACCAGACGCTGGTCGGAGACCAGGTCGACAACGTGCCGGGTGTGCCAAAAGTTGGCCCCAAGACGGCGGTGAAGTGGCTGCTGGAATACGGTTCGCTACAAGGCGTCGTCGAGAACGCGGCCAACATTAAGGGCGTGGTGGGAGAAAACCTGCGCAATGCGCTGGATTGGTTGCCCAAGGGGCGCGAGCTGCTGACCATCAAGACCGATTGCAGCATGGAAGGCCACCTCGGCGGCCTGCCGTCGCTGGAGGAGATGGCCATACGCGGGCAGGACAGTGCGGCCCTGCGCGCTTTCGGTGAACGTTGTGGCTTCAAGGGGCTGGTCAAGACCTTGGATAGCCAGGCCGTTTCGCCCGAACTGCTCAAGGAGCAGCAGCCGAGCCCACGCGCGGTCGCCGGCAGTGCCGCACCGGGGCTGTTCGACGAAGCGCCCGACCTGGGCGGCACGCGCAACGCCACCAATCTGGTTTACGACACCATCTTCACGTGGGAGTCGCTGGACCTGTGGTTGGCGCGCCTGCAGGCTGCGGAGCTGGTGGCGATCGACACCGAGACCACGTCGCTGGACGAAATGCGTGCAGAGATCGTTGGCATTTCTTTCAGCGTCAAACCGGGCGAAGCAGCCTATATCCCGGTCACGCACCGGTACCCCGATGCCCCCGAGCAACTCAACCGCGAAGAAGTGCTGGCCAAACTCAAGCCCTGGCTGGAGAACCCGGCTGCGAAGAAGCTGGGCCAGCACATCAAATATGACCGCCATGTGTTTGCCAACCACGGCATCGAGGTCCAAGGTTATGCCCACGACACCATGCTGCAAAGCTATGTGCTGGAAGTGCATATGCCCCACGGCCTGGCCAGCCTGGCCGAGCGCCATGTGGGGCGCAGCGGTATCAACTACGAAGACCTGTGCGGCAAAGGCGCTAGCCAGATCGCGTTTGACCAGGTCGAGATTGCAAAAGCGGCCGAATACTCGTGCGAAGACTCGGACCAGACGCTGGACGTGCACCGCGTGCTGTGGCCGCAGCTGGAAGCGGACGATAAGCTGAAGTTCATCTACGAACTGGAAATGGCCAGCAGTGAGACGCTGTACAGGATTGAGCGCAATGGCGTGCTGATAGATGCCCCCACGTTGGCCGCACAAAGTCATGCGCTGGGCCAGCGCATTCTGCAACTGGAAACCGAGGCCTATGAGATCGCAGGCCAGCCTTTCAACCTCAGCAGCCCCAAACAATTGGGTGAAATTTTCTTTGACAAGCTGGGCATGCCGGTCGTGAAGAAAACCGCAACCGGTGCGCGCAGCACCGATGAAGAAGTGCTGGAGAAGCTGGCGGAGGATTACCCGCTGCCCGCCAAGCTGCTGGAACACCGCGGCCTGGCCAAGCTCAAGGGAACCTACACCGACAAGTTGGCCCAACTGGCCCTGCCCCGCACGGGCCGCGTGCACACCCACTACGCGCAGGCCGTGGCCATCACCGGGCGCTTGTCCAGCAACGACCCCAATCTGCAAAACATCCCCATCCGCACGCCTGAGGGCCGGCGTGTGCGCGAGGCCTTTGTGGCGCCAGCGGGCAGCGTCATTGCCAGCGCTGACTATTCGCAGATCGAGCTGCGCATCATGGCCCACATCAGCGGCGATGAGGCCCTGCTCAGCGCCTTCCACGGCGGCCTGGATGTGCACCGCGCCACCGCTGCCGAAGTGTTTGGCGTGTCTGTAGACCAGGTGAGCAGCGAGCAGCGCCGCTATGCCAAGGTCATCAACTTTGGATTGATCTATGGCATGAGCGCCTACGGTCTGGCGCGCAACCTGGGCATTGACAACACGGCGGCCAAGAACTACATCACGCGTTACTTTGAGCGCTATCCCGGTGTAAAAACCTACATGGAAACCACACGCGAACTGGCCAAAAAGCAGGGCTATGTGGAAACCGTTTTTGGCCGGCGTTTGCAACTCTCCGGTATCAAATCTGCCAAGGGTGCACAACTGGCTGGCCTGGAGCGTGCGGCCATCAACGCGCCGATGCAGGGCACGGCGGCCGACCTGATCAAGCTCAGCATGAACAAAGTGCAGCAGGTGCTGGACGATGAGCAACGCGGCACGAAGATGATCATGCAGGTGCACGATGAATTGGTGTTCGAGGTGCCTGAGCAGGAGGTCGATTGGCTCAAGCTGGAGATACCCCGGCTGATGGCCGGTGTGGCCGACCTGAAAGTGCCGCTGTTGTCCGAAGTAGGCGTAGGCCCCAACTGGGACAAAGCCCACTGATTACCGTAGACTGTGTCGGTTTCCCCCACCCAACCCCTTGATTGATTGAAGGACTTAAGCGATGCTGACTGCAGACCAAAAAGATGAATTCAACGCCTTGCTCCCCGGCAAGTCCACAGAGGCCGGTGCCACCCGCCGCACGGCACTCAAGACGGCCTTGGGCGTGGGCTACGCGGCCACCGCAATGCCCATCATGGCGCAAACCGCCATCAAAACACCGTCTACCGGGTTGACCGCAGGTGAGGGTATTTACGACGTCGCCGGTTTCTCTGTGCCGTTTTACTACGCCGCGCCCGAGGGGAAGAAGAACCTGCCCGTGATTTTGGTGGTGCAAGAAATTTTTGGTGTACACGAATACATTGCCGACACCTGCCGTCGTTTCGCCAAGGCGGGCTACTTGGCGATTGCGCCTGACCTGTACGCGCGCCAGGGCGACGCCAGCAAATACACCGACATTGGCAAATTGATGGCCGAAGTGGTGGCCAAGGTACCCGATGACCAAGTCATGGAGGACCTGGACGGCGCCGTGCAGTGGGCCAGTGAAAACGATGGCGACACCAAACGCGTGGGCATCACCGGCTTCTGCTGGGGCGGTCGCATTACCTGGTTGTATGCCGAGCAAAGCAAAAACGTTAAAGCCGGTGTGGCCTGGTATGGCCGCCTGGTCGGTGGCGCATCAGACATTACGCCCAAACACCCACTGGAACTGGCCGCGGGCTTGAAGGCGCCCGTGCTGGGCCTGTACGGCGGGCAAGATGGTGGCATCCCGCTGACCACCGTCAACGGCATGAAGGAGGCGCTGGCCGCGGCCGGTGCCAAGGGCAATAAAGCCGCCAAGGCTTCGGAGTTTGTGGTGTACCCTCAAGCGCCCCACGCCTTCCACGCGGACTACCGCCCCAGCTACCGCAAGGACGCGGCCGAAGATGGCTTCAAACGCGCGCTGGAGTGGTTCAAGGGCCACGGCGTCTGAGGCCTTACGCTGGACGTGTGCGATGACCGCCCCCAGGGGCGGTTTTTACTTTTCTCTGTAAGTGAAATCGGGCTCTAGCCCTCCAGGAATATGCGTGAGTAGCTATGACATTGATAGCAATCTTGATAGGAACACTGGTCGCAGGTATCGGCTCGGTCTGGCTGGCCGCAGCGCTGAGCTTTGGCGCACTGGCCCGTTACACCCAGCACATGCTCAGCATGGCGGCCGGTGCGCTGATGGCCACAGCCTTCATGCACCTGCTACCCGAGGCGTTCGAGAGCCGGGTGGCCCCGCATGACCTGTTCTTGACCCTGCTGCTGGGGCTGGTGTTTTTCTTTCTGCTGGACAAGGCTGAGTTGTGGCACCACGGCCACGAACACCACCACCCAGAGGATGGCAACGCACACCACGGCCATTGGCATGACCATGCACCGGTACAACCCGGTAGCTGGGCGGTGTTGACCGGCGATAGTGTGCACTGCTTCGGCGACGGCATTTTGATCGCCTCCGCCTTCATGGCCGATATGCGCTTGGGCGCGATTGCCGCGCTGGCCGTACTGGCCCACGAAGTGCCGCACCACATGGGCGATTTGATGGTGCTGCGCTCCGGCACCAACAACAAACGCATGGCCCTGGTCAAGGTGTCGCTGGCCGGTGCCGTCACGGCCTTGGGCGGCTTGGCTGGTTACTGGTTGGTGGATTTATTGCACGACTACCTGCCGTACTTTTTGGTCGTGGCTTCCAGCAGCTTTGTTTATGTGGCCCTGGCCGATCTGATTCCACAGTTGCAAAAGCGTTTGTCGTTGAAGGAAACGCTGGCGCAGATTACGTGGCTGGGGTTGGGCATAGGTTTGGTCACGGTGATGAGCGGTCTGGCCCACGGGGGGCATTGAACCGCTGTTGCCAACGTAGCTGTTGTATCAATCGGGTAGCGGGTTTTGCTCCGTGTTCCCCGGCCTTCGGCCTCCTCCTTTACCTACGCAAAAGCCACTACCCGGTTGATACTGCGCGACTTGGTTTGCGGCGTTCCAAAGAAATACTGGAAACCAATCGCTGCAAGCGAAGGTTCCAGCAGCAGAGTGGGGGTAGGCACCAAAGTGAGGTCAAGGAGGAGCCCAAAGGGCGGGGGACACGAACGGCGGTGCCTACCCCCAATCTGCTGCGGGCGAACTGCCAAAAACCTCTCGCGGTTCGCAGTTTTTTCTATCCCTGCGCAACCGGCCGCGAAGGATCACTGCACCACTCGCTCCAGCTACCGGCAAACAGCGCAGTGCGCCCCAGTCCCGCGATCTCCATGGCGATGATGTTGGGCACGGCGCTGACGCCACTGCCGCAGTGGTGCACCACCGACTCGGGCGCGCGGCCTCCCAACAACGCGTCAAATTCGGCGCGCAATTCGGCCGCAGGGCGGAAGCGTCCATCGGCGGCGATGTTGAGGTTGAACGGGCGATTCAATGCGCCGGGTATGTGGCCAGCCACTGGGTCCAGCGGCTCCACCTCACCGCGAAAGCGTGGCGTGGCGCGCGCGTCGATGATGGTCTGGCCACCGGGTTCGGCGGACTTGCCAACATGGCTTGCTACAGTATCAATAGCAGTAAGTACAGTCTTTTCGTGGGCTAGCGCGTAGTCAGCCTTAGGGCGTTGCTGCTGAGGGCCAATTTCAACAGCGCCATTAGCCGCTTGCCACGCCTGCAAACCGCCGTCCAGCACAGCCACGTTTTCATGGCCCGCCCACTTCAGCATCCACCACAGACGGCCGCAATAATTTGCGCCCTGGCGGTCATACACCACGGCCTGTTGTGTGTTGTCAAAGCCGACCGAGCCGAGCCAGGCGGCGAAGCTTTCACGTGCAGGCAAGGGGTGGCGCCCACCCGAGGCGCTGCTGCCGGGCGCGGGTTTGCCGGTGACCGGGTCTTTGGCTGCGCTCAGGTGCTTGTCCAGGTGGGCGTACACGGCGCCGGGGATATGGGTTTCCAGGTACATGGCCTCTCCGGCCTTGGGGTCGGTCAGCAGGAAGCTGCAGTCAAACACGGTGTGTGCCTGACCGCTGGCACGCAGGGCTTTCAACTGTTCAACGGAGATCAGGGTGCTGTACATGGTGGTGTGGCCCTTGGAGTGTTGGACGAAAATGAAGAGAAAGGACCGCCGCTTTAGTGGTCTTCTGCCGGCGTGTTGGGGAGTGCGCGCGAACGCAGGATAGTCGCCAGGACACCGCTGGCCACAATGACAGCAATGCCTGCCCACCCGATCGGCGCAATGTATTCGCCAAACAGCGCGAGGCTGTAGATGGATGCAAACACAATGCCTGCGTATTGCATGCTGGCCACCACCAAGGTGGAGCCGTGGCTGTAAGCGCGGGTCATGCACCATTGGCCTAGCGACGCCAGCACGCCAATCGGAATCACCCAAACCGCTGCTGTCCAGCTCACCTGCGACCATGGGGTCAATCCGGTAAAAAGCGAGCCTACGGCGCCCACAATGGCCGTGCCGATAGAGAAGTAAAACACGGTGCGCACTTCGGGCTCACCGACCTTGCCCAGCGCCGTCACCTGCAAATAGGCCAGCGCCGCACCCATGCCCGACAACAGGCCAATCACACCGGCAAATAACTGGTCGTGGTCAATGGTGGGGCGCAGCGTCATCACCACGCCTGCAAAGCCCAGAAGCACCGTGCCCATCAGCGGCCCCTGGCGTTGGGATTGGCCATACAGCAGGCCACCACCCACGATGAAAGCCGCCACCCAGACGCCGCTCATGTAGTTCAGCGTCATGGCGGTTGCCAGCGGTAGGTGGGCAATGCCGTAGAACCATGCGCTGAGCGACAACACGCCTACGGTGCTGCGCCACACATGCATCAGGGGTACGGGTGTGCGCAGTGGTGTGCCGCGTGCCTGCATCACCACCGCCATGAAGACCATGCTGACGATGCCACGGTAGAACACCAGCTCCATCGTGCCAAAACTGGCCGACGCGTATTTGATCCCGACTGCCATGGTGGCAAACAGAAACGAACCCAGGACC
Source organism: Rhodoferax sp. (assembly GCF_025356155.1). Lineage (GTDB taxonomy): Bacteria > Pseudomonadota > Gammaproteobacteria > Burkholderiales > Burkholderiaceae_C > Allorhodoferax. The sequence goes on along the minus strand of NZ_JANXUQ010000214.1, from coordinate 1,619 downwards.
ATCCACAATGCTTGCACTAGAGTCCTAACTTGCGGCGGTACCAGCTGTGGAAGTGGGGCATGCCGTCTTCCATAGGGCTTTGGTAGGGGCCGGCTTCGTTGTCGCCGCGGGCATAGAGAGCGGCGCGGCCCGCGTCCATGCGCTCGCCGATCTCGTCGTCTTCGAGGCAGGTTTCGTTGTAGGCGGCCTGCTGGGCTTCGACGAATTCACGCTCAAAGGCGGCAATTTCTTCGGGGTAATAAAACTCGACCATGTTCATGGTCTTGTTCGGCCCCATGGGGTGCAGCGTGGAGACGGTCAGCACATGCGGATACCACTCCACCATGATGTGTGGGTAGTAGGTCAGCCAGATCGCCCCCTGCTGGGGCGCGACGCCATTGCGGTAGGCCAGCAAGGCCTTTTGCCAACGCGCGTACACCGGCGAGCCCGCGCTGGAATCGCTGCGCGCCAATTGCGCGGCCACACCCACGGTTTGCACCGAATAGTTGTCGGCAAACTGCCAGCTCAGGTCGTCACAGGACACAAACTTGCCTAAACCGGGGTGGAAAGGGCCAACGTGGTAATCCTCCAGGTAGACCTCGATAAAGGTCTTCCAGTTGTAGTTGCACTCGTGCATGACCACCTTGTCCAGCACAAAACCGTCAAAGTCCAGCGCCCCACGTGGGCCCATGCCGGCCAAGTCGGCCGCCACGTCACGCCCGTTGCGTTCGAACAGCAGGCCATTCCACTCTTGCAGCGGGTAGTTTTTGAGGTTCAGGCAGGGGTCTTGCTCAAAATGCGGGGCGCCGATCAGCGTGCCGACCTGAGCTGGGGCGCCACCTGTGTTTGCGCCGCTATAGGTCCAGCGGTGCAGTGGGCACACGATATTGCCGCCACCACTGGCGACTTGGCGGCCATTTTCGGTAACAGGGTGTATCAGCGAGTCGCGGCCTTTCAGCATCAGCGCCTGGCGGTGGCGGCAGACGTTGGAAATCAGCTCCACGCCACCTGCATTGCGCACCAGCGCCCGCCCTTCCTGCTCCTGCGGCAGGGCGTAATAGTCGCCCACGTTGGGCACGCTCAATGCATGCCCCACATAGCGGGGCCCTTGCTGAAAGATAGTTTGCATTTCGCGCTGGTAAAGCGCGGGGTCAAAATAGCTTGAAACTGGCAGTTGTGACGGAGTCGTTGTTGTTGACTCTGTCGAAACCCGCGTGCCTAGGGGCTTTGCGGGGTTTATGGGTTTTTTGACTCTCGGGGAGTAGTCAGCTCTGCGCATTGTTTGCACAATTCTCGGTCCTCTAGATGCAAAACCCCCGTTGCCGGGGGTCGTTGAGGCAGCTACCTTGAGAGCTGCCTAGGGGTGTTGATTGTACCTCGGGGGCACAATGCCTCTGTGCTGTATGTCCCGGCAAGCGCCTAAAATCGCGTTTTGCAGATTTCTACCCCCTATTCCATTCCAAGCCAGCCCATGCCCAAGGCCCCCGCCAAATCCGACACCGCCACCGATACCAGTCCAAGCATCCCAATGCCCGCCACATATGAGGCCGCTTTGGGCGAACTGGAACAACTGGTGGGCCAGCTCGAATCGGGCGCCATGCCGCTGGACCAGTTGCTGTCGGGTTACCGGCGCGGTGCGC
>NZ_JANXUQ010000183.1 GCF_025356155.1 Rhodoferax sp. | reverse complement strand
CCATCGTCAGCACAAACATCTGGTCCACCCGCTCAATTCCACGCACCATGACCTGGCGAATGTTGCCCACCGTCTTGGCCCAACCAAAGCCTTGCTCAATGAGCTTTCTCTTTTGCTGCGAGATGGCGTAACCCACAGTGCTCGCAATGGTGTCGGGCACCGCTGAGCTTCGCCCTGAAGTGTTCTGCGCCACGTGAGGCGTGACTTTCATCTCTTGCAACGCATCCATGAATTCCTTGGCGTCATAGCCTTTGTCTGCGCCCAGTGTGACCTGGACTTCTGGGTCGCCTATGACTTGGGTGGCATCATGGATCATGACCTTGGCGGCTTCGCGCTCAGCATAGCCATCTGCCGTTGTGACCACCGCACTGGCAATCAGTCCATGGCGGTTATCTGTCAGGGTGTGGCCCATGTAGCGCAGCTCACTGGCCGTATTGCCCTTGCGGTACAGCCGTGCATCTGTATCGGTGGTGGATGCGTGGGTGTCGTTGCTTCGGGTTTCTCCCTTGAAGTTGCCGCCATCGCCATAGTCGCTGCCATCCTTGCGCACAAAGCTTTTGTGACCTGCCCAGGCCTGGATCAGGGTGCCGTCCACGCTGAAGTGCTCGCCAGAGAGCAGGTCGCGTTCTTTGGCCATTTGCAGCACCTGGTTGAAGAGTTCAATGACGGCGTCATGCTCGATCAGACGTTCGCGGTTCTTGGTGAAGACGCTGGGTACCCATACGGCGTCGTCCATGGACAAGCCTATGAACCAGCGAAACAGGAGGTTGTATTGGGTCTGCTCCATGAGCTGGCGCTCCGATCGGATGCTGAAGAAAATTTGCACCAGCATGGCGCGCAGCAACTTCTCTGGGGCGATTCTGGGACGCCCGCCTTTGATGTCGGCTTCGTACATTCCACTGAGCAATGCGTCCATCTTGACCAGAGCTGCATTGACCATCACGCGCACCGGGCGCAGCGGATGACTTGCAGGCACAAAGTCATCTAGGTGACGCATCGTGAAGAGGCTTTCGGTGAAGGTATCGGCTCCGCGCATCGCAATATCTCAGTAGTAGGTGCGTTTATCCGTGCAAGCAGCGTGCCGGATATAGGATTGCTGGGACGTATTTCAGAAGCCTGTCAGGTCAGCGATTAGTAGCCGACATCGCTTACTTGAACGATCCAAGATGTGCAGGAGCCCAAGAATGCACCATCTCTACGAAGTCGGCCTCGGGCATCAGCCCAAGCTGAACCTTGACAGTGCCGTCTTTCATAACATAGACGATCAAGGGCGTTGCTCCGCCTAATTGACTCCAAAGGCTCTGGCTCCTCTGAATTTGTGATCGCATATCGAGAGCGACACTTGCCTCCGTCGCGCCTCCTTTTCGGCGCGCAAAGTCAAATCCCTCAAAATTTTTTGCAAGCGTCTGACGCGACGGCGCAGAAAGAAGGTTGGCCGCCATACCGAGGCTCTGCGCATTCATGTAGGCAACTGGTACCCAACGTGTCGCTACATTCACGTAAGCCGACTTCTCGGCGTATAGACGAGCCCAAAGCTTTGCGCAGTGAGGGCAATTGGGATCAAAAAAGACAACCGCTTGCGGTCGATCCTCCTTGGCAGACTTGACCTCAATCGCCGACAAAGACAACACACTTTGCCATATTTCTTTAGAAAGAGGCCTTTGCCCCTCAGTCGCGAAAACTGCCCTAGCGCCGAATAGCCCCAGAGCACCGATAGCAAGAAACTGCCTACGCAAATTGAGTACCATTACAACTCTCTTAGAGATATTTTTTACTCATAAGTAAATCAAAAAAAACCGTCGAGATGGGCACCAAGTAGCGATAAACAACTAACGCCTAGCCAAGTTTTGACTATTTGTAGCGGCTTGCAGCTTTGTCTCCAGCTCCGTAAGTTGCAACATCCCTGCAATACGTTTTCCGTCCTCAAAAACGATTGTCGGTGTTCCCGAAATACGAAGCCGTTGCCCCAAGACGAGATTGCGCTCAATGGCGGCTGCATCGCATGAGGCGCTTTCTACATCGGGTACGGTGCCTTTCAGCATCCACTCTTCCCACATCTTTGCCTTGTCCTTAGCACACCAAATGGTCCGACTTTTTTGTTCGGAATCTGGGCTCAAAATGGGATACGGAAAGGTGTATACAGTCACATTCTTGAGTTGCTTCAGTTCGGACTCAAATTTCTTGCAAAAACTACAATTCGGATCAGAAAACACAACGAACTTGCGACTTCCGTCACCATGAGTCCAAATGATTGCATCCTGCAGTGGCAAGGTTGACAACTTGATCGCTGTCAATTTCTCTATCCGATCACGGGTGATATTAATCCCCGTTTTTGTATCGAGCATTTCCCCTCGAAAAAAATAGTTCGCCAAACTGTCGCTGTAATAAATTTCCGTGCCAGCCCTGACTTCGTATATCCCGTTAACGTTTGTTTTTTTGACTTCATCGATCACCGGGAAATTTGGAAACCGGGTGGATATATTTTTCTTGATGGCAAGCTCTTGCGCCATGGCGTGGCCGCCAATTGCCATCAATCCGATGAAGACAAATAATGTGAGTAGAGATTTTTTCATATAACTATAGGTATGTGTTTTGCACGCGTTTGCTTGTCGTCTATTACTTCAATCAACTATTTTTCACCATCGATGAAATAAATGGAGTCGATCGACCCATCAACGGGTCCTCCGCTCTTTCTGGCCTGCCCCCGGATGTGGATATCCCGGCCCAAGGCAATTGACAAGTAGTAGCTTGCGGGCGGCACGCCGTAACCGCTCGATGTATCGATGGAGGTATGTATTGCGTTGCCGTTGTCATCCAATTTATGGATAGTCAATTTTCCATTGTTGGCACCGACCCAGGCAATTCCATCTTGCATGTCATGGAGATTTCCCTTTCGGGTTGTTATTCCGACAACGTCATGCAATTTCTTACTCCACAGGGATTTCATTTTGCTATCGAATCGCTCAATGAAGACCTCGCGGCCCACTCTATAACTCACCGCAAAGCCCCGGCTTCCCAGCGAAATGCCGGTAGCGGCCCCGCCCCGCAGTTGACTGCTGTTGCGAACGGCCCCAGACAGAGACAGTTCATGCATGTATGCAGTTGCGTCCGAGTGGCTGGATACGACAAAAAGTCGCTCTTGATCAAAAAGCACACTCGAAATCTCCCCTTTCTTCTTAACCGGCAGGTCAATTTTTGTCTGTTTTGAAAGGGTCTTATCAAGCAATATGAGTGATGCAAAGTCATCCTTATCAATACCGCCGACGACATAGTTTTCTTGGGTCAAAGCTGCCTCCATAGCAACTGATAGCGTGCTTAAGTCTACGGTCTTCTTGACGGTCGCGAGTGCATCATCCGTTTGCGATGCGTGGACCTTTGCTTCGTAGTCCGTATAGACGAGCAAAAGCCCTTTGGGCTGTAAAGACCGGTAGGAGGTAGAAATGACCATCGGCACAGAAGGCAGAATTACCTTCTTTTGCTCCGAAGAACCTTTGGCCGTAAACGATTGGATGCTTACCGAGGCATTTTCAGCGGAGGGTAAAGATTGCATCCAATAGGCCGTGTCCTTGCCCACGTATGCCTGTCCCAACGCTGTGTCGCGCACTTCCTTCTTTGCTTCAACGAGCGTGAGCGCTGCCATGGCATGGCTGCAAAGTGCAACTGACAGCAATACCAGCACTGATTTTTTTTTGGTCATCGTAATATTCACTTTCATGAGCAGCACTGGCAGTACTGGGTTCTTCTGGTCTTGAATGCGCCACTGCCCCCAACTTGCAGTCCTGTATGCATTTTGTTAGCCGCTGTCGTGCATTTATCTCTTGTATTTTCTTCATCTGGTTGGCCAAGATTATTGATGAATGTGGTTATGTGAGCGGGGGGAATAGTTGCACAGGCAGCCAACATACCTGCAAGTAATGTGTTGTCGCAGGCACTTTGATCGGTTCCAATTGAACACGTCTGATAACACCGATCATGCGCCGCGCAGGCGTTGAAAAAACTCGATGATGCGCCAAACCCACCTGGACCATTTCCGGTGGGATTGTCCTTGTCATTGAAGATGAATATGCCCGATCTCCAAAGCGTGGTGACAACCCCTGGTGGGGTGCTGCATCCATCGATGCAATAGCTACGAGATGAGCCATTGCTTTCGACAATAGCAACTTTCCAGTCGTCACTTGGGCTGTGTTTTTGCCCAACTACACACTGCGCCCACAGGGCGTCCGGAGGGGCCCCGCTTTGTGTCATTCCCGGACATTCAGTCTTGTAGGCCGTCCACCAATGAAGAGAATTGATACCACTTAGCGCAGTCAGAAACTTGTCGTGTACTTCAGGCCTTCCCGTGAATCGATTCGCCCCACAGCACTGGGTGGATGCTTTGATCGCCTGACCGGCGCACATGGATCCAAATACACAGTGGTTAGCCCGCTCAAATGCGGCTTCATCTGCTGGATTGGCAAAACAAATGGCTGCCTGGCACAAACTGGGCTGTACGGGAGGTGTAGAAAACTGAGCGTATGCCGCTGTGTTGGTGTGCAGCAGCAAGAAAAACACAATGCCGCACAGCAAGGTGTGAACATCGGATCGGTAAAGAGAGTTTGTCTTCATAATTCTCATGTCAATGACACACCGGGCAAAAGCTAGCCCCGTTGGGACACGGTGCGGGTACCGGGGGTACGGGGGTACTCGGCGCGCAGGTTGGGTCCCACACCGGGCATGTGGGTAAAACTGGCCCCGGCGGGACAGTCCCTGGATCGACCGGTGTGCCGGCGTTTCCCGGGCCGGGTGACGAGGCGTTACTGCCTTCGATGGCCGGGCTTTGCATGCGCATCACCGTGTGCGTAACCACCGGAATCCGCCCAGCCGCAACCAAGCCAGCGCGAAATACATCGGAGTCCGCCAGACTAAGCTTACCCAATGCCCAGGTCATAAAGGGTCCGGCCAATGGGATCTGCTTGGCTTTGGGAATGCCATAGGTAATGCGCAGCTTGAGCAGGTTGGCATCCAACAAGGTTTGACCGCTTAGGTTGCCGGCCGGGTTGGCATTGCACCCCGGCACATCCACCGGGCAACTGATGAACGCCAGGTTGCTATTGGGAATCACGCGCGTGGCACCTAATTGGGTGGCCAACTTGGGGCTATTGAAGTCGTCAAAGCTCTCTTTGGTTGGTGACAGGATTTCAATGTGCGCGGCGACGCTGCTGTCCGCAACGGCCTTGGCAAAAGAGGCCGCCAACTCGCCGGTGTCAGTGCCACCGCCGTAGTAGCCCGTCATGGCGCGATCAAAAGCAACTCTGATGGTAGTGGCACTGGCGTTGCCTGTGGCCCCCGCCCTGGCGGCTTCGAACGCGGCGTAATTGACCTGGCTCTTGGCGTGGTACATCAAGCCAAATTGAATCAGGATCAGCAGCATGAACAGCAGCGTGGGTACCACGATCACAAACTCGACCAGGGTGGCCCCGGCATGGCGAGTCCTATTTGATGTGCGGTTGCGGCCGTTCATCCCGAGTTCTCCGGTGTCCCGCGGTGGATTTTTCGAAGCGGTGTGTCACCTACGGCCAGCCTGCGCCGCTCCGCTTGGCCCGCAGCCAGCTCCAGCGTTTGGTGAGCGCCAGGACAGGCCGCTGCGCGCCAGGGCTTCAGGCTCGGAACAATCTTTTCAATGACACCGGCACGGTCCAAAAAAACCACGTCGATCGAATAGCGCATGAAGGCGGTGTGCACCGACGCGCAAGGCACCAGCAGCAGTCCCTGATCGGCTGTCAAGGGTGGTGCAAATAGCAGCCCCGCCAGGCGGCTGAAGAAACGGTCCGCACGGCGCACGGCCAGCGCAGAAGAAACGTTTTGGGGGCTATTCATCGCGAATGTCATCTCAAACTCCTCAGACCCCTGCCTGCATGAACTTCATCACGATGGGGAACATGAGGATTGCGAAAACACAGGGAAAGATAAAAAAAATCAGCGGGAACAGCAGCTTCACCGGCGCTTCCATCGCTAACTTCTCGGCGCGCGCGAAGCGTTCGATTCGGCGCTGCTCGGCCTGCGCCCGCAAAATCGGTCCCAGGCTCATGCCAGTGGCTTCGGCCTGGATCAGCGTGGCAACAAAGTTGCTAACCGCCGGCAAATCCATGCGCTGTGCCAGCTCGCGCAGAGCCTCGGCACGGGCCCTGCCGGCGCGCACGTCACGCAACAGCCGTGCAAATTCGTCTTTCATCGCGCCCGGTGGGCCCTTGTCTACCGCCTGCTGGATCGCACCGGTCAGGTTCAGACCGCTTTCCACGCAAAGGGTGATCAGGTCCAACATGAACGGCAGCGACTTCATGGTTTCGCGCCGACGTGCATCCACGCGGTCCTTGAGCCAGACCACCGGGTAGAAAAATCCGACCATGAACCCGCCCACAAACGGTAACCACCCCGCGAGCTTGAAGCTTTGCGCCAGCCAAACACCTACCAAGCCGCAAACGACTCCCCACCACACGCGGCCGGCCAGAAACTGTGCCGGAGTGAGCGCAAAGTCAACGCCCGCGACCCGCAAGCGGGTCAAGAGCTTGGCCTGCCAAGTGACTGGAATCAAATGCCCGAAATAGTGCGCAAGCCACTGCACCGGCCACCACAGCAGACGGTAGCCAATCGGCGGGGGGTCCAACCAAATCCGGTCTTGGGCGGGAACATCCACGGCCAGACGCGAGATGACCCAGGCAACCAACGCAAACGACAGGCCCATGGCCACTGCAAAGCCGACAATCAGCCAATGTGAATTCATGCGGGCAGCCTCATACGTCGATGGCCACAATGCGCCGAATAATCCACACGCCAAAGAACTCCATGACAACGACACACCCCAACACGCCCCAGCCCATGCGGGTGGTCCAAAGCAAACCCATGGCCTCTGGCTCCATGCGGGTCAACACCCACAGCAAGAACACCGGCAGCAGCCCGACCACCCAGGCCTGCATCTTTCCCTGCGCAGTCAGGGACTTGATCTTGAGTTCCATCGCGTGCTGACTGCGCAGCGTCGTGGAGGTTCGCTCCAGCGTTTCGGCCAGACCGCCACCTGTTTCCGAGGCAATCCGCATGGCCGAAACCATCAAGCTGACCGATTGCACGGGTACGCGCCGGGCGAGGTTGTCCAGCGCGTCGTCCATGCCGACCCCGAGCCTCTGTTGATACTGCATCAAACGGAATTCCTGCGAGAGCGGCGCCGCCAGCTCGGCACTAACCTGGCGCACTGCGGACACCAGCGACAACCCTGCCTTGACCGCACCCGCGATCATTAATAAAGCGTCGGGCAGTTGTTGTTCTATCGTTTCCATTCGGCGGCGACGCAACCAACCAAATACAAGGCGTGGCGCAAAACCCAGCAGCACCGCCACCATCGATGCCAGCACCAGGCTGTGTGTGAAAACCCAGGTAGCACTTGCGACCAGCAGCATCAGCGCCAAATTGATGGCATACAAACGCGAGGGGTCCCCAAACAGAAACAATTCGCGCAAGTCCAAATGGGTGTCGCGTGTAAAGCGCTCACGGTAAATGGTCAGTAGCTTGCCACCGATGTCTGTCATGGCCCAAACCAGCAAGGCTACTGCCGCCGCAACAGCCAAGCTGAAACCAATGACGATCAAGCCTCCCTCGCTCATGCTGGGCGGTCCCGATTGAAGATCGACAGGTCCAGTTCAATGCCCGCCTGTGTGAGCGCGTCATAGAACGTGGGCACGGCATTACAGCCGACAAACCGACCCACCACACGGCCCTGGGCATCATGGCCCTGCTGCTCGTAGCGAAACAGCTCTTGCAGTTGAATCTTGTTGGTTTCCATGCCGGTGACCTCTACGATACCGGTCACCACGCGCCGACCGTCCACCAAACGCGCCTGCTGGATGATGATATCGACCGCAGAGACCACCTGGTCCCGAATGGCCGACAGGGGCAGGTCCATGCCCGCCATCAAAATCAGCGTCTCCAGCCGTGCCAGGGCATCCCTGGGGCTGTTTGCGTGCAAGGTGGTCAGCGAGCCTTCGTGGCCAGTGTTCATGGCCTGCAACATGTCCAGCGCCTCGCCTCCACGGCATTCGCCCACCACGATGCGGTCCGGGCGCATCCGCAAGGCGTTCTTGACCAAGTCGCGAATGGCTATCTGACCACGACCTTCGGCGTTGGCTGGTCGCGCCTCCAGACTGATCAGGTGCGAGTGCGCCAAGCGCAGTTCTGCAGCGTCCTCAATCGTGATGATGCGTTCACCATCGGGAATGTAGTTGGAGAGCACGTTGAGCAAGGTTGTTTTACCCGACCCGGTGCCGCCAGAGATGATCACGTTTTTTCGGTGCAGCACGGCCAAACGCATGAACTCGGCCATGTCCGGGCTGATGGCACCAAAGCCGATCAAATCTTTTGCGGTAAGGGTACGCCGCGCGAACTTACGAATCGTCAACGCTGGGCCCTTGAGCGCCACCGGCGGGATGATGGCGTTGACGCGCGAGCCATCTTTAAGCCGTGCATCCACCATCGGCGAGGATTCGTCAATGCGCCTGCCCAGTGGCGCGACGATGCGCTCAATCACGCCCAGCACCGCCCGATCGCTGGTGAAGATAGTGTGGTGCCGCGTCAGACGCCCTGCCCGCTCGAGGTAAATTTCGTCGAATCGGTTGACCATGATCTCAGTGATGCTGTCATCGGCCAGTAGCTCTTCCAGTGGCCCCAAGCCAACAGCTTCATTGAGAACGTCGCGCATCAGCAAGGTACGGTCAATCGCATCGGGTAATGCGGATGCCTGCTCAATGATTTCCTTGATCAGTGCCTCGGTCTCTACCCGCAACTCGTCATCTTCAAGTCGCATCAAGTCGCGCCTGCGCAGGTCAATCACTTCCAGCAATTGTTCGTGGATGCGTCGGCGCCAAAAGTGATGCGAGGTAGTGGTGTTGGCCGCGCCGGTGGCAGGCAACTGCTCGGCGCCCGGCATTGCCTTGAATGGCTCGGCCGAGGCCGTGCTCTCATCCAGGCCGGTCTTGGCTGGCGGCGCGGTGGTGGCAACCAGTTTGTCTTCCACCTTCAGGGTGTAAGAACCCATGGTGATCTCATCGGTATGCAACAGGGGGCCGTGTTGGTCAACCCGTGCCCCATTGACCCAGGTACCCGAGAACTGGCCCAAGTCCTGAATGAACAGGCCGCTCTTTGTACGAAAAATGCGCGCATGTTCGCGCCCGATGCGCCAACCCGATATCCGCACCGGGCATTCGCGGCCCTTGCCAACGATGGCGGCAGTGTTCTTGATCAGTTCAAGACGCTGCTTGTTGTCGGAATCAGTAATGTTGACTTGGAACATATGAATGCTGTGTTTCCGTTTGCCGTTAGGGCTAGTTCAGGAAGTCCGTTTTTGATGACCCCGGCTGTGGCCGTGGCATATCCCAACCCACTGGGGCAGAAGTGCCAGCCTGAGTCTTGCCGGGCTGCCCCGGTAACGGGATCAGTTTCAGGTCTTGCTGCCCAACGCGCGGAGTTCGCTGCAGCCGCTCGACACCGCGGCCCATGCTCTCCTCCATGGCCGGGGTGTTTTGGTCAACGGCGCGCGGTGTGACAAACACCACCAACTCAGTCTCATTGTTTTGAAAACGCTTGGACCGAAACAATGCGCCGATGACCGGGATGTCTCCCAGCAGCGGCACCTTATCGACCGACGAGCTGACATCGCGCTTGAGTAGGCCACTCAGTACGATGGTGCCGCCCTCCATCACGTTGAACTCGGTTTCAGTCTTGCGCGTGCGCAAGGCCGGCCCGCCCGTGCTACTGACGGAGGTGTCTATATCGCTGACCTCGCTCATGATTTTGGCCCGCACCACGCCGTTCTGGTCCACACGTGGTTCGATTTCAAGCCGTATGCCATAGGGCTTGAACACAATGGTAGTTCCGTTGAGGTTGCTCACGGAATACGGAAACTCCCCACCAACAAGGAAGCTGGCCTTTGATCCGCTACGTGTCGACAGTGTCGGCTGTGCCAATATGGTTGCCGTGCCGTTTTGCTCCATCAGATTGAGCTGGGCATTAAGGCCCATGTTGATTGCGGACAAGACGTTGAGGCTGGACGTAGTTGAAAGTGGTCCGCCATAAGGATTCACAATGGGAGCTGCATTTGCGCCGCCGCTGGCAATGTTGATCTGGTAAGGACCGTCTTCGCCGCGCCGATAAGGCATCACAACCCCCCCAATTGCCATACCACCGGTAGCGCCCCACTTAAGTCCGATTTCGCGCAGTGCCGTAGTGGGAAACTCAACCACTTTGACGTCCAGGACTACCATTTTTTCCCAACCTATACGGTTGGTGAAGTTCACAATTTGAGGATAGCGCTTAGCCAGCTCTTCAATCTTGGAAAGATCGCGGTCACTGAGCTTGTCACCGTCGACCACTACCTTGTCACCAATCACCGTGGTTTTAACGTTTGGTATCGCCCCCAAAAATGTAGCAATCTCGCGCGACACGCGTGAGCCATCCGGAACGATGGTGACCTTGATGCGCCGATTCCGACCGTCTTTCGTCCAGATTTGAAGAGTGGAAATTCCAGGCTCGCTGGCCATCAGCAGCATCTCTTTTTTATCCAGCACTGCAGCAGAGAGTACTTTCCCGTTGCCCACAGCGAGCCTTGCCACATGGGGTTCTGCCAACACACGGCTCTCGCCCGCGAACATTTCGATTTCTCCGGCAAAACCGGCTCGCAGTTCAAGGGGCGACGGGGGATCGAAAGGCTTAGACTCCATTGCCTTTCGCACTACAGCCCGTGGCGTAGTCAATGGCGCATCGGTGGAGGCCGGAGCGCTAGGTGGCCCTGGCTGTACCGCCAATACGCGAACGGCAACCAACAACGCTATCGGCAGCAGCGTCGCGCGGGGGATCATCTTTTTTGTAATACACGTCAAAACTAACACTCCGTAAATTCGTATGGGTTGCTCTATCGCGTTGGGGGCAAGTCGGTCGAACGCATACTTGAGTTGCTTCCCAAGTCCAGCCCCTCCGTGATCGGCTTGCCGCCGTAGATGACAGGCACGGCACTGCCCGCCACGGGAGCCTGATCTCCGCCAATCCCAAGCAAAGCTTGGGCATCGGTGCGCCGCCCGGAAACCCGACCGTTGTCGTTAGGCGCCCGAAGCAGCGCGGTGACACGCCCAACTTCGCGCGCCGCAATGACTCTTTTTGCATCTTCCGGGCTGGTATCCAGGGTGATGGTCGTAAAGCTGCGGGCATGACCCTCTGCGGTTTTTTCTTGCTGCGAGGCTTTGGTTCCGGTCGCCAGCACCGAGACACTCTGCAGCAGAGTGAAAGTGAAATTCTGTTTATCCTTTTTGACAGAGACCACGATGTCAATCAGATCACCAGGCTCCACCATCCCGGACAAGGAGCTGATCTCATCCACCGGTACGGTTACAGCACGGCGGCCAGCGGTCAAGCGGGCCGAGAACGTCGGTGTGCGCTGACCTTCGAGCTGTGCCCAGATCAGCGGCTCTCCGGCACCGGCCGGATAGGCCAGCAGCGCGCCGTTCGCGCGGTCGAATTGGTCTGGTGAAACTGCACCAGAGTGCGCCCACTCCTTGGGTATGGAGCGCGTCGCGAGGTTTTCCGACGACAACCTGGCACCTTTCGCCAGATCGGCTTTTGCAACCACCACCTGCACCATGGCCTTGTTCTTGTCCCGTGCTTCGAGTTCTTCGACTTGACGACTCAGGTAGTTTTTCGCCCCAAAAGCAGCCAGCCCCCCAACTGCCAGCGCCGTGATGAGAACAATCCAGTTTTTATTGATCTTGAATGCCATGAAGTGATGTTCTATTTACAGAGGGAGCGACAAGAAGCTGCTGAGCTTGTTGAACGCGGTTTGAACGGCGGCAAGGAACTTCTCTATGACCGAGGTCTCGCCCGTGAAGCTAATGCCAACCATCATCATGACCACCAAAAGGGCGACCAAGTATTCACTCATTGACTGCCCCGATTGCTTGTGAAACATAGTGCTTTTGCTCAAGGGTTAAAAATGGTCGTTAGAACAATGTGCGAGATTCCCGCCTGCCGCACCACAGTGAGTTGCGCCTCACGGCCATCGCCTTTGAATTGCTGCACGTACTGGGCATCGGTATCCCTGACGGGCGCACCGTCAGGCCCAAAGCCTCGAACGGCGAGCTCTTGCGTCAACACCTGAATGTTGGTACCCAATGCCTGACGGTTGCTAACCACCAACTGGCGTGACCGCTTGCCCGCATCGAGCGACTCCATGTCCGACATAACCATCGAGTTAGCCGGCAAGCTAAAACCAAGTGGCCGGTTCGCGGCGCGCTTGGCCTCAACCATGTCGCTAGCAGACACCAGCACTTCGTTCAACTTTGCGGACAAGGGCCGAACCTTGACGGTGATGAAGTAGTCGCCCCGCTCCTGCGACAGGATGGTGCTGCCAGCCACGTTGCGTTCAGCAAGGCGTGGACCCAGCGCATCCCGGTAGAAGCCCAAGATATCCTTGACACTCTGATGTGACAAGATGCGGTGCATGCGCATTGGTATTCCGTTGAGTCGCACCTCATCACCGATAGCCTCGGCTTGGGCGTCCGCAGGAACAGGAATCTCTGGCCAAGCCGCGTATGCGGAGCTCGCGCCCAGCAGCATCAGGGCAAGCCATTGGAATCGAAAGCCCCTCACAATGGCGGCCCCAATCGATCGGCCGGCACCTTATCGGGGTCGACTACACCTACATCAGGTGGGTTGCTGTTGGGTTCAAGAAGGGAAATGAAAGGTGACAGGGGTGCGGCTGCAAGTTTCAACGCGGCGTAGGGGAAGGCGGCGGTAGCACCTTTAATCTTGCTCGATACCGATCCAGGACCACTGGCAGCCCACGGGTCGGCCAGCAGCGCAGTCTTGCGGGTGATGGATAAACCCAAGGCATCAAACGGCTTCAAACCCGCGATGTCGGCAACGGTCACGTTGACGTTCCCCGTATAGAGGTTGTCACTGGACAAACCGAACGACCCGGCATAAACCGTGCCGAAGGGTTGCGAGGTCGAGTCCTTTACGGTACTAACCTTGACGTTGCTTCCAAATACGGGCAGCAAGGGCATCCCGCGGTGATCAAACCACAGGGGGTTTCGGTGTGCATTGAAATCGCCAGCCGTATCGTTGGTCTTGATGGGCGCATCGCTGCTGCTGAAAAAGCGTCGCCGCACCTCCTGTGCCAGCTCTCCATCCGTCTTCCAACCGCCATTGCTGGATGAGTGGCGCACCGCCCCCTCAAACGCTACATAGCGACTCGCAACAGCGGTGGTTTGCGCGATGTCCATGTACTTGCCGATCAGCGGAATGATTAGCAGCAAGGGCACCATGACCACTGCCAGCACCACGAACTCGACTGTGGACTGCCCCTTCTGGCGGCCACGCAGTACCGCGAGCCGAAAAGGTTTGGTACAGGGTGCCAGCGTCACGGCAGAGCCCTTCCCTGAAGCAATTGCGCCAGCGCCCGCTGCGAGGCAGAAACCGGCACCAGGCGAGCCTGCCAATAGGGGTTGAACAGGCTGCCGTATTCTTGACGGCCATTGTTGCTACCATCTGGTCGATCGAAATACACCTCGACGCGCGAAATCGCTGCGCTTTTGGAGCCTGCAAGATTGCCTTGGTACAGGTCCAGCTTTCCCGAAGGCTTGGATACGCCCGACCCGCCCGAAAAGCGCTGACTGGACTGCGCCTTGGTCACACGAATGGTCATCGACGTGGTTGGGTTTTTCGAGTTCGCTCCGGTCAAAACACTTTCAGAGAGGTCATAGAACTCGGGTATCGCCCCGCCGGTGAGGGTGTAGGGTTCAAATCCCTCAGCAACAGTGGAGTCGGCATAATTGCTGGCCGAAGGGTTGGTACTGCGCGACCCCGCATAGTCAACGCCAGAGTCATCAAGACCGTCATCCGAGTACGCTGTGCCATAGCCAACAGGTATTTCGTTGTGGTTGCAGCGTACTCCCCACCAGTGAAAGCTCAGATGGTATTCATGGGCGGACAAAGTGTCCATTGACTTCCAACCTTCGGTCAGCTCAATAAGTTCCGTGCTGCCCCGTTTTCGCAACTGGGCTCCGGTGCACAAAGCCACGAGACCAAAATTCCAGTTGCGACTTCGCATGAAGGTATCGCGCGAATCCTCAACAACCCGTCCCATTCTCTTGCGCTCATCCTTGCTTTCATACCGCTGGGTAAAACCCATAAAGTCATCAGCCAAAGGAAGCAGATCGACGACGGCGTCGGGATCATTCTTCTGCGCAACCTCCCGCATCACGGACCAGCGACTGGCCAGCGCGATCGCGTTGGCCGGTCCATGCACGGCCAATTGCGATAGCTTGAGGGCGTAGTTCGCACCGTCATGCAAAGTGACGGCCGCTGCATAAGCGTACGTAATTACATCCATGATGTCGGCGATATAGTCCATGGCGGCAGACAGAGCCGCGCCGATGTACGGAATCAAGTTGAGCCACGGCGAAATATTGCTGGCAGACGTGCCGGCATATTTCGCCCAAGACGCAAGACCTACTGCCTGCCCAATGGCAATTTCGTTGGCAATGATGGCCCGGTTGGTGTACGCGTCATAGTTCAGTACGCGCGCCTCCAACACGCCGGCGCTATAGGCCACTGCGTCGGCAGTATTGGTCAGCCGAATTTTTTCTTGAACCAACTGCCCACTGTTGAACATGAAAAACACGACCGCAGCCGCGGCAACCAGCAACACCATTGCCAATGGCAGTGCCTGCCCACTTTGGCGTGTTGCTGTTGCGTTTTTCATAGGTAGCGATCAGAAAGAAATATGCCTCCCTATTAGGTGCGGCAAGAAAAGACCACTTATTTGGCGTTCTGATTTTTATAGGTATCAAGTGTGTTTTTCGTGTTTCCCGTTGTCGCCGCCGCGCCCGCACTAGTAATGGCGTTTGCCTGCGCAGTATTTGTCTGCCCTGCAAGCTCTTCCGCCATCCCGGCCGTCTGGTTGCGTACGGTCTGACCAAAGTATTGGTACACCGCGATGGCGGCAACGGCAATCATTGCGACGATGATGATGTACTCGGTCATGCCCTGACCACGTTGTTTATTCAGATGCTTATTCATAACAAGATTCCTCTCAAGCGTTGGGTTGTTGCGTCGTGCCGAATTGCAATGACCAATTGATGGTATGGGCCTGGTCAACAGATGACCATAGCCCGTTCGGGCTATGTACAGGTCCCATTTCAAACAACTGTTTCGTTTCGCTGTCGCGATTGGGATTTTTTGCAGCTTGCCGCTTGCGACTACTGCCTCCGCGCTACGATTGACATAACACCCTGCGAGCCGCTGCCCATCACAAGCAAAGTTCTGGCGTTTGAGCCATACAGTCCGCCCGCGATCTTGCTGATCTCGAACTTGAAAGTTTCGCTAAGCACGTTCGGAGGCGGAGCGCCACTTCCACTCGTCACAATTTCCAGTATCACTTTGGTGCTACCGGTAGCGGAGTCCGTTGGATTTATCTGTTGCACCTTAGACTTGGCAACCATCAATGCAGGTAGCGAAATGCTCAGATCCCCAGTTGCATTGCCGGCGCATGCAATATCCGCTGCGCTTATCTTTCCTGTGCTTGCATTCAGTGACAACTCGATTGGGCAGGCTGCGATACCTGCATTAATAGTGATGCCACCGTTGACAGGGCTGCCATCGCCTCCTCTAAACCATACTGTGCCAACGTACTTTATGATTCCCCCACCAGGTACGGCGACATCTGTCCTGTCGGACACAGCACCAAAATAGCTATTCCACGTTTTGATGTGGCTTGTAAGGCTATCTGTCGTCAACACTGCAGCTCTTTGCGTATATACGACAGGAACAAGATCCGCATACAAGGCATCATCTGAGGATATATTGACGGGATTTACGAACATGCAGTCGTCTTGTTTTTGCGACAAGCAATAGCCACGGCTGTAGGTAGTTCCAGGGTAGATCTTTAGAAATGGATAGGTGGTTCCGGTGAAGCGCACGACAGCCGTGCTGGCGTTCAACTCCTGTCCAGAGCCCCCGTAAGCCGCTTGGCCACTTACGGCGAGGAATGGACCATTGGACTGCCGCGCTCTCGCGTTGTCATAAGCAAACTCATACCCAAATTCTTTGAACTTCAGGCTGCTTGCGGTCGGGTCGGTTAGAAAGGCTTGCAGCTTGGCCTTGTCCATTTTGGACGAAGTAGGTGCATCGCAAATTTTCTCGCCGTTGAAGGTGTCGCATTTCACATCCACGGGATCCGAAAAAATACTCACTGTTGCCACCGGTGGCTCCGCAACCGGTGTGCTTGCACTACCACCTCCGCATGCCACCAATGCCAACCCAACCATGGGCGCAACCGCGTATCTAAGTTTCATATCGTCTATCACCTTGAGAATTTCTTGAGCAATACTTTCTGCAAAGCGCAGCGCTCGTCGAACAGGCGCGTCCGGTTGCAATATTGCAAAGAATGCAGCGCCTTTGCAGGCGCAACCAAAGCACAACGCAGCATTGCGCGTTGCAAAGAGTGATCGATCGTAAAAGGCTGTGCTGCCGCCCACCATAGCCCGTTCGGGCTATGGACGTACTCAGTGGATGAGTCGTTGAGACCTCGCCGCGGCACTGCGCGACAAGCAGACTAATGCAGGGCGATATGCCGCTTGCGCATGCCTTCAACAACCGCTTGTCCACGTGTGTTCACGCGTAGCTTGACCATGACCGACTTCACTTGGTTCTTAACGGTATGCGGCGAAATACCCAAAATCGCGGCAATCTCGCCATTGGTCTTGCCTTGTCGAATCCACGACAAGACCTCGGTCTCTCTGGCGGTAAGCGGCGGGGGCGTATCGGCCAACGGCTGCGCTGTAGAAAAGTGCCCCGGCAAACAACGCAGCAGCGCCGCGTGCATGGCCGGTACGATCATCTTTAGGGACTTCTCTTGCTCTGCCCGCGGTGGGTGGGGCAACTGGTGAAAACTAAAAAAGGACAGATGTTCGCGGGTTACGTCATACAAGCCATGTGCCGCGATGTTTTGCAACCCGCTGGCTTGAAAGTCCTTCAGACATCCCTCGTCCAAGGCAGCAGCGTCACGCAGCAGATCAAACAGTTGTGGTTCGCCGCTTTGCATCCACTGTTGCATCCGAAAAGTGCTGTAAATCCCTTCAGCCTGCCGCGCTGACCGCAGGTAGGTGTCTGGACAATTGAAAGAAACCATGGTCATGGGCTTGACACCATTGTCAAACACCTTGCCGATGCAAGCCATAAAAGCACCATGTGGGAACGCCCGATTAAATTCGCCTTGGGTCCAAGCCACGAAGTCGTTAGGACTAGACACTTCACCCAAAGCCTCCACCGCAGCAACGAGAGCTGGGCGATTGATGTCGCGCCGTGTATGGCGTTCGGTATGCATGACGTTCCCTAGATTCCAGCTTGCACACCAAATCAGCTGCTATGTGTGGTGCCGGGCGTTTATATCTTTTCTCTTACCGTGCACAACATCTGGTCGCCCGGAAGAAAATGGCAAACGGAATGTACATGGCTTTATGCGCGTAGTTGCCCATGTAGCCCATATGCTTACATACCGACACAAATTGCTGCGTGGTGCCCAAAGCAGAAACACCAACCTCCGGGCGTATTCCGCGATTGCCGTGGCTTCGCCAAACCCCTGCGTGGGTGTCCGCCAAGGCGAGCACCCTACCCTGGCGCCAGTACGCTGTTGCGAATAGGTGCGACTCAGGTCACCAGATCAAACACCGCAATACTCTCCACATGCGCCGTGTGCGGGAACATATTGACCACGCCCGCTGACGAGCACTTGTAGCCACCCTCTTGTACAAGCACACCGGCATCACGCGCCAGAGTTGCCGGATTGCAGCTCACATACACAATGCGTCTGGGTGGTGCCCACTGCTTCTCTGCATCGCTTGCCACGCCGTCAAGTACGCGCTGGCGCACTGCCGCCAAGGCTTGCACCAAGGCAAAGGCACCTTCGCGCGGCGGATCGACCAGCCATTTGTCGGCGGCACCGTCGCCCACCAGCACTTCGGGTGTCATATCAAATAAATTGCGCGCTACAAATTCCGTAGCGCATAACGCATTTTCCGCGAGGGCTGCAGCCCGATTGAGCTTAAGGTTTTCCCGTGAACGCTCGACCAGCGACTCTGCGCCCTCCACACCCAAGACTTCACGGGCCTGAGTGGCCAGCGGCAGCGTGAAGTTGCCCAAGCCGCAGAACCAGTCAATCACCCGTTCCTGCTTCGTCACCTTCAGCAAACCCAATGCGCGCGACACCAGCACACGGTTGATGTGTGGGTTGACCTGCGTGAAATCGGTGGGCCTGAATGGCATGGTGATGCCATAGTCGGGCAAGGAATAGGCAAGCTGCGCCGTCTCGTGGCCATGCAGTTCGTCCAGCCGGTGCACGGTGTCCAGGCCCTTGGGCTGCAGCCACCACTGCAGGCCAGGGTGGGCTGCGGCGAACTGGCGCAGGCGGTCCAGGTCGGCGTCGCTCAAAGGCGCCATGTGGCGCAGCACCAGCGCAGTCACGTCACCGGTACCACCGTCCATGTCGCCCACGGCCAGTTCGAGCTGTGGAAGCGTCTCAACCGCGTCCATGGAAGCTACCAGCGCCCGCAGGGGCATGAGCATCGCGCTGACGTGGGGTGCCAGCACCCTGCACTCCTGCATGTCAGCCACGTAGCGGCTTTTGCGCTCATGGAAGCCCACCAGCACGGTGCCCTTTTTACGTACGTTCTTGACCGACAGCCGGGCTCGGTAGCGGTAGCCCCAGGCCGGGCCTTCGATGGCGCGCAGGATGTTGTCCGGCTTGACCTTGCTGATGTGCCACAGGTTGTCTTCCAGCACGCGCTGCTTCACGGCCACTTGGGCACCCACATGCAGGTGCTGCATCTTGCAGCCGCCGCAAGCACCTTCGTGCAGGCCAAAGTGGGGGCAATCCGGACGCACGCGCTGCGACGATTCCACGTGGATCTCGGTCAGCGTGCCTTTCTCGAAACTGTTTTTGGAGCGGTGGATATTGGCGCTGACAATCTCAAAGGGCAGCGCGCCGTCGATGAATACCACCTTGCCATCGGGTTTGTGGGCCACGCCCTGGGCTTCGAGGTCCAGGGATTTCACTTTGAGCCAGCCTTCGGGCAGCGGTTTTTCGGTTGGGATGATTGTGTCTGTCATGCCTGAATTGTCTCAGGTACCGGACTCTGCCCCCACGTTCGCCCACTGCGTGTGGCTCTCTGCCCCCCAAAAGGGGGCTGTTTCAACTTGGGGCTGCCCGGCGCTGAAACCGTACTCCAAGCAACATTTGATCAGTTGGCGACAGAGCTTGCGCTGCGCGCTGCGGTCTGTCCCGCAAAAGCACTTGATCAGTTGGCGACAGAGCTTCGCTTCGCTTCGGTCTGTCCCGCAAGGTCTCACATTAACGACTGCCGCGTAATCCCCCGGCGGGTCAGGTAACGCTTGAGCTTGACCAAAGCCTCGTTCTGCACCTGGCGCACGCGCTCGCGGGTCAAGCCCAGGCGTACGCTGAGTGTGTCCAGCGTTTCGGGCTCGTGGTCGTGCAGGCCAAAGCGGCCTTCCAGCACGGCGCGCTCGCGGCTGGTCAGCGTGCCGATCCATTCTTCCAGCAGCAGATCTACCTCATGCGCCAACGTCACATCTTCGGGGGCCAGCGTCAGCTCGTCGATGAGGCCATCGCCAAGTGTCTGGTCGTCTCCGGTGCGGTCCAGCGATGCATCGAGCGAACGCGGCGCTTCGGCCATGGACAGCAGATCGGCTACGTGGTGCGGCTCCTGGCCCAGCAGCGCGGCGATGTCTTCCACGCGGATGCCTTCGGGCCGTTTGGCCACCAGTTCGGCATCGTTTTCCAGCAGGCGCCTCGCCCGCAACACATGCTGCAACTCACGCACCACGTTGACCGGCAAGCGCACGGCGCGGCCCTGGTACATCAGCGCGCGGTCTACCGACTGGCGTATCCACCAGGTGGCATAGGTTGAAAAACGGAAGCCACGCTCAGGCTCGAATTTGTCAATGGCGTGCATCAGGCCCAAGTTGCCCTCTTCGACCAGGTCGGCCATGGGCACGCCGCGCCCGATATAACCCTTGGCGATGCTGACCACCAGACGCAGGTTGTGCTCGATCATGCTCTGGCGGGCGGCGAAGTCGCCAGCACGGGCACGCGTGGCGGCATCAAATTCTTCTTGGGGGGTAAACAGCTCGGTGCGGCGCACACTGCGCAGGTAAAGCGACAGCGCATCGCCCGATTCTTCGGCGACCGGGTCGCCGGTAGTAGCCTCTTGTGCCACCAGCTCCAGCGCCCGCAATGCTATGGAATCAGTAGCTAGTGACGCAATGTTCTCGGGGGCTACCAGGCTATCGGACTCCATGGGTATGCCCCCCAACCCATGGTCTGCAGTGCTACTGCCAAGACCATGGTTGCGGGGCTTCCTCATGGTGGTCTCGGCTAACGGGCCGGCAGGTACTTGGAGGGATCGACCGGTTTGCCCTGGCGGCGCACTTCAAAGTGCAGCTTCACCCGATCGGAATCGCTGTTGCCCATCTCGGCAATCTTCTGGCCCTTTTTGACGGTCTGGTCTTCCTTGACCAGCAGGGTCTGGTTATGGGCGTAGGCCGTCAAATAGGTGTTGTTGTGCTTCAGGATGATCAGGTTGCCATAACCCCGCAGGCCTGCACCGGCGTACACGACCTTGCCATCGGAGGATGCCAACACGGCATCACCCGCAGCGCCGCCAATGTCCAGGCCCTTGTTCTTGGCGTCGTCAAAACCAGCCAGAACCGGGCCGCTACCCGGCCAGATCCAGCCCAGGTCTTCTTCGCCAGAAGCCGCTGCAACGGCTGCTGTGGCCGGTGCAGAAGCCGGTGTGCCGGTGGCTGATACAGACGCCGAGGCCGGCTTGGCCGGGGCAGCGGATGCTCCGGGTGCAATAGCGGTAGCCGTGGCAGCACCGCTGGCAACCGGTTTGGCCACCGCAACGCCGCTATCGGTGGCAACGGGTGGCGCCACGCGCAAGACCTGTCCAATCTCAATCTTGTTGGGGTTCTCCAGGCTGTTCCAGCGGGCTATATCTTTGTGGCTCTGGCCAGTTTCCAGGCCGATGCCGATCAAGGTGTCCTTGGGCTTCACGGTGTAATAACCGGCCTTGCCCGCATTCTCGAAGCCGGGAGGCTGCTTCACCGGCTCTACGGGCGGTGCGACCACCACCTTGCTGGGCGCGGAAACCCTGTCTTCTACCGGCGCATGGTTGAGGGGTTTGGAGCCGCAGGCGGACAAGGCCACCACCGCGACAACGGATAACCCACACAACAAAGAACGCGAAAAACCAAACATAAGCACTTCCTTCAAGCAACACCCGATTTTAGGGGGACAAAATGCACGGCCTCCAAAAGGGTCTGGCGCACACCCTGCGCCGTTTTGTCCAGCACCAACAAAGCCTGGGCACCACCGGCCGATCCGGGTGCCCCTGAGGTGACCACAGGGGCCACCAAACGCCCGCCCACCGCCAATTGATCGACCCAGGCCTGGGGCACAGCCTCGCCCCCGGCCGCTGCGATGATGGCTGCATACGGCGCCCCCTTGGGGTAGCCCACCATACCATCCCCAAACAGCAGGTGCAGATTGGCCAGCCGCAGATGGCGCAGGTTGTCGCGCGCACGGTCGTGCAGGCCGCGCAAGCGCTCGATGCTGTAAACCTCGGTCGCCAGGCAGCTCAGCACCGCCGCCTGGTAGCCACAGCCCGTGCCGATCTCCAGCACGCGACCGAGCTTGCCGTTATTCCCATTGCGCAGCAACTCCAGCATGCGCGATACGACACCGGGTTTGGAGATGGTCTGGCCCAGGCCAATCGGCAGGCTGGTATCTTCATAGGCCTGGTTGATCAAGGCGCTATCGACAAAACGGTGCCGCTCGATCGCACCCATGGCGGCCAGCACATGGGCATCGGTAATACCACCCGCCGCCAGCTTTTGCACCATGCGCGCACGCACGGCGCTGGATTCCATGCCGTGGCCTTGTGGTGCAGCGGGTTTGGACGTGGCGGGCTTTTTGGCCACCGATGCGGGCGCTGTGTCCAGCCGTGCGGGGAACGAGGGGCGTTGCTTCATGGTGCCGCAGTTGCGCCCAAGCGCGCTGCGGTCTGCGCCCAGTAGCCCAGGTTGTCGTGGTCTGTCAAATCGACCTTCAGCGGCGTGATGGCCATATGGCCCTGGGCCGTGGCGTGGAAATCCGTGCCCTCGGCATCGTCTTTGACCGCACCGGCCGCGCCGATCCAGTACATGGTCTCACCGCGCGGGCTTTTTTGCTGGATGACTTTTTCTGCTGCATGGCGCTTGCCCAGGCGGCACAGCTTGGTCTTGCCGATCTGCTCAAACGGTAAATTGGGTATGTTGACGTTCAACAGAAACGGCGTATGGGTGATGAGCTGCTGTTGAATCATGGACTGCACCAGTTCGCGCACCTTGCGCGTGGCACTGTCCAGGTGGTGCCAGTCTTTTTCAACCTGCGAAAAAGCAATGGCCGGAATGCCGAACAAAAAGCCTTCCATTGCAGCGCCCACCGTACCGGAATAAATGGTGTCGTCCCCCATATTGGCGCCGTTGTTGATGCCAGACACCACCAGGTCGGGCCGGTAGTCCAGCAGCCCGGTCAGTGCGATGTGCACACAGTCGGCCGGTGTGCCATTCACATAGCGAAACCCGTTGCTCGCCTTGTGCACGTACAGCGGCGAATGCAGCGTCAACGCGTTGGATTTGGCGCTGTTGTTCTGCTCGGGTGCGACCACCTCCACCTCGGCCACATCCTTCAGCGCCTCGTACAGCGCCATCAGCCCAGGGGCCAGGTATCCATCGTCGTTGGAAATAAGAATTTTCATACATATCGGGGGGGTTGAAGATCCATTGTAGGGTGCCGGAAAAACACCTGGCGTAACCGGGCCGGGTCACACCAGAGACAATTTACCACCCACCGTAGACCTATCATGCGATCACATTTTTTGGAGACTCCCATGCACGCCTGGCTTTGCGAAAACCCCACCGGTATCGACGCACTGAACTGGAAAGAACTGCCCACACCCAGCCCGAAGGCCGGTGAGGTGCTGATCGAAATCAAGGCCGCCAGCCTAAACTTCCCTGACATCCTGATCGTGCAGAACAAATACCAGATGAAACCCGCCCTGCCCTTTGTACCGGGCTCGGAATACGCCGGCACCGTGCAGGCCGTCGGTGAAGGCGTCACCCATCTCAAGGTCGGCCAGAGCGTGGCCTGTTTGAGCGGCACCGGCGGCTTTGGCACCCACACCATCGCCCCTGCCGCCCTGTGCATGCCGCTGCCTCCCGGCTTCCCCATGGTCGATGCCGCAGCCTTCATCATGATTTACGCCACCTCCCACCACGCACTGGTGGACCGTGCCCAGCTCAAGGCCGGTGAAACCGTTCTGGTGCTCGGCGCCGCTGGTGGTGTGGGCACCTCGGCCATCCAGATCGCCAAGGCCATGGGTGCCAAGGTGATTGCTGCTGCGTCCACACAAGAGAAGTGCGACCTGTGCAAAAAAATCGGCGCTGATGCCACCATCAACTACAGCACCGAAAACCTGCGCGATGCCATCAAGGCCCTGACCGAAGGCAAAGGCCCCGACGTGGTCTACGACCCCGTGGGTGGCGACTTTGCCGAGCCGGCCTTCCGCTCCATCGCCTGGCGCGGCCGTTATCTGGTGGTGGGTTTTGCATCTGGCCCCATTCCCGCGCTGCCGTTCAACCTGGCCCTGCTCAAAGGTGCCAGTATCGTCGGCGTGTTCTGGGGCGACTTTGCCAAGAAGGAGCCCAAGGCCAATGCCGCGATGATGGGCGAGCTGGCCCAGTGGTACGGCCAGGGCAAGATCAAGCCCGTCATCGACCGCACCATGCCCATGGCCGAGCTCAAGGCAGCTTACGCCCACATGGGCTCACGCGGCGTCATGGGCAAGCTGGTGATGGTGAACTAGGTAAATCAGGCGCTAGCCCTCGCCAAATATGGCTGTACCGCTATAATAAAAATAGCATCTTTCAGCCGATGGCGCGGTCACTCCGTCGCACTCGTACCTTGCAGCCAGGCCTGTGGCGACAACAACGCCGCCTCAAAAGCTTCAAAGAAGCGACCGATGTGCAGGCCATCCATCAGCGCGTGGTGCACCTCGACGGACAAGGGCATCCACTGGCGGGAGCCATCGGCGTCAATGCGGCCAAAGGCAAGCTTGGGGATGGAAAACGGCGCGTTTGGCAGGCGGCTATTGGCCAGTGCACGCCCGCCCTGGACGCCGAAGGCTGCAAAGTCGCGGTTGTGCTCCAGCGTGGCAAACCCGAAAGAATCGTCGTCCCGCAGCACGGTGGTGCTGCCGTGCACGGCGTCGTGCGCAGAGGTTGAAGGTGGGAATGTCAAAGCTGCGGAAAAAATCATGGGCGGATCGCCGGTGCCAGGTCTCCCGATCCAGATACTGCGGGTCGGGGTTTGTTGCGCTCATGGCGCGTCTCCTGCAAGCGTGAACTCAACGACGACTTCGTCGTGGACGGCGAGTATGCCGCCGAAAACCGAGAACGGCTTGATGCCGAAGTCGGATTGCCTCAGTACCAGCGCGCCCTGCACGGCCAAACGCTCGGGCAGGCCGGTCACGGTCAGCGGTGCCCACATCTCGCGCGTCTGGCCATGCAGTTCTACCGCGACTTTGGCGGCGAACTTGGGCGCGTCGCCAACAATCTGCAGGGACTGGATGCGCAGAAAAGGAAAGCGTGCCGCCTGAAAATTATTGTCGCCCAGCATGTTGTTGCGGGTGCTGGCCGTGTCTTCGGCCGAGATGGTGGAGGCAAAAGCCGGCCCCAGCGCGGCCCGGTGTTGCGGGTCGTCAAAGGCCAGTTGGTCCAGGCGGAACACCAGGTCAAAGCGCGAGGCTGCGGGGCCCTCGGGTGACAGGCTGAAGAAGCCCTGGAATTCGGGTGCCGACAGTACGTGGTTATGCCCAAACTTGGCCGCCTTGCCCGCGCGAAAGGCGTACATGCGCAATTGAGACGTCTTGGGGTTCAACGTGAACACGCGACCACCTGCGGCGCGCAGTTCGGCATAGGTCTGGGCCAAGTCAGTCGCGGGAATGGCGGCCATCACGGCGTCTGGTGTGTTGCTAGCCGCCTGAGGCGTCGGCGCGCTGGCACATGACGCCAGCGTGGCACAAAACAATACACACGGCAGGATTTTCATGGCGGGCCTGGAAGAAGATGGCATTCGGGAAAGGAGACGTTGGCCTTCTGCCCACTAGGGTTTGACGAATTTCAGTAGGAACTCGTCCTTGGGCTGGGCCGGCTCAGGCGTGTTCCTGTCGCGCGGGTCGGCGGGGTTGCGCAAAAAGTCACCCGACGCGACGAGCCTGAAGCCCGCGGCCTCTACCTCTTTGCGGACAAAGTCTTCCTCCACGCGGTGCAGCGTGCCGGCCTCTGAAATGCCGGTGCCAGGGCGACCTGCGTGGTCGCCTATGACATAGACGCCGCCGGGCTTGAGCGCAGCGAACACCGCAGCATTCATGCGCGCGCGGTCGGTGCCCATGTGGCCCAGGTCGTGGTAGTTGAACATCAACGTCACCAGGTCCAGGCCGCCTGCCAGTTCGGGTGGCACGGGGTCTTCAAATGGGCGCACCACGGCGAACAGGTTATTCAGGTTGGAGGCCTTGGCGCGCTCGGCCAGCGCTTGTGCCGAGGTGCGGCGCACGGCCGGAGCCGCAGATGCTGGTGCCAGCGCTGGTGCAGCAGGCAATGCCAGTTGGGGCGATGCATTGCCTTCGGGCGCAACGGCTGGCCGTGCAGGTGCATCGGGCGCGCGTGGCGACTGGCTTTGGCCATAAGTGCGCCCTGTGGGGCCAACCGACCGTGCCAGCAGTTCGGTGGTGTAGCCGCCACCTGCGCTCAAGTCCAGCACCATCATGCCAGCGCGCGGGGCGATGAAGGCCAGCAGGGGCTCGGCCTTGCGCCGCTGGTCGTTGCTGCGGTCAGCAGCGCTGCGGTCCGGGCTGGCAACGATCTCTGCAATGCGCTGCTGGCTTAGCGCAGGAATGGGCTGCGCGAGCGCAGGTGCGACGCCGGGCGTTGTGCAGGCGCCCAAGCCGAGCAAAGCGGCTACCCAGCATGCCGCGCCAAAGGCACTCACGCGCAGAGGGGGGATGGGGGGAATGGGGGTTGGTGCTGTCATGGCCAGGCTCCTTGCTATTGCGTAGCCCAGCAGTGTATCCATGGCGATTTACACGGCTTAGGCGTTGGTGCGGTGGACTTCCATCATCCGGGTAGGTTTGGGACAGGAAGGCATGGATGGCTGGCACATTCGTTGGGGGTTTACGGGTTGGGTCATGGTGCTGGGTTTGCGTGAAATGCGGCCAGTTTATAGCCCCATATCGCTCAAGCCTGCATGGTCATCCGGCCTGCGGCCCAGCGGCCAGAAGAATTTGCGCTCGCTCTTCTTGATCGGCAAATCGTTGATGCTGGCAAAGCGGTGCGTCATGAAGCCTTGCGCGTTGAATTCCCAATTTTCATTGCCATACGAGCGGAACCACTGGCCCGAATCGTCGTGGCACTCGTAGGCAAAGCGCACGGCAATGCGGTTGCCGCCAAATGCCCACAACTCCTTGACCAGGCGGTAGTCCAGCTCGCGTGTCCATTTGCGCACCAGCAGGTCGTGCACTTGGGCACGGCCGACCGGGAACTCGGCGCGGTTGCGCCAGCGTGTGTCCTCGGTGTAGACCAGCACTACGCGGTCGGGATCGCGCGTGTTCCAGGCGTCTTCGGCCATGCGCACCTTGGTAGTGGCGGCTTCTTGCGTAAAGGGAGGGTGCGGCGGTTTGGTTTCCAAAATGGTTCCTTGATACGGTTAAGTAGACAGATTTGTCTACATACGCCATTTTATGCAATGTGGACAGACCTGTCTACAATGCCGGCATGCAAGCCACACTCTCCCCTTCCGTCCAAGCCGCCAGCCCGCGCGAGCGCATTCTGATGACCGCCCATGACCTGTTCTACCGCGAAGGCATACGCGCCACCGGCATTGACCGGGTGATAGCAAAATCCGGTGTGGCCAAGGTCACGTTCTACCGGCACTTCCCCAGCAAGAATGATCTGATCTATGAGTTTATGGAGTACCGCCACTTACAGTGGATGGCATGGTTCACCGACGCGTTGGCACGCCATGGCGGCGGCCCTGATGCCTTGTGCCCTGCCCTGGCTGAATGGTTTGCGGATGCCGATTTCCGCGGCTGCGCGTTTATCAACAGCGTCGCAGAACTAGGCGGCACCTTGCCCGCTGTTGTGGCCATCAGCCAGCGCCACAAGCAGGACATGGCCGCTGCGATCGCTGGCCTGCTACCGCCCTCTCGCCATAACAAGCAGGATGCGCTGGATCTGGCACTGGCAGTTGATGGGGCGATCACGCGGGCACAGACCGAAGAGACGCCGCAGTCCGCATTGGCGTCGTTGAAAAGGATTCAAAAGTCGCTGCTGGCCAGTCGATAGGCTATTGCTGCCAGCGCCCGGCGATATTCTTCAGCAACTGGTTGACGGCATTGAGTTCACGGCTGCGCACCGACAGCAGGCTCAGCTCACTGCCCAGGGCCGCCGTCTGCGCCGACACCACATTCAGGTAGCTGACCGTGCCCTCGCGGTACTGCTCGGTGACGATGCCCAGGTTGGTCTGGGCCAAGGCCAGGGCCTCGCGCTGCAATTGCGCTGCGGTGCGCAACTGGTCGGCGATGGCCAGGTTGTCTTCCACCTCCTGCAAGCCGGTCAGCACCGCCTGGCGGTAGACCGCTGTGGCCTGGTCGGCGCTGGCGCGGGCCTGGGCGCTGGCGGCTTTGCGTGCGCCACCATCGAGAATGCCTTGCGCCAGGGCCGGGCCTATGGACCAGAACAGGTTGGGTGCGCTGACCAGATCACTGAGGCTGGAGCCCCGGTAACCCGCGCTGGCCGACAGTGTCAGCGCCGGGAAGAAAGCCGCATCAGCCGCGCCGATCTGCGCATAGGCTGCGGCCACACGCCGCTCGGCCGACGCAATATCGGGTCGGCGCTGCAACAAGGTGCTGGGCAGCAGAACCGGCACGGCCGGCGTGTCCGGCAAGGCGGCCGTGCGCGCGATTGCAAACACCGATGGCGCCTGCCCCAGCAGCACGGCGATGGCGTGCTCCGCCTGCGCCCGCTGCGCCGCCGCGTCGGCCAGTTGTGCCTGGGCGGTCTTGAGCTGGGTCTGCGCCTGCAACACATCGGTACGTCCCACCACGCCAGCGTCGTAACGTGCCTGCGTCAGGGTCAGCGAACGCGAGTAGGCTTCAAGATTGCGCTCATACAGCGCCTGCTGGGCTTCGAATGTACGCAGCGAAAAATAGCTTTGTGCCAACAGGGCCTGGGCCGACAGCCGCGCTGCAGCCAGATCGTCCACACTGGCCTGCCACCGGGCCTCGCTGGCGTTGCTGGCCTGCGCTAGGCGCCCCCACAGATCGATCTCCCAGCTGGCATTGGCGGTCAGGCTGACGATCTCGTTGGGGCCGTTGCTGGCATTGGGGTTGCTGGCGCCCGAACCGCTGGGACTGACGCTGCGCGTGGCCGACAGCCCTGCCCCCAGACTGGGCCACCGGCTTGCGCTGCTGGCATCAAAACTGGCGCGCGCCTGGGCGACCTGGGCAATGGCTGCCTTGAGGTTCTCGTTGCCAACCACCAGCTTGCCCTGTAAGTCATTCAGCACCGGGTCGTTGAACAGCTTCCACCAGTCATCGGGCACGGCGGTGGCCGCCTGCACGCCCGCCGCGCGTTGCCACAGCCCGGTTTCCTTGAACTGGGCCGGGGCGGCAGCGGGCTTGGGCGGGTCTACCGCAGTGACCGCGCAACCGGTCAACGCCAACATGATGGGCAAGGCGGATGCGCAGGCCCACGGCAGCAGCCGGGGCTTCAAACGGGGCAAAGAGAAGGCAGGCATGGTCATCAAAGGCTCAGGCAAGGTGGGGTACGCCGTCGGGCGTGGAATGGGGGTCGGCAGCCTGCGAGGTTGCAGTTGCTTTGTTTGTGTTGTTCTTGCGTTTGCGCCGGCGCAGGCGGTCCATGCAGACAAACACCACCGGTGTGGTGTACAGCGTGAGCAACTGGCTCAGCACCAGGCCGCCCACAATGGCAATGCCCAGCGGCTGGCGCAGCTCGGCGCCGTCGCCCGTGCCCAGGGCCAGCGGAATGGCGCCAAAAATGGCCGCCATCGTCGTCATCAAAATCGGGCGCACGCGCAACTGGCAGGCCCGGTAGATCGCCGCACCGGCGCCCAGTGTGCGGCCCTCTTGCTCGGCCGCGCTTTGGCGGGCGATGGCAAAGTCGATCATCATGATGGCGTTTTTCTTGACGATGCCGATCAACAGCACCACGCCGATGAACGCGATGATCGTGAACTGGGTGTTGAACATCATCAGCGCCAACAAGGCCCCCACACCCGCAGACGGCAGCGTGGACAAAATCGTGATGGGGTGGATCAGGCTTTCGTACAAAATACCCAGCACCAGGTAGATGGCCACGATAGCGGCGAGTATCAGCAGCGGCTGGCTGCCCAGTGACGACTGGAACGCATTGGCCGTACCCTGGAAGCGCCCACGCACCGACACCGGCACCCCAAGGCCCAGCACGGCGCTGTTGACCGCCTCGGTGGCCTGCGACAGCGACACGCCTTCGGGCAGATTGAAGCTGATCGTCGATGCCGGCGTACCACTCTGATGGTTGACCGACAGCGGTGTTGTGGTCGGCTCTATGCGTGCAAAGGCCGACAGCGGCACCTGCGCACCGGTGTTGGAGGTGAAGAACAGGTTCTTCAGGCCATCCGGGCTCTGCAAATAGCTGGGTGCCAGTTCCATGACCACGCGGTACTGGTTCAGCGGGTTGTAGATGACGCCCACCTGGCGCTGGCCAAAGGCATTGTTCAGCGTGTTGTCTATCGTGCTCATGCTCAGGCCCATGCGGGCTATCGCGTCGCGGTCTACGACCAGCGAGGTCTGCACGCCCTTGTCCTGCTGGTCGCTGTTGACGTCGGCCAGCTCGGGCAGCTGGGCCATCGTCTGGCGTATGCGGGGCTCCCAGGTGCGCAGGTCGTTGAGGTCATCGGCCTGCAGCGTGTACTGGTATTGCGCATTTGATTGGCGCCCGCCGATGCGGATGTCCTGCTGCGCATTGAGAAACAGGTTGGCACCCGGCTCATGGCTGAGCTTCAGCCGCAGCCGCGCAATCACCTGGTCGGCCGATTCCTTGCGTTCACCCAAGGGCTTGAGCGCAATGAACATATTGGCGGTGTTGCGCTGGCCACCGCCGGTAAAGCCGGTCACCGTCTCCACCGCCGGGTCGGCCTGCACAACGGCCATGAAGGTGTCCAGCTTCTTCTGCATGGCCTGGAACGAAATACCCTGGTCTGCCTGCACATTGCCACCCAGGCGCCCGGTGTCCTGCTGCGGAAAAAAGCCCTTGGCAATGGCCGTATACAGGTACACATTGACACCCACCACCGCTGCCAAGGCCAGCAAGGCAACCGGCTGGTGACGCAGCGTCCACCGCAAGCTTCGGCGGTAGGCACCCTGCACCCGGCTCTGCACGGCGGCCGCCATGCAAGCCCAGCGCCCCGGGGTCTTGTTGACCACACGCGGGCGCAGCAACGCAGCCGCCATCATGGGCGTGGTGGTCAGCGACACCACCATGGACACCAGAATGGCCACCGACAGCACGACCGAAAATTCGCGGAACAAGCGCCCGATGATCCCGCCCATGAACAGGATGGGGATGAACGCCGCGATCAGCGACAGGCTGATCGACACCACGGTAAAGCCGATCTCGCGGGCGCCGGCCAGCGCCGCCTCACGCGGGCTCTTGCCGTGTTCCATGTGGCGGGTGATGTTCTCCAGCACCACGATGGCATCGTCCACCACGAAGCCCGTGGCCACCGTCATGGCCATCAGCGACAGGTTGTCCACGCTGTAGCCCAGCAAGTACATGGCGCCAAAGGTGCCGGCCAGCGACAAGGGCACGGCGGCGCTGGGCAGCAACGCGGCCCGCACGCTGCGCAAAAAGGCGTAGACCACCACAATGACCAGGCCAAACGAGATCAGCAGCGCACGCTCCACCTCCTTGATGGATGCCCGTATCGTCGGCGTGCGGTCCATCACGATATCTGCATTGATGGCGGCGGGGATGGAGGCTCGCAGTTGCGGCAGCAGCGCACGCACGCGGTCCACGGCTTCGATGATGTTGGCACCGGGTGCCTTGGTCAGTATCAGCAGGATGGCCGGTTTACCATTGGAGGTACCGTAGTTGCGCACGTCCTGCACCGAATCCACCACGTCGGCCACATCCCGCAGGCGCACAGCCGCACCACTGCGGTAGCTGATGACCAACGGTGCAAAGTCGGCCGCCGTTTTAGCCTGGTCGTTGGCGCCGATCTGCCAGTAGCGGCGCTCATCTTCCACCGAGCCCTTGGGCCGGTTGGCATTGGTGCCGGTCACGGCGGCCCGTACGCTGTCCAGCGCGATGCCGTTGGCTGCCAGGCGGTTCGGGTCCAGCTCGATGCGCACGGCGGGTAAGGCGCCACCGCCAATGCTGACCTGGCCAATGCCCTCCACCTGCGACAGGCGCTGCGCCAGCACCGTGCTGGCCGCGTCGTACATCTGGCCGCGCGTCAGCGTGTCGGACGTGAGCGAGATGATCATGACCGGGGCATCGGCCGGGTTGACCTTGCGGT
>NZ_JANXUQ010000173.1 GCF_025356155.1 Rhodoferax sp. | reverse complement strand
TCCCCGCAGCGGCCGCGCAATGGATCACGCAGCGCGGCGCCCAGGTGCACCTGGGCCAGCGTGCTGGCAGCCTGCGCTGGCAGGCACCGCATTGGCTAATGGACGGGCAGGCGTTTGACCGCGTTATCTGGTCAACGTCTTCATCCAATGCGGCGCTAGCCCTCGTGGAATATGCACATACCGCTCCTGAATTAATAGCAATACCCATGAAGGCCTGGGCCGCAACCACCTCCGCCATGCGTTTTGAGGCCATTGCCACGGTCTACGCCTGGGCACCGCAAGCCCGCCTGCCCCACCCCATGCTGGCCCTGCGCAACACCCCGGCCGCACCTGCCCAGTTTGTGTTTGACCGCGGCCAACTGGGTGGCCCACAGGGACTGATGGCCTTTGTGGTCAGTGCCAGTGAGGGTAGCCGCGAAGAGTTGCAGGCAGCCGTGCTGCAGCAGGCCAAAGATCAACTCGCTGCACTGGGCCTACGCGCATTGCAAACCGTTCAAACCGTGGTCGAGAAACACGCCACCTTTGCCTGCACCCCCGGCCTGCTACGCCCACCCCAGCAGATTGCACCCGGCCTGCTGGCCGCTGGTGACTACGTGCAAGGCCCCTACCCGGCCACGCTGGAAGGTGCAGTGCGCAGCGGCTGGGCTGCGGGATGTTTGCCCTAGAATCATTCACAGCAAACTGCGGTGTTTGTTGAATTTTTAGTGCCACAACTCATTTGCCACGGTGCGTTGCAGCGCAAGGCTGTAAGCCATTCTCAGGAGTTTTCATGTCCAACTTATGGAACTGTACCCAACGCATAGAGCAGGCTTTGCTCTATGCGTTTGGCTAAGGCGTGCAGAACGAAATGCTGTTGGCACTCAAGCGTCGTATTGCGGATGGCTTCTTGGTCGCGGCCGATGGGGCTGGCGTTGCGCTGTCGGGATCGGGCGCTGCCGTTGTCGCTGTTCTCGGTATGTCACATCGCGGCGTTAACGGGTTCTTCGATTGGCCCCATAACGGCGGCCAACGCTAGGCCGCACCAAGATGTCCCGCCCCTCACTACTGCAGTTATTGCTGGCGCTCATCGCAGGTCTCATCCTGCTTGGCCTCACGCTTTTTGTTTTGGATTTTCTGGCGACACTTCCAACGCCAGGTATGTTTCAGCCGTTGCTTCAGACCAAGGGCTGGATCGGGATCACGCTGCACTCAGTATTGCTCTTTCACCTCCCTGCTGCAATCCTCTCAGGACTGTTTTCGTTCGCGGTCTTTCGGTTGCTTCGAGCGAACGACGTGTGGGTTGCTCTATGCCTATTGACTCCGTGGCTCGTCTACTGCATCGTTGATGCAATCAGCTACTACCAAGCGTCGCAACTCTCGCCTGTGCACAAGGTGATCTTGATACTCGCTTGGTACAAATGGTTCGGTCGCCTGTCGATACCACTTGGTATTTGGGTGGCACGCAAAGTGAGCTTGGGAAGGTCGCGCGGCGCGGCCTAAATTAAAGACAGCGTTCAAGTAGCACGAAAGTCGGTTTAGAGATCCTGAATCGGGTACTGACCGTTCGCCACAAAACGATCGCCACCCAAAGGCGGCGCGCTATGCCGTCCGCCTGGCGCGACACGCAGGCCAGCCACCCCCATCCATTGCGTATGATCAACGATCCCTTAAGAATCTCATTCCCATGCACATCGCAGTGAAAATCGTTGCCGCCGCCATCACCGCCGCCATCCTGGCCGCGGGTGGGGCAGCCGCCTGGCATATCCACACCAAACAGCCGCAGCGCAGCGGCAATGTGGCGCTTAGGCAATTGAAGGCCCCCGTCAGCGTCGCGTATGACGAGCGCGGTGTGCCCCACATCAAGGCCGAGAACGAGATGGACATGTACCGCGCTCTGGGCTATGTGCATGCGCAAGACCGGCTGTTCCAGATGGAGATGGTGCGTCGCCTGGCCCGTGGTGAACTGGCCGAGGTGCTTGGCCCCAAGTTGCTGGAGACCGACAAGCTGTTTCGCACGCTGGGCATACGCGCCAAGGCCGAAGAGATGGGCAGTAAGCTCAATCCGACCAAGCCCGCCGATATGGCGTTGATCTCGTACCTGGATGGCATCAACCAATTTCAGAACACGCACCCCGTACCACTTGAATTCGAAATCCTCAAGATTCCGAAACGCCCGTTCACACCGCAAGACACCTTTGCCGTGTCCGGCTACCTGGCCTACAGCTTTGCCCAGGCGTTCAAGGCCGAGCCCGCGCTGACCCAGATCCGCGACAAGCTGGGCCCCGACTACCTGCGCATCTTTGACCTGGACTGGCACCCCGAGGGCGTGATCCCGCCTGTGGCTGCGGCCGCACCCCACACCAAACTCGCGCTGGACGGCAAGGACTGGGCTGGCCTGGGTCAACTCGCGCAACTCAGCCAGGACGCGCTGGACGCCGCTGGCGTGCCCGCGTTCGAGGGTAGCAACGCATGGGCCATATCCGGTCAACGCACTGCCAGCGGCAAGCCGCTGCTGGCCGGTGACCCGCACATTGCGTATTCGGCCCCATCCGTCTGGTACGAGGCGCACCTGACCGCCCCAGGCTTTGACCTCTATGGCCACTACCAGGCGCTGAACCCCTTTGCGCTGCTGGGCCACAACGACAAGTTTGGCTGGAGCCTGACCATGTTCGAGAACGATGACGTGGACTTGGTCGCTGAAAAGATCAACCCCGCCAACCCGAATCAGGTATCCATCAAGGGCCAATGGATAGACCTGACCACCCGCACGGAGACTATTCACGTCAAGGGCGAAGCCGACGTGCAACTGACGCTGCGCCGCTCGCCCCACGGCCCCATCATCACAGACGCGTTCAAGGAGAGTTTTGGCGCAACGCCCATCGCCATGTGGTGGGCTTTTCTGGAGACCGAAAACCCGGTCATGGATGCGTTCTACGAGCTCAACCGTGCCGACAGCCGCGAGAAAGCCAGAGGCGCCGCCGAGAAGATACACGCCCCCGGCCTCAACATCGTGTGGGCCAATACGGCTGGCGACATTGGCTGGTGGGCCGCCGCCAAGCTGCCTATCCGCCCGGCCGGCGTCAACCCTAGTTTCATTTTGGACGGCAGCACGGGCGAGGCCGACAAGAACGGCTTCTACAAGTTCAGCTTCAACCCGCAGGAAGAGAACCCGGCGCGTGGCTACATCGTATCGGCCAACCACCAGCCCAAGCCCAGCAGCGGCGTGCCGGTGCCCGGCTACTACTGCATACCCGACCGCGCGCAGCGTCTGGACAGCGCGCTGCGCGACCCCGAGAAAAAGTGGGACACCGCGGCAGCCCAAGCCCTGCAACTGGACAGTGCCAATGGCTACGGTCCGCGCGTGCTCAAAGACCTGATGCCCATCCTCAAGGCCGTCACCACCGACCCGTACCAAAAAGCATTCCTGGAACCCCTGGACCTGTGGGATGGCGACTACAGTCGTGACAGCATGGCCGCGCTGCTGTTCACGCAGCTGATGTACGAGCTGGCCCACGAGGCACTAGCCGATGAGATGGGCGAAGTGCAGTTCAAAAATTTGCTACGCACCTTTGCGCTGGACGCCGCCCTGCCCCGCCTGGTGGCCGATGCCAACTCACCCTGGTGGGACAACGTCAACACCAAGCAGAAAGAAAACCGATTCGAGACCGTGCGCATCGCCTGGGTCAACACTATCCAGCACCTGGAATCCGTCTACGGCAAGGACCTGCTGAAGTGGAACTGGGGCACGGCCCACACGCTGACCCACGCGCACCCGTTGGGCCAGCAAAAGCCGCTGGACAGCATCTTCAACGTCGGCCCCTTCAAGGTAGCTGGGGGCCGCGAGACGCCCAATAATCTCAACTACCAAATGGGCCCTGCGCCGTGGGCCGTGCGCTCCGGCCCGTCGACCCGCCGCGTGGTGGACTTTGCCCACCCGGACAAAGCCATGGGCATCAACCCGGTGGGCCAAAGCGGCGTGCTGTTTGATGCGCATTACGACGACCAGGCCGAGCTGTTTGCGCAAGGCCTGTACCAGCCCATGCACCTGAACAAGGCCGACGTCAAAGCCAGTACCAAGAGCACGCTGACGCTGACCCCTTAAGCCCAACCCTGGACACCTACCGCCTACCATGCCCTTCAACGCAGAACCCCCTTACAGCCACGGCCAAGCGCCCCGCACCGCGGTGCTGTACTGCAACCTGGGCACGCCCGACGAGCCCACACCCAAGGCCGTGCGCCGCTACCTGGCGGAATTTTTGAGCGACCACCGCGTCGTCGAAATCCCGCGCCTGCTGTGGATGCTGATACTGCACGGCGTCATTTTGCGCACGCGCCCGGCCAAGTCGGCGGCCAAATACGCCAGCATCTGGACGCCCGAAGGCTCGCCGCTGAAGCTGTGGACGGAGAAGCAATCCAAGCTGTTGCAGGGCTGGCTGGGCCAGCGCAACCACGGCGTCAAGGTGCGCTACGCCATGCGCTACGGCAGCACATCCATCGCCTCGCAGCTGGATGCGCTCAAGGCTGAGGGCGTCACCCGCGTACTGGTGTTGTCGGCCTACCCGCAATACTGCGCCGCCACCACGGCCAGCGTGTTCGATGCGGTCTACACCTGGGCCGCACGCACCCGCACCCTGCCAGAGCTGCGGTTCGTCAACCACTACCACGACCACCCGGACTACATTGGCGCGCTGGCCAACAGCATCCAGCGCCACTGGAAAGCCAATGGCCGCCCCGACCAACTGGTGATGAGCTTTCATGGCGTGCCCGCCCGCACGCTGGCGCTGGGCGACCCCTACCACTGCGAATGCATGAAGACCGCGCGCCTGCTGGCGGCCAAGCTGAACCTGAGCAAGGAGCAGTACAAGGTCACCTTTCAGTCGCGCCTGGGCCGCGCCAAATGGCTGGAGCCCTATACCGAGCCCACGCTGATTGGCATGGGCCGCGCAGGCGTCAAGCGCGTGGACGTGGTCTGCCCCGGCTTCACCAGTGATTGCCTGGAAACGCTGGAAGAAATCAGCATGGAAGCCCGCGCCGCCTTTCTTTTGGCCGGCGGCAAGACCTTCCACTACATCCCTTGCCTTAACGACGACCCCGAATGGATCACGGCGCTGTGCAATATCAGTGAACGGCACTTGGGTGGCTGGGATACACAAGACGAGCCGGATGTGGCGGCGACTGCGACATCGCGGATTGCGGCGCTGGCGATGGGGGCCAAGCAGTAGAGGCCCTGCGCGGACGACTATGCTACGGATTAGATAGCTGCTGACCCATACTCCACGAGGGCTAGCGGACGATTAGGGGTTCTTGATTTCGGGCGGACTGCCTGAGTTGGACATGTCGCGCATCTGCTGCTCCAGGTCCTGGACCGAGATGGGCGCCGCTATTGGCTCGGCTGCCGTGTCGAACTGGTGCACCGTCCACGGCACGGCAAACACCGTCGTGGTGACGGCACACTGAACGGCGATATAGGGCAACAGGGCACGCAAAGTGGCCCACACCGATGTATTCACCAGGCCCGATTTGGCCCTGGCCATCATCACGGCATAACCCATGGGCGGAATCAAAAAACTCAGTTGCAGCACCAGCAGCAGCACGGCGGTTTGCTGCGCGTCCCCCAGCCTGGCAATCAACGGCGGCGCAATGATGGGGATGATGACAAAGATCATCTCGAATGCGTCCAGCACCCACGCACACAGGGCCACCAGCAACAGCACCAGTGCGCTGGTGAGCAGCGGCGACAAAGGCGATGCCAGGAGGGTGTTGGTGATCCATGCGTCGGTTCCCCACAGGCGAAACACCAGGCTGAACGTGGTTGCACCCACCAACAGGGCCAGCAAGGCGCCGCTCAGGCTCAGGGTATCCGCCAGCACCGAACGCCATTGGGCCCAGTTCAGCGCACGGGTCGCAACGCTGCCGCACACCAGCAAAACGCCGCCAGTCGCAGCGGCCTCCACCGCGAAGATCTCTCCCACAAAGACCCCTACCAATAACACCAGCGTTACACAGCTGACGGCCAGCGCCAGTGCCATTTGGAACTTCGACACCGGCGCAGTTGCCTGTTGGGGCTTGAACTTGCGCCCCTGCCACCATGCCACGGCCAGCCACAGCACCAACACTGCTGCGGCTGGCAGCAACGCGGCGTGGAATACATCCTGCGTGTTGATGATGCGTGTGGCGCCCAACCCGTAGCCGGGCAGATTACTGGCCTCAGTGTGTGCGCGCAGCATGGTGTCGCCCAGCAGAATCAACACCAGCGATGGCGGCACGACAACCCCAATGGTGGCTGACGCACTGATCAACGCAGTGGCCGCAGCAGCGTCGATCTGCCCCAACCGCGGAGCCACCAGGCGCGCCAACAGTGCGGAGCTAGAAGCCACCGATCCATTCATCGGCGCAACCAGCGTGCCTACGCCGAACGCTGCAATCGACGTGCCTGCACCGGTGCGCCCAAACAGCGCTGCGAGTGACGAAAACAAAGCATCGGCCACCGGTAGCCGTTGCAGTAAAACGCCAATGAATACGAACAGCGGCAGGGCTTGCAACAAATCCTGGTCCAGCAGGCCGAGCGTGCGGCCCGCTATAGCATTGAGCACGCCCAGGTCCATTACGCCAACCAGGATGCCGCCGGCGGCAAACAAGCTGGCCGTGCCAATCAACAGAACCCAGACCGGCAGGCCCGTGCCAATGATAAGAACGGCAAGCACGACCAGCATCCACAGGCCGGCAGTGGCAAAGGGGCCGCTCATACCTGGGCCTGCCGCTGGCGGCGTGTCTCAAAATACACGTCAGCCAACGCATTGACCAATACCAGCACGGCCAATACGACCAGCGCGATCCGCATCACGAAATAGCCGGCGGTGTAGCCCTCACCGAACTTCTCCATCACGCGTATCGATTCGACCATTTGCGGCGCTGCTGTCCACAGCATAAATGCCGCCCAGGGGCCCACGCATACCAGACGTACCCACGGCCGCCACAGTACAGTGGCCTTGCGCTGAACCCGCTTGCGGTAGCCCACAAAGGCCAGATGGGCTTTGGACCGCGATGCCGCTGTGATGGCAACCGCCGCGTACAACGCAAATACGATCTGCGCGATGTTGTTGGCATCGCGCGAGTACGCCTCCAGCCATGACCTGAGCGGCCATTGCGCAAACAACAGGAATGCAAGCGGAAGGACCAGCACAATGGCATCGCTGGTTTTGCGCCGGTCGCGGCTTTTCCCCTTGACAGGAACGGACGCGCGCCGTTCCACTGCGTTTGCATCGGGCGGGAGACCGGTGTCGTTTGTCGTCACCCGAAGCACACCCGGTTGCGACCCTGCTCCTTGGCGCGATACAACAAGGTATCGGCCTTGTTCAGCATGGCATGCACTGTTCCAGCGGCGACATCGGCGCACAGGCCCATGCTCATCGTCACGCGCAGCTCGGGGTGCACATTGGTCCACGGGAAACTCTCGATCACCTGGCGCAACTTGTCACACAGCGCGGCGGCTTGGGGCAAAGGTGTTTCGGGCAGGATGATGACAAACTCTTCTCCGCCATAGCGCGCCACCACGTCGGAGATGCGCATGTGGGTACGCAGAATCTCGGCAATCTGTTTGAGCACCACATCGCCAGTCGCGTGCGAGTAGGTGTCGTTGATGCGCTTGAAGAAGTCGATATCGCCCATAACCACCGTCATCGGATGGCCGTGGCGCACCGATTGCTCGAACATCTGCTGGGCCTGCTCGTCAAAGTGGCGGCGGTTGTAGAGGTCAGTCAACGCGTCGCGGATGCTCATTTCCTTGAGCTTGTTGGCCTGTTCCAGTATGGTCTGGTTGGACTGCTGCAGCGCCTCGTGGCTCTGGGCCAGCTCCTCGCTCATCTGGTTGAAGGCGGTGGCCAGCGTCACTATCTCTGCACCACCCTCCACCGCCACCTGCTGCCGCAGGGCCCCTGCGCGCATGGCCTTGACCGCACCGGTCAACTGCCTTAGCGCCGCACTCAGGCCATTGCCCAGCAACAGGCCCAAAGCGATGGCCAACACGGTAGCGGCCGCGGCACCGTAGCCCAGCGCCTCGCGCATGGCGGCCAGGTATTCGATGTCTTGTTTGCCAAGCGCCAGAACGCCTTGGGGCGAGATATACGCCTCGACCTTGTCGTTGATGACGATGGGGATGGCGTCGCGCTGCATGTCTGAGGGGGCCAGGCTGTTGTGTTCGTACTCACCGGCGCCCAGCAGCACACGGTACTGGGCATCCAGCAGAATAAAGCGAAACTGTGGCTCCCCGCCACGGCGCTGACCGCCTGCAGGGCCACCATCTGGAGGACCGGGTGGCCCGTCATCGGGGCCATCGGGGCGCTGCTGCTGTTCTTGGGGTGGTGGTCGCTGCTGTTGGCCGTTGGCCGGCCCTTGTTGGTCCATGAATTGGCGAAAAGGCATGACCGCGCTAGCAGCTTGCCAATTGCCATACTTGGTCAGGTAGTCGGTGACGGCCGACTTGAAATGCATGCTGACCTGCTGGCGCCGCAGCGAATCGAACTTGCTGGTCAACTGCATATAGGCCATACCACCCACCATTGCCACCGAGGCCAGGCTGCTGAACAGCAGGGCCAAGACGAATTTGAGGCGTAAGGACATAGATCTCCCGTTGGCAAAAGGCCGATTGAAAAATCAGCGCTCGGCCATTTTAAGGAGATGCGCGGCCAAATTGGCCGAAACGGCTCACGCAGACTGTGGCTTCAGGCTGCAACAAAAAGCGGACCGATGACCAAGCCGGCCAGATCATCCACAAAGGCAGGCTTCTTGCCCTTGTCACTTGCACTGCGTAAGCAAGGGCTGGTGCGCGTGTGCGCCGCTGGGTGCTGTGGGGCTTTGCATGGTGGTGATGGGGTTTGAGGCGCGTAGTTTAATGGGGCTCTATGCCCGACACCCATGCAAACCTGCGCGCGGCTGCCGCGCAACTGTGGATCAATCCGCACCGCGATGCAGCAGCCCCCAGCGCCACTGCAGTCTGCGGAACCACGCCAGACCCAGCCGACATGCAGGCAGCACAAGACCGCTTGGGCCGCTTCGCGCCTTTGCTTGCACAGCTCTTCCCCGAACTGGCTGCCAGCCATGGCCAGATCGAATCTCCGTTGACCCCCGTACCTGCCATGCAGCGGGCCATGGGCCTGCCCGCTGAGCAAGGGCGTCTATGGGTCAAGGCCGACCATAGCCTGCCAGTGGCCGGTTCGATCAAGGCGCGCGGTGGCTTCCATGAGGTGCTGGAGTGGGCCGAGCAACTGGCTTTGGCGCACGGTGTGCTGGCTGCCGATGGCGACTACCGCGGCCTGGCAGCACCGGCTGCGCGTGCCATGTTTGCACGGCACCAGGTGGCAGTGGGGTCCACCGGCAACCTCGGTATGGCCATCGGCGTGATGGCGGCTGCGCTGGGCTTCAGAGCGGTCGTGCATATGTCCACCGAAGCCAAGGAGTGGAAAAAAAATAGGCTGCGCCAGCATGGCGTGCAGGTCATTGAACACGCTGGTGACTACGAACAGGCGGTCGCCCAGGGGCGTGAACTGGCCGTGGCGGATCCGCTGTGCCATTTCGTCGATGACGAGCGTTCGGTGTCACTGTTTATCGGCTACAGCGCGGCCGCCCTGCACTTGCGTGATCAACTGCAGGCGCAGGATGTGGTCGTCGATGCTGAGCACCCGCTGTTGGTCTACATACCCTGCGGCGTGGGCGGCGCGCCATCTGGCATCGCCTGGGGGTTGCACCAGTTGTTTGGCGAACACGTGCACTGTTTCTTTGCGGAGCCGGTGCAGTCACCATGCTTTCTGGTGCAAATGCTGGCAGAACCGGGCAGCCACCCGGCGGTCTATGACTACGGACTGACCAACCAGACCCAGGCCGATGGGCTGGCCATACCCCGCGCATCGCTGCTAGCCGCGCAGGCCATGCGTAGCATCCTGGCGGGGGTGATCACGGTGCAAGATCAGACGCTTTTTGACAACCTGGCCTTGCTGCATGCCAGCCAGGGCATGCGCATTGAGCCGTCTGCCGCAGCGGGCTTTAGCGGGCCGCTGCAACTGCGTGAGCACGCGCTGGCATCTGCAGGTGCCAACCACGTGGTGTGGACCACGGGCGGCCTGCTGGTGCCCGAGGCGCAATTCCAGGAATTCCTGCTCCGCTCAAAAGGCTGACTAACCCTTCCAGACAAACGGAAACTTCAGTTGCTTCATGAATCCATCGGGCACGTAGTCACCCAACACGCCATAGTGCTCGGGCCACAGC
Organism: Rhodoferax sp.; assembly: GCF_025356155.1. Lineage (GTDB taxonomy): Bacteria > Pseudomonadota > Gammaproteobacteria > Burkholderiales > Burkholderiaceae_C > Allorhodoferax. Next base: position 18,575 of record NZ_JANXUQ010000173.1, on the reverse strand, counting down.
TTGGTGCTCTTGACCGCCGTGCCAAACAGGTAGTCGATGAATGCAAAGTGCGCGGCGTAGTTGCGGTCCAGCGCTTCCTGGTCCTGGCTGTGGTGCCAGTGGTGGAAATTGGGCGTGACGATCACATAGCGCAACGGCCCCAGCCGCACGCTGACATTCGCATGGTTGAACACCGCCTGGAAGCCGACGATGACGATGTAGGTGTCAATCACCTCTTTAGAAAAACCCAGCACAAAGATCGGCGCCAGCACCAGCGTGCGGGTGATGATGAGCTCCAGAATATGCTGGCGCGAGCCGGCCATCCAGTCCATATGCTTGGCACTGTGGTGCACGGCGTGGAGGCGCCACAGGAAAGTTTCGTGGTACGCGCGGTGCGTCCAGTACTGCACCAGGTCGGCCACCAGCACGATCAAAAACACAGCCACGAAGAACGGCAGATCACGCACCCAGGCCTGTATGCCATCTTTAGCGGCCCAGCCAAACAACTTGTGCACAAACAGATTGGTCGCCAGCATGATGAAACCCACCACCATATGGTTGACGATGAAGTGGTTGAAATCGGTCTGCCATTCGGGGCGAAACACCGGCTGGTCCTTGCGCAGTGCGAACAGTTTTTCAACAAAGATGAAAATTAGCGACGAGCCCAACAGGTCCAAAATGAACCAGTCCAAGCCGATGTAGGGCGTGTTGTCAGCAAAGTCATTGACCGGCACCTTGTGCCCACCCAAAACGGCCGTCAACACCACCAGCAAAAAAGCAAAGCCCGACAGCCACCGTGCGCGGTTGAACAACACGTTGACCAACGACACCCCACCGGCCAGCACCATGGCCACAAACATCACGGTACGTATCACCTCCACGTCGTAACTCTTGCGCAACTCAGGCGTGGTGAGGTACTGCGGGAAGTGAAACGCCAACACACCCAACAAACACAAGATACCCAAAGAGAGTGCGATCACCCCGGTGATCAGCCCCTCGCCCTTCTGAAGCGGGCCATGGCCCTCGGTCAGTTCATTGAGTTTTTGCAGCATGGTTTCCTCTCCCTGTCGTTTTGCAGATGGGCCGCAGTATCTCACTCTTGGCTGAGTAAATCCATTCGCTGTCGGCGTAACATCAGATGCGATCTGATTCCCCAATTCGCAATAACCCCAAATCAGGAACCTGGCATGTCTCAACGATTTGCATCCTGCAGTTGCGGCCAGCTCACGGCCCAGGTCATCGGTGATCCCGTGCGCGTCTCCATCTGCCACTGCTTGGCCTGCCAGCGCAGGACGGGCAGCGTCTTCGGCCAACAAGCGAGATTCCGGCGCGAGAACGTATCACTTGCGGGCACTTCAACCGCGTACGTTCGGGTCGGCGACGAAGGCTCGCGTATCACTTTCCACTTCTGCCCCCACTGCGGCTCGACGGTCTATTACGAACCGGAGGGGATGGAGGAATTCTTGGCCATCCCCGTCGGTGCATTCGCCGATCCGAACTTTCCCGCGCCAAGCGTCTCGGTTTATGAGGAGCGCATGCATGCTTGGGTTGTTCCGCCGGCGGGTGCGGAACACATACCATGATTGGGCAGTTCTGATGCCTGCAGTGGGGCGGAAGCCGACATTCAACAACCGCGCCTAATTTCGGATTTCAGGTCCGTTAAATATATGATTTTTGCAAAATGAACTGCTATCCAATCACGATCATGTTCCATGTAAAAGTCGCAAGGCTGGTCCATAGGTCAAGCGTCTTCAATCTTGTTGTGGATCATCATGGGTAGCAGTATTCAAATGCCAGTAGTCGGGTTTTTCTACTTACCGATCGCCCTTTGCATTTTATTTCTTATCACGATGCACTGTGGCTCGCCGAGTACAAGGTCGAAGTTTTGGTTGCCTCTAAAAATATTTATTGGGTACATTCTTTTCACGACGTTACTTGCAGTTTTCGTTGTTTACGGCGGGGTTAGCAGTAATGCCGCGGTGCTCTTTTTTCTTGTCTTACAGCACCTGTCGCCGTGGCCGATTTTCTTTTGGATAGTGTTTCTTCATCTTCGCTCAGGAGATCGAAAGTAGACGGTCAGCGATTGCCGGAGCAACTTCACTCGAAGGCAGCGGCTTCTAACTGTCGGCCCACACCTCTCGTCGTGAGGGTTCGGGTCCGAAGTGGGCAGCCCAGCTCGTTTGGATGATTGCAGTAGGAGCAGTTATATGACTGGTGTGTGTCTGAAGCAGTAGCAGCCATCCACCACCTGCCCCTCCATAATGCCAACATGGACTCCCTCGCCCCGCTCACCGACTTCGCCATACAGCACCCCAAACTGCTGGTGCTAACCGGCGCCGGTTGCAGCACCGAGGCGGGCATTCCCGACTACCGCGATGCCAATGGCGCGTGGAAGCGCAATGAGCCGATGCGGTTTCAGTTGTTTGTCGGCGATGCGCTGGCGCGCAAGCGCTACTGGGCGCGCAGCATGCTGGGTTGGCGCACGATGGTGACGGCGCGCCCCACGGCGGCACACCGGGCGCTGGCGCGGCTGGAGCAGGCTGGGTATATCCAGATGTTGGTGACGCAAAACGTGGATGGTTTGCACAACGCCGCTGGCAGCGCCCAGGTCGTGGACCTGCACGGCCGTATCGACACCGTGTGCTGCCTGGGGTGCGGTGCGCGTTCGCCACGCCAGGCGCTGCAAGACGAACTGGTTAGCCGCAACCCGCAGTGGCTGGCGTTGGACGCGCGCAGTGCACCGGATGGCGATGCGGATCTGGACGCGCAAGACTTCACACCATTCGATGTGCCCGCGTGCACACAATGCGGTGGCATGCTGAAGCCCGACGTGGTGTTCTTCGGCGAGAGCGTGCCGCGTGAGCGTGTGGCCGCGGTGCGCGCAGCGCTGGCGCAGGCCGATGCGATGCTGGTGGCGGGCTCGTCGCTGATGGTGTATTCGGGTTATCGGTTTGTCGAAGAATCGGTTGCGGCTGGCAAGCCGGTCGCGGTCGTCAACATCGGTCGCACCCGGGCAGATGCCGTATTGACGCTGAAGGTAGAGCAGGAAGTGGGGGCGACGCTGGAAGCACTGGCGGCGCGACTGGAGGCCACGCACCATTCTGAGCCGCAGCATACGCTATAGATTACATAGCGCATTATCCAGCAATGGCGAGGGCTAGAGGCCTATTTATAGAAAAATCCCTTAAAGATACCTTTATTGGGTATTTCAAGCCTCTGCGGCGTCTATGAACGCTGTCACGCAATCCAGTTGCTCGGGCACATTCAACGCTGGCGCATGGCCACAGCCCGGTACCTCCAACACCTGCAGCCGCCCAGCGGCACCTGGGCCACGCAAACGCATGGCGTCTATGGTCTCGCGCAGGACGAGATCGGAGTCCGCGCCACGCAGGCTCAGAACGGGGATTTGCAATGCGTCGTAGTGTTCCCAGATACGGTAGTCGTCCGGGTGGCTGATGAATTGCTGGACCATGGCCGGGTCGTAATGCGGAGTTACGCGGCCATCGGGCAGGCGGCGGGTTGATGTCTCCGTCAGGCGGCGCCAATGCGCGTCGCTGAGCCAGCCAAAGGGTTGATACACCTGGCGAAAAAATGCCTCCAGCTCCAGCACCGTGGCAAACGCTGGCGGATTTCCGGCATAGGCGCGTATGCGCGCGATAGCCGGTGCGGCCAGCTCGGGCGCGTTGTCGTTCAAGGTCAGGCTGACGATGCGCGACGCCATCGACGGTTGCAGCAGCCCCGCTGCACACACCGTGCCGATGGCGCCACCCATGGACGTGCCCACCCAGTGCGCACGCGCGATGCCCAGTTGGTCAAACAAGTCGGTAGCGATACGGGCGTAAAACGCCAGGCAATACTCCTGCTCGGGCCGACTGCTCCACTGGCTCAGGCCGCGGCCTAGGGTGTCGGGGCAGATCACGCGGTAGCGCGGGCTCAGGTGTTGGGCCAGTTCGTCCATGTCGCGGCAGGTGCGCGCCAGGCCGTGCCAGGCAATGACGATAGGCGCATCGGTTGCGCCCCAGTCCGTATAGTGGATTTCTTGCCCAGCGCAGCGCAGGTAGTGAGACGAATAGCCCATGGGGTTCAGCGTAATAATTTTCCGGTGCCGCCAATGACGGTCACCTCCACAAAGCGCGAGCCGACGCGGTTGGTGGCGGAGTAGTTCACCCGCGTGCCACCCAGATCAAAGTTGTCCATGCCCTCCAGCGCCTTGACCAGCTTGGCACGCGTGGGCAAGGGGCCGGCGCGGCGCAGGCCTTCGACCAGCACCTTGGCCCCCAGGAATTCTTCAAAGCTGGTGTAGCTGATGGGCTTGCCGCCGCCGTACTGTTGCATAAGGGTTTGGTACTCGCGCACGACTGGCTTGCTGGCGCTAAAAGGGTACGGCACGACCTGGGTGATGCCCAGGCCATGCACGGCCTTCAACCCTGCCAGCTTGACGAGTTCGGCAGGGTCCACCACCGAAATGTTGTACAACTGCCCGCCCCCGCCCGCTGCACGGTACTGTTTGGCAAAGGCCGCCGTCGAGCGGTTGACCGACACCATGATGGTGGCCTGTGGCTCTGCCGCCTTGATCTTCTGCACCGCGTCTTTCACATCGTCGGTGTTGCGTTCGTAGGATGCGGCCACCACCAGATTCAGATTACGTTTGGCAACCGCTGCCTCTACGCCCGCAAGCCCGGCCTTGCCGAAGGCGTCGTTCTGGTACATGACGGCTATGCGCCTCATGCCCAGCGTCGCCACCTGGTGCACCATGTGTTCGGTCTCGTCCACATAGCCAGCCCGCACATGGAAGATGTAGGGGTTGAACGGGCTGCGCAATGCCTCGCCACCCGTGTAGGGCGCCACCAGCGGCGCGCCCCCCACATCCAGAATGCCGTCGGTCAGCAGCTTGGATACATTGGCCGTGCCGGCAAAGCCGAACAGCGCTACCACCTCGGGGTTGAGCAGCGCTTCCTGGGTCAGGCGCGCCGTCTCGTCGACCTTGTAGCCATCGTCCAGCACGGTGTGTTTGATCTGGGCACCGTGCACACCGCCGTGCGCGTTGACCCAGTCAAAATAAATTTTTCCGCCCAGCACCATTTGCTGGCCGGTGCTGGCCAGCACGCCGGTCAAGGGCGCGACTTGCACCACCGTGATGTCCGCGGGCGTAGGGGCCGCACACGCCAGACCGCTGGCGCCCAGCGCCACAGCAGCCAGCGCGTGCTGCATCTGTCGGATGAATGTAGAGGGGGTATACATGGTTGTGCCTTCTTGTCCGCAACGGTTTTAGTTGGGCACGTTCACGGATGTTCCGGCATATCCGATGAGGTCGGCCGCAGCAGGTGTGGTGCTGAAGGCCGGCACATTGGCCGCCGTGATGGCAGGTGCCGCACCCGCTACGCCGCCACGCGGCGTGGTACGCACCACCTGGCTGGGTGGCAAGGCCACGCCGCTCTTGAGATTGGCGTACATAGCATTCATGGCCTGCACGAAGTAAGTGTGCAGGGGCACAAAGCGGGTGTCAAAGCCGGACAGTGAATTGAAGGTGTCAAAGTGCTGTGCGTTGGCCACTTCGATATAGCTCAGCTTGCTGCTTGCGCCCTCTACCGACCGGTTGTAAGCCGCATACGCACGCTCGGAGTTGTTGATCGGCAGCAGTGCATCACTGCGGCCTGCCAGCATCAGCGTGGGCTTGCCGCGCAGATTGCCGTTCAGCAACACCTCGGCCACACCGGCACGCACGGCATCGCTTTGTACTTTGGTGGGGGTGGATGTGGCGGTCAACGCAGCTCCGGTCACGGTGTCGGCACCGCTGAACAGCGCGCGTTGGCACAGGGCCGCGTCCAGCGAGAAATCGGCCACCCCGGTGCTCGGCGATACACCCAGGTTCCAGACCTTGGCGCCACCCACCGAGTCGTTATAAATGACGGAGGCGGGAGTGCCGTTGACCGTGCCATTGCCGATGGCAAAGCTGGCGGCCTTGGTATTGGCAGCCATCGCTGCGGGTGCGCCCGCCACTGCAGCGGCAGCACTCATGCCGCACAGGTTATCGGCCACGGAAACGCGGCCATAGGCGTTGGTATACATCATGGAAATGATGACCGCATTGCCCAACGCGTAGTGGGCGTTGTGCATGGTGTCGTTATCGCTGGTCCAACCGGCCGCGCGCAGCTTGGCCAGCGCGTTGGTGGCCTGATCGGCCGTGGTGGTGCCGGCGACCAGACCCTTGGCCGCCAACTGGGTGCAGCGGTTGGTGGCAGTGGTGGTCTGGGCAGTCAGGCCTATGTAGTTGTAGACGGACACTTCGGTCAACGCCGCCGCAGGGGCCAGCGCCGCACACGGCTGGTACAGGTTGGCGATCGTGAAGTAATCCATCAGCGATTTGCCGTACGCGGCGGCCGGCACGCCACCCACCTGCACGCCATAACCGTTAGTGGAGCTGGGTTGTGCGCTGGGTTCGCCCGCCACTACGCCGTCGATCAAACCAGTCGTGTCTTGTTCGGCGGCGCGCAAAACCGCGGCGCCACCGTTGGACACCGATGCCGCAATGACCAGCGTGTTGGCAGCGTTGAAGCGGCGTGTCTTGGCGGTGCTGCCCGGTGCATAGGGCGCATATTGCTGGTTGAGCGCATACAAGGCATACGACGCTGCGCTGAGCGTGTCGTTACCCCAGTCTTTCTCGGGGTTGAGCTGTGAATGCGCCTGTTTCAGCGCCACGCGGTTGGGGAAAGCCGCGTTGAAAACCGTACGCGCCGCATCAGTAAGGTTGGCAGCAAAGTTGGACAAGGTGCCAGCGGCGGTGCGCGTGGCGCGTGTGCCGTCGATGCGGTGCACGGTGTCGTCCGTCAGGTCGTACAGGCCCATGCCCTTGCCGGCATCGGTCAGGGCCACGGCGCAACCGCGCTTCAGGCCCCAATCGCCCGCTGTGGCGATGGCACCGTAGACACCGCGTGAGCCCGACGATGGGCCAACCACGACGCAAGGGGCGTTGACGTCAAAACTATCGGGTATCTGCACGGCCATGGTCACACGCTTGCGGCCGGTGCCGTCGTCGAGCACGCCCACATACTCCAAACCGGGCACCAGACCCTCGCCCAGCGTGCTTTTGCCTGCGAGGTCGATATTGGGGCCATACAAAACCCCATAGCCACCATTGGCTGTGTTGTCTACCAGGCCACGGTAGTTCGATTGGATGGTGTTGCGCCGCATTTCATCCGCAGTCGGGTTGGCGGGGTCAACAAAGGCGGCAAGCGTTGCGGGGGCGGTGCTGGCGATACCGCTCTTGCCCAGGCCTGCAGTCAGCAAATCCTGACCGGCTGCCGTGCTGGCCGCACCCGTGGCGGTAGCCCGGTAGGCCTTGGCCCCCAGTTCGGTCACGCCACCGGGCAAAACGTTGACGTCGTCATACGAGATGGACGACCCACCGCAACCCGTCAGCAGTGTTGCGCCAACCATGGTCAGCGATGCTGCGAGTGTGTTCATGGCGCGTGATTCGAAATTTTTATGCATGGAAGATGTCTCCTGTTGGATTCGAACAATGAATGTGACGAGGCGCGGTCAAAGCTGTGTGCTGCGTGCACGCAGTCTCCCCACCACGCCAGAGGGGAAGTAATAAACGGAGAGGACAAACAACACGCCCAGCCACAGCAACCAGCGGTCGGGTGACAGCAGCGCCGAGAGCCATGGCAGCGCGCTGGCGGCATCGCTTGCCAGGCGCAGCAGATCTTGCAGATAGCTTTGTGCCACCAGAAACAGCGCGGCACCGACGATGGCGCCATACATGGTGCCCATGCCGCCGATGACGACGATGAGCAACACGTCCATCATGATCTCGAACGACAGCGAGGTATCCGGCCCGTTGTAGCGCAGCCAGAGTGCCAACATGGCCCCTGCCATACACGCAAACAGCGCCGACAAAATGACCGATGTGGTGCGGTACACCACGACGCGGTAGCCAATGGCCTCGGCACGGAATTCGTTTTCACGGATGGCCTGCAACACGCGGCCGAATGGCGAATTGACAATGCGCAGCAGGGCCAGGAACAGCACAACGGCCGTTACAAACAACAGGTAGTAACACAGCAGGCGCCCATCCAGCGACACGCCCAAAAACGGCTGCTCGCTGAACTCGTAGCTGGGCGATAGCACCTCCGGCACCTTGAACGACAGGCCGTCTTCACCGCCGGTGATTTCGTGCAGTTGCGATGCAAGCGTCAAAAAGGCCGAGGCCACCGCCAGCGTGATCATCGCAAAGAAGATGGCGCGCACGCGCAGCGAGAACAAGCCCACCAACAGCGCCAAGGCGAACGACAACAACAGAGATCCGCCAAGGCCCATAGCCAGCGCCTCCCAGGTTGGCCCCATGCGAGTCGTAGCCACGGCGATGCCATAGGCCCCTATGCCAAAGAACATGGTGTGGGCAAAGCTGACGATGCCGGTGTAGCCCAGCAGCAAATCAAAGCTGGCGACCAACACGATAAAGACCAGCACCTTGGCCGCGACGTTCAATGCCTTGACGCCGGGGAAGATGAAGGGCGTGAGTGCCAAAGCCAGCACCAGCAGGATGAGCAGGCCCGCGAGCCAGCGGCTGCGCGGCAAATCGTTGGAGAGGATTCGTTTCAGCATGTGAGACCTCTCTAGCGGCTGGTCACAGGGTAGACGCCCTGGGGGCGCCACAGCAAGATGGCCACCATCAGCGCGATGTTTGAGAACAGTGCAACTTTGGGGGCCAGAAAGCCGGTGTAGTTGGCCATCAAGCCCACCAGCAGTGCACCAATCAACGCGCCGCCGGTGGAACCTAAACCTCCGATGATGATGACGATGAAGATCAGCACATTGACCTGCGCGCCCATCTGCGGCGTGACCGTCTGCTGGTACAGGCCCCACATCACACCGCCCAGCCCTGCCAGGCCACTGCCGACGACAAACACACCAATGAACAGTCGTTTGATGCGGTAGCCCAGAGACTCGACCATTTCGCGGTCTTGCACGCCAGCGCGTATCAGCAGGCCGATCTTGGTGCGGCCCAGCACCCACGCCAGCACAGCAAACACGGCCAGCCCCACCACCACGGCCATCAGCCGGTATTTCTCGATGGCGGCATCGCCCAGCAGCACCGAGCCGCGCATGCCCTCGGGCAATGGCAGTGCAATTTGTGCCGGGCCCCAGATCACTTTGATAAGCTCTTCGCCAATGATCATGCCGCCCATCGTGATCAAGATTTGCTTCAAGTGCTGGCCATAGACCGGCCGCACGATAAAGCGCTCAAACGCCAGGCCCACCGCACCAGCGACGGCCATCGCCACCAGCATGGCCGGAAACACGGCCACCAGGTTGCGCCACAGCTGGTCCGAGCCCGTCCAGTCGCCCATCAGGCCCATGACGGTGGTGGCGACAAAGGCACCGAGTGCGATGAAGACGCCGTGGCCAAAGTTCAGCACATCCATCAAACCAAACACCAGCGTCAGGCCCGAGGCGATGATGAAGATGATCATGCCCATGGCCAGGCCCGCCACGGTCAGCGTCAGCCAAGTGGAGGGTGAGCCGATGAAGGGCAACACCAGCAGTGCCAGCAACGGCACCAGCACCAGTGGCTTCCAATCGAAATTTAAAGTCTTCATATCGCCAGCCCCAGCAAAGCGTGTTGCATGTCTTCGTTGTCGGCCAGAGCTTGCATAGTGCCCGCGTGGACGACCTTGCCGTTGTCCATCACTGCCACGTGGTCGCCGAGGCGCTTGGCGAAACTGATGTTTTGTTCGACCAACAAAATGGTGGTGCCGGTTTGTTTGAGCTGCGCGAACGCATCAATCATGTTGTTGATGATTGCGGGGGCCAGGCCTTTGCTGGGCTCGTCGACGATCAGCAGTTTGCGGGGTTCCACAATGGCGCGGGCCACGGCCAGCATCTGTTTTTGGCCGCCAGAGAGCTTGCCTGCCGGGTGGTTCCAGAACTTCTCCACGGCCGGGAACAGTTTGAAAATCCACTCCAGGCGCTTGCTGTCCATCTGCTGCGCGTTCTTGGCGCTACGGGCGGCCAGCAGCATGTTTTCCTTGACCGTGAGGTCCGCAAAAATGCCCATGTTTTCGGGCACATAGGCAATGTCCAGTCCGGCAATATGCGGTGTTTCGGCAGCCGTGATGTCATGGCCGTCAAACACGAGCTTGCCTTGTGAGGCATGCCACAGGCCCATGATGGTGCGCAGTGTGGTGGTCTTGCCGGCACCATTGCGTCCTAGCAGCATCGTCAGTTGTCCGCGCGGCACAGAGAGGTCGACGCCATGCAGGATGTGGTACGCGCCGATATGGGTGTGTACGCCGGATAGCGTGAGCAGCGCGTCGTGTTTTGTCGTCGCCGCTGGGCTCATACGTCTTCTCCATTGCGTCCGCCCTGCACTTGCCGAGAGGGTTCGGCGGGTTCCGATTGCGCGGGCGTTGCGCTCACTCCAAGGTACGCTTCTTGCACCACTGGCGATGCAATCACCGTCGTCGGGTCACCATCGGCCACCAGCGTGCCGTTGTGCAGCACGATGATGCGGTCGGCCAGCTCACGCACCACGTCCATCTTGTGCTCGACCAGCAGAATCGTCTTGCGCTTGTCGTCCTTGAGTTTGCGGATCAAGTCCAGGATGACCGGCGCCTCGTCGGCCGACATGCCGGCCGTGGGTTCGTCGAACATGAATACATCGGGCTCCAGCGCCATCAACAACGCGACCTCAAGCTTGCGTTGGTCACCATGCGGCAGGCTGGCTACCGGTGTGTTTTGCTTGTCGTTCATGGCAACAGCGTCCAGTACCTCTTCGGCCAGTCGCGTCAGTGCCTTGTGGTCGCTCCACACGCTCCATAAATTGAGCCCGCGCAGATGCGCACCCGAACGAGCGGCCTGCACGGCTAGGCGCACGTTTTCCAACACCGAGAGATTGGGAAACAAATTGGTCAGCTGGAAGGCCCGCCCCAGACCCGCACGGGTGCGGGCCGAGGGGCTCAGGCCGGCCAGGCTATTGCCATTGAGGTGCACCTCGCCACTGGTGGCCTTGATCTGGCCAGAGATGAGATTGAAAAACGTGGTTTTGCCGGCCCCGTTGGGGCCAACGATGGCAGTCAGCGTGCCGGGTTTGAAGGTGCAGCTCACCCCATTCACCGCCACATGGCCGCCAAAGCGCACGGTCAGGTCTTTAGTTACTAGCAATCTCGTTCTCTCCGGTTCAATCAATCAAAGCCCATGGTCCGCGTCAGGGGCAGGTGCCGATGACGTAGTAGTTGGTGCCGGTCATTTTCAGGGTCGTCGTGGCGTAGATGTTCCACAAACCCATGCTTTGGTTGGACCCGTTGGCGTAGGTGTAGCCGTATAGCGCATAGGCACGTCCGGCCATGGTGTGGGAGTAGTTGGATGCGGTGTAGCAGGTGGCCGGTGGAGGCGGTGGTGTGCCGGTCGTCGTGCCGTTCACGGCTGCGGAGGCGGTGCCCTCCGCGCCATTGGCATCCGCAGCCTTGACCGTCCAGCTATACGCGGTGGCGGTGGTAAGCCCCGTATCGGTGAAGTTCAAAGCTGTCACGGGCAAGGCATTGGCCTTGTTGTTGTTGCGGTAAACGTTGTAGCTGGCAGCTCCCGATACAGCGCTCCAGTTGACTGTCATCGCACTGGCCGTAGCGTTGGAAACGCTGACATTGGTGGGCGCTGGCAAGCTCGCAGGTGGTGGGGGCGGTGGCGTCACCGAACCGGCAGAAACCTGGTCCACCATGGCCTTGATGGCTGCCATTTGCGGACCAGATTTTTTGGAGTAGTTGGCGCTGTCATAACCCCACCAGTCCCAGCAGCTATTGGTGGCCGCGGTGCTGGTTTGTGGGTACAGCATGACCATGTTGTTAGTGTCAGCCCAGCGGTTGTAGCCGGTGTTGCGCACGTACTGCTGTTGCACCAGCGTCACGTTTTGCTGGCAACCATGTAGCACCACATGCAGACGGCATTGGGTGCCAGACGTGCAGGCCTGCGGAATATAGGCCCAGCCGGTGGGCGCCATGCCATGGTTGGTGATGAACTGGCTCTGGTTAAATTCCACAAAATTTCCCGCGGGCAGCGTGCCGTTGTTGCGCGCATTCAGCGTGCCGTAGAGGTGCGCCAAGATGGCGCCAGCCAGATCAAAATTGCAGTTGTTGATGTAAGGCGAGCCCTTGGTCGAACAGCTGCTGCCATAGTCGTCGGTGATCATGGCGTGTTCGGCAGCGATATTGTTCTTGTAGACCACATTGGCGGCTGGCACAAAGCTGTTGTAGTAGGTCTTCAGTGCATCCATGACGCCTTGCTTGACCGTGCTGTCTATGCTGCCAGAGAACAGGTAGACCTTGGAGTTTTGCAGGTTGGCTACGGGGTCGATGCTGCCCGCGCTGGCCCAGCTATTGGTGGTGTTGACCAGGGTGCTGGTCGGTATGCCCGCTGGGCTGGCCATGCAACGACCGGTGGCATTGGTGATGGAACCTTCGGCGCAGTAGAACGGCCCACCAGCCACTATGCCCGCGCCCTTTTTAAAGGTGGCGGAATAGCCCACATGCAACTGCACGGCCATGAAGCCGCCGGACGACAGGCCCGAAACCGAGGTCTGGGTGGTGTCGATATTGAGCTGCGGCAAATTGACGGCCGCTAGGGCCGCAGTGCTGGCCAGCGCGAGTGCGCAAGCCGATACACGAACAACATGGGATAAAAGCTTCATACGATATGTCTCCTGGTCTTTTTTGGGCGAAAGAAATCCCTGGCCCCCGTGTTTCCGGGGGTTAAAACGAACGCAGAGTGAAGAAGCAGCGGGGCCGTGTGCCCCGCGGGTGCCGTGCGGCGCTGTTTAGCGCTTGTTGCGGATGGGAATGTCCATCTCTTCGGCCTTGATCTCGCGCACCAGCTCAGGCACACCCCAGGCAAAGGCCGGGTCGACCTTGATCTTGAAGTGGTACATGCTTTGCATGGCCTGGTGGTCTTCCTTGCGGAAAGTCATCTTGCCCTTGGGCGTCTCAAAACTCATGCCTTCCATGGTCTTGATCAGCGTGTTGGCGGACGTATCGCCCTTGCTGGCATTGAGTGCAGTCACCACGGCCATGGCGGCCGAGAAGCCACCGGCGGTGAAGAAGTCTGGCGGTGCCTTGAACTCCTTGTAGTGGCGGGCCACCATGGCCTCGTTCACGGGGTTCTTGGGGATGCCAAAGTAGTAATACGCTGAACCTTCCATGCCGGGGAACTGTTTATAGGCCGTCATGGCCGGCAGGATGTTGCCACCGGTGGCGATTTCAATGCCATGGCGCTTGAGGTCCATGTCAGCAATTTTGAATGGGTTGCCACCGGCCCAGATGATGAAGATGACCTTGCGGCCTGGCAGGTCCTTGAGCTTGTCGATCAGGCGCTGGCCACCGGCCGTGAAGTCGGTGGTGGTGGGTGGCAGGTATTCCTCATGCACCAGCTTGGCTTTTTTGATGGCTTCGCGGAAGGCCTTGACGCCATCACGGCCAAACGCCGAATCTTGCGCCATGGTGGCAATCGTCACGCCGGCTTTATCCAAGGCCACGGCATTGGAGATGGCATCTTGCGAGCTGTTGCGGCCGGTGCGGAAGATGTATTTATTCCACTTGTCACCGGTGATGCTGTCGGCCACGGCTGGCTCTACCAGCAGAATTTTTTTGTACTCTTCGGCCACCGGCAACATGGCGAGTGCTACGGGCGATGCGGTGGGGCCAACGGCCAGGTCCACCTTGTCATCACCATAGGCAGCTGCCAGCAGCGACTTGCCTTGGTCGGGCTTGCCCTGATCGTCTTTTTCGATGACCACGATTTTCTTGCCCGCCACCATCATGGTGCCGCCGGTTGCGTAGTCCAGGCCCATCATGAAACCCACTGCGGTTTGTTTGCCATAGGCCTCCAACGGGCCGGTCTTGCTGTAGATGTGGGCGATCTTGATTTCTTTGGACTGCGCACATGCGGCAGTGCCCGAGATAGCCGCAGCCAGCCCGGTGGCGATCAGCGTGGCCTTAAAAACCCAGCGACGTTGGTACATCATTCTTGTCTCCTGTTGTTGTATTCGTATCCAGATTGGTGCGCATAAAGCGTGCCAATACCCATTGCATTGATTTCATTGGAATTTTTATGCACCCATTGTGGGAATGCATCCAAACGCCCAAATTCAATACACTCCAATATGACTAATATTTAGACGATATGTCTAAATATTAGCCATTTTCCAAACGGGCATACAACGTAGCGCGTGCCATGCCCAGCATTTTGGCGGCTGCAGCCTTGTTTCCGCGGTGGGCTTCCAGCGCGGCGGATATCGCCCTTTGCTCCAGTTCCGCCACCTGTTCCGACAAGGGGCGCAACAACGCAGCATTGTCCTTGGGCGGCATAGCGGCCTTATTTGCTACTGCGGTGGCCTGTTCGTTTACTTCTGGGTTGGCGATCTGGCCGCCTTGTGCCGGCACGGTAGCAATGACCACATGCTCCACGCCCGACTCGCGCAGCACCGCCTCCAGTTGCTCCACCTCGATGCGTTGCGAGTCGCCGCGCATGGCGGCCTGCTCCAGCACGTTGCGCAGCTCGCGGATATTGCCGCGCCAGGGTTGAGCCTCCAGCAGGGCCAGCGCCTGGGCTGACAGCTCGGGCGGCAGCATGCCACTGCGCAAGGCGACGTCTTCGCCCAAGGCTTCCAACAGCGCCGCGATGTCTTCCCGGCGTTCGCGCAAAGGGGGCACGCGGATCGGCAGCACGTTGAGCCGATAGAACAGATCTTCGCGAAAGCCACCCTCACGCACCAGGCGTGACAGGTCGCGCGACGTGGCGGCAATCACGCGCACGTCAAAGGGAATGAGTTTGTTGGAACCTAATGGCTCGATCTCGCCTTCTTGCAGCGCGCGCAGCAGCTTGGATTGCAACGCCAACGGCATATCGCCAATCTCATCCAGGAACAGCGTGCCGCCGTGGGCCAGTCGGAACTTGCCGTCGCGCCCTTTGCGGTCGGCGCCGGTAAAGGCGCCAGGCGCGAAGCCAAAGAATTCGGCCTCCAGCAAGGTATCCGGCACGGCTGCAATATTGACGCTGATGAAGGGGCCAGCGGCCCGCGCCGAGGCCGCGTGGATCGCATGTGCCAGCAACTCCTTGCCGGTTCCTGTCTCCCCCAGCAGCAATACGGGGCTGGAGGATTGCGCGGCCCGGCGCGCTTGGCGCTTGACCTCCACCGCAGCGGCGCTAAGCCCAATGAAACTGGCAAAGGTGTATTTGGATTGGCGCTGCCCGGTTTGGCGCAGGCGCTGCGTAGCCAGTTCGCGCCGCGCGTCGTCCAGGTCGCGCTGCAACAGCGAGAACTTTTCGATCAAGGGCTGCAAGGTGGTCTCGGCATGGTCAAACAACACGATGCCTAGAGCGCCTATGACATTGCCTGCCGCATCGCGCAGCGGTATGCGACTGACAACAAAGGTACCCGCCCGGTTGGACAGAAGGTCTATGAGTATGGGTTTGCCCGTCTCCAGCACCTGGTGCATTTGCGTGTTTTGCACCACTGCAGACACGGAGTGGCCGACGAAATCTTCTTCGCGCTCGAAGCCCAACGCCGGCAAAAAGCGCTTGTACTGGTCGTTGATCCAGACCACGCGGGCCGCGCGGTCGACCAGCATCATGCCCTCGCTGGCATTGGCGAACAGGTCAAACATGGAGCGCGCCGCCAACTCCAGAATGCTCTGGGCGTCACGCGGCAGGGAGTCCAAATTTTCCATGCACGCATATTACCCCTGCCACGCGCGACCTCGGATTACCAAGCCAGTCGCCCCTGTGGAATGCTATATATTCAATAGCGCCATATGCATATTCCACGAGGGCTAGCGGCCTATTTTCCTTAAGCTATTTTAGCCAACAGCCACATTCGCGCGTTTGGAGAATGCCTTGAGCAGGCGCGGTGCCAGCAACACCAGCACCACGATGACCAGCAGCGTCAGCGACATGGGCCGCTGCAGAAAGATCATCGGGCTGCCCTCGCCAATGGCAATGGCGTTGCGCAGTTGCGCCTCGGCCAGTGGGCCCAGAATCATGCCCACCACGACCGGTGCCGTCGGGAAGCTGAAGCGCCGCATCACCAACCCCAACACGCCAATACCGTACAGCAAGAACAAATCGAACGCGCTCTGGCGCATGCCATAAGCACCCACCGTGGCGAAGATCAGTATGCCGGCGTACAGGTGCGGCTTGGGCACCTTCAACAGCTTGACCCATAGGCCGACCAGTGGCAGGTTGAGCACCAGCAGCATGACATTGCCAATGTACAACGATGCGATCAGCGCCCACACCAAGGCCGATGAACTGGTGAACAGTTGGGGCCCAGGCTGGATGCCGTAGTTCTGGAAAGCACCCAGCAAAATGGCCGTGGTGTTGGACACTGGAATGCCCAGGGTAAGCAGCGGTATCAGCGCCGCAGTCACCGTGGCATTGTTGGCGGCCTCAGGGCCGGCCACGCCTTCGATCGCGCCCTTCGTGCCAAACTCAGCCAGGTTCTCGCCCTTGGCCAGCTTCTTCTCAGTGGCATAGCTCAGGAAGGTCGGTATCTCGGTACCACCGGCGGGAATGCAGCCGAAAGGTGCGCCGATCAGTGTTCCGCGTATCCACGCCGGAACGGATCGACGCCAGTCGGCGCGGGTCATACTGACGCGGCTCATCTTGTTCTCCGACTCCACCACCTTGCTTTCAAACAGCACCGCGTGTAGCGCTTCTGCCACGGCAAACAGGCCCACCGCCACCAAGACGATTTCCACGCCGTCCAGCAGCTCTGGCACGTTTCCGGCATAACGGGCCTGACCGGTGATCTGGTCCATGCCGATCAAGCCAGCCGCCAAGCCAACGAACAAGGCTGTGAGCCCGCGCACCGTGCTCTGACCCAGCACCGCGCTCACGGTAGTGAAGGCCAGCAGCATCAGACAGAAGTACTCGGGTGGCCCGAGCTTGACGGCAAACTCCGCAACGATGGGTGCAAACAGCGTCACCATGATGGTCGCTACCGTTCCGGCGAAAAAGGAGCCGATCGCTGCCGAGGCCAGCGCCGCGCCCGCGCGCCCGCTCTTGGCCATCTTGTTACCCTCCATGGCCGTCACCATGCTGGCGGTTTCGCCCGGTGTGTTGAGCAGGATGGACGTCGTTGAGCCACCGTACATAGCGCCGTAGTAGATGCCGGCAAAAAAGATCATGGATGCGGTGGCATCCACCTTGGCTGTGATCGGCAGCAGCATGGCCACGGCAGTCGCGGGGCCAATGCCGGGCAGCACGCCGACGGCAGTGCCCAATGCGCAGCCGACGAAGGCCCACATCAGGTTGACCGGCGTGCCGGCGGTGGCAAAGCCTTGTAGAAGTTGGTTCCAGATTTCCATCAGAGCCACCCGCTTTGTGTGAGGCCAGGCAAGCTGATAGCCAGAAATTTAGTGAACATCCAGAACACTGGCGCGGCGATCATGAGACCCAGCACGGTGTCGATAACCGAGGTGCGCAAGCCTCCGCTGGACGGGCCTTGTGCATTGCGCAAACCACGCGTGGCCATTGCAAAACACAATGCGCAACTGAAGATAAAACCAATGGTGGTGATCAGGGCCGCGTTGAGCAGCAGGCCGGCCGACATCCACACGAAGCCGGGCCAATAGGGTTTCTGATCGTCGCCGTTTTCCATGTCACGAAAGCCGCCAGTGCGCGCCTCGTACACCAGAAACGCGCCGCACAGCATCAAGGCGGCGGACACCAGCCACGGCAGAAAGTTGGGGCCAACGCCGGAGTAACCGGCGTCGGACGGTATGTCCACCGCGCCCACGGCCAAACCAATGGCCACGACGCACACACCAACACCCACTGCGGTCTGGTAGCGCCTGCTCAGCTCTGGGCTGGTCATACCATCCCCGCCAGGTGCATGATGCCGCGCAAGCTGGCAAATTCCGCGTCTACAAAATCGTCAAAAGCTTTACCGGTCAGCAGGGCCGGTGTCCAGCCGTTTTTCTCCATGGACTCGGACCAGGACTTGCCCTTGGTGGCCTTGACGACAACGTCAGTCAGCGTTGCACGTTGCTCTGGTGTCAGGCCAGGGCCGCCGTACAGGCCGCGCCAGTTGCCCAGTACCACGTCATAACCCAATTCTTTGAGTGTTGGCACGTTGATGCCCGGCAGGCGCTTCTCGGACGTGACGCCAATCGGGCGCATCTTGCCAGCCGTGATGTACTCTGCCATCTCGCTGTAGCCACCTCCACCCACGGTCACATTGCCGCCCAAAATGGCCGCCGTAGCTTCGCCTCCGCCGCGAAACGCCACGTAGTTGACCTTCTTTGGGTCCACGCCCACCTTGGTCGCCAACATGGACGCACAAATGTGCTCCGTGGTGCCCCGTGATCCGCCGCCCCATTTCACACTGCCGGGGTCTTTTTGCATCATCTCGACCACTTCTTTCATGGTCTTGATTGGCGAACTGGCTGGCACTACGAACACGTTGTATTCACTGGTCAAACGCGCAATCGGCGTGGCCTTGTCCAACGACACCTGGGGCTTGCCAGTGATGATTCCACCGAGCATGACAGCACCCATGACGATCAGCGCATTGGGGTCGCCCTTACTGGAATTGACGAATTGTG
>NZ_JANXUQ010000169.1 GCF_025356155.1 Rhodoferax sp. | reverse complement strand
ACGGCAAGTCAACGGTCTTCCAAAACCTCAGCAATGGCATTGGCGCTGGCACCACTGAGTTACACATCGTTCGGCCGTTGGGCGGCATTGCACCAAAGTACGTTTTGCTGTTCCTCAAAACCCCAATGTTTCTCTTGAATGCGAAGCCGTCATGACTGGTTCCGCGGGTCAGAAGCGGATGCCTCGTGACTATTTTGAGCGCACGCCTTTTCCGCTGCCACCCCTCGCCGAACAATCCCGCATCGTCACCCGCGTCGAAGAGCTCATGCGCCTGTGCGACGCGCTCGAAGCCAAAGGCCAACTCGAAGCCACACAACACGCCCAGCTCGTCAGCACCCTGCTGGCCACGCTCACCGACAGCGAAACGCCCGCGCAACTGCCCGAAGACCTGACGAAAAATTGGCACCGCATTGCCACCCACTTCGACCTGCTGCTAGACCGCCCCGAAGCCGTGGACGCCCTGGAGCAAACCATCCTCCAACTCGCAGTGCGCGGCCTCCTCGTCCCCCAGGACCCGCAAGACGAACCCGCCAGGGAACTGCTCAAGAAAATCCGCGCCGAGAAAGACAAGCTCATCGCTGAGGGCAAGATCAAACGCGACAAACCCCTGCCGCCGATTGCGGAGGATGAACAGCCGTTTGCGTTGCCGATGGGGTGGGAGTGGGTGCATGTCAGTGATACCGTAGACATGCTTAATGGCTACGCATTCAAAAGCGAATGGTTCAAACAAACGGGCGTGCGGCTGCTACGCAACTTGAATGTCAGCCATGGCTACGTGGATTGGTCGCAGCCCGCAGCCATTGATGCCAATACAGCGGCGGAGTATCAGCAATTTGGTTTGCGTGCCGGGGACATAGTCCTTTCGCTGGATCGTCCTATTATTTCTACCGGCTTGAAATACGCAGTGATTCGAGAATCCGATTTGCCCTGTCTTTTGCTGCAACGGGTTGCACGGCTGGCCCCAGAGGCGAAACTTGTTTCCTCTGACTTCCTGCTTCTATGGCTCCAGTCAGATTTGTTCGTTGGAACGATTGATCCTGGGCGCAGTAACGGCGTACCGCATATATCAACGAAGCAAGTCGCAGCGTTGGCCTTCGCGCTCCCACCCCTCGCCGAACAATCCCGCATCGTCACCCGCGTAGCCCAGCTGCGCCGCCTGTGCGCCGACCTGCGCCAGCGCCTGTCCGCCAGCCAATCCACCCAAGCCCATCTGGCCGAGGCGTTGGTGCAGCAAGTCTCATAGAAATCCTATTTTTCCATGCCTTACACCAAACCCTGGATGAGCGTTGCCGATCAACTGGCACAACTGACCAGTCGCGGCATGCAAGTGAGCGATGGCGTGAGGGCGGCAGATTATCTGGAACGCATCGGTTACTACCGGCTCAGTGGCTATTGGTACGACTTTCGGCAGCGCGGCGCTCCTTTTTGCCCATTCGACGCGGAGACGGGACGCAAGCCTAAGAAGGTGCATATCGAGCGCCCGGTACAGGATGAATTCAAGCCCGGTACACGCTTTCATGACGCGGTTGATCTGTACGTCTTCGACAAGAAGTTGCGCTTACTGGCACTGGATGCCCTGGAGCGCATCGAAGTAGCGCTTCGCGTGGATTTGTCGCACCGCCTGGGCGAAAAGCATGCGTTCGCTTATCTCAAGCCCGACTTGTTTCACGAGAACTTTGCTTATAGGCTCGACCCGTATTCCAGCCTGACTCGCCATCATGAGTGGCTGACCAAGCATGCTGCGTTGGTGATGCGTTCGCGTGAAACCTTCATGGTGCACAACAAGAAAAAATATGGCTTGCCGTTGGCGATCTGGGTGGCGTGTGAGGTGTGGGACTTTGGCTGCATGTCCACCTTGTTTTCGGGTCTGCGGTCGGAAGACCAGGATGCGATTGCGCAAGCCTATGGTGTGCCTGACGGCCGGGTGTTTGAAAGCTGGCTGCGTAGTTTGAACTACCTGCGTAATGTGTGTGCGCACCACAGCCGTTTGTGGAATCGCAACGTGGTGGAGGAGCCCAAACTCCCCGCGTCAGGCGTTGTCCCTGCCCTGGACGCGTTCATTGGCGATCCCGCACGACGTACCCGCCCATTCCTGTTGCTGTGCATTTGCCAGCATTTAATGCAGGTGATTAACCCTTCGTCCGCGTGGGGTAGCAGGCTTAAAAAGCACTTATTGGAAGATTTCCCAGACCTGTCCCACATTGGCATCACCCTGCATGGCATGGGCGTGGATGAGGGCTGGGATCAGCGGGTTTGGTAGGCGTTCGCCCAAAGAAAAACCCCCAAGCAGTTAGCACCGAAGTGCGTTTCTGAAGGGGGCCGTGTTGAGGCGAAGTATACCTAAAGTGGACTTTTTACGTCAAGCCGATCAACGGAAACGCATGTTGAATAACCCTTGATTTGGCTTGATTAAACTTGATTTAAAGTGATTTGCACCGATAATCTACTGCTTATGCACAAAGTTATCCACAGCGGCAACATCAAGTCTGCCATTCAAGCGCGGGGGTGGACCCAAAAGGATCTGGCTGCGCAGTTGGGTGTAACCGGCCAAGCCGTTACCAACTGGATGAAGGGCACGGATTTCCCCCGGCCCGACAAGCTGCTCAAACTCGCAACCACCTTGAAGCTGGGGTTTGCCGATTTGGTGCAGTTGCCCCAAGATGCGCAACCGGTAGTGGCCTTCCGCAAAAAAGCGGGGGCAAAAACCAAAGACGAGCACGTCATCAAGGCCATGGCCATGGGGGCTTTGTTAAAGGCGCTCGTCCCGTTCTTGTCTGCCTTGCCGCAGCTGCGTCGTCAGGTGCCGGACCCTTCCACCGACTATGCAGCCGTTCAGGAGGTGGTGTCCCAAGTCCGCAAGAATTTGGGGCTGGGCGAGGGCGGCGTGCTGCATTACGAGCAACTGCTGAGCGAATTTGCCGAGAACGGAGCAGTGGTTGTGCCTGTCATGTGGGGCGCTTTGCAAAATCACAAGAATGCCTTGCATATTCTGTTGCCCCAAGAGCGCGTGACCTTCATCTTCTTGAATCTGGACACCTATCTTGAAGATTTCAAATTCTGGATGGCACATGAGCTGGCGCATGTGTTTACGCCCCAGTTGGCCGGGAAAGATGAGGGGGAAGATTTTGCGGACGCTTTTGCAGGCGCCTTGCTGTTCCCCAGAGAACTTGCACGCACGGTGTACAGCCAAGTGGCCGGGCAGCCTAAGGCGCGCGAAGCCGCTGTATTGCAGGCGTTTGCAGATGAGCACGGTATTTCTCTGAATACTGTCTTTCAGCAGGTCAATGGCTTTGCCCAGTCACAAGGCTTGCCGTCCTTGAAGCATGTTGAGATTGACATTCACAAAATGCGCAATTCACAACGTGGCAAGCTGGTAAGCGAGACGCTGTTTGCACCTTTGCCACCATCGCCTTCCGCCTATCTGATAGCGGCTGAGCGCCAGTTTCACAGCGACTTCTTTCAGGCTCTGCGACGCATGGTTCAAGCTAAGCAAACGGGCGCAGGCTATGTCCAACAGGTGATGGACATACCCATGCAAGATGCGTTGGCACTGCATGGGGAACTGACCCGGTGACCACCGAAGTCCTGCTGGACACGAATACCTACCTTCGGCTTGCCAAGCGCATTCGCCCAGCGGTAGGACGGCAGTTTGGCCAGGTGCCCTACGTGGTGGTAATTCTGAAAGCGGTGGAGGAAGAGGTCCATCGCAATCCCAAGCTGCAATTCAAGAACCCGTGGTTTGACGAGCCTGAATTTGCGCAGGAGCGTATGGCCAAGCAAACGCGACTAAGCGCAGCGGAAAAGCAGGACATGAATTTGGTGCAGGGCGTGCTGATGGGTACGGTCCAGCTTGACATTGACAAGTACACTTCCCACGGGCGCTCCCCACCAGGTGCAACGGATTGCTGGCTATTGGCCTATGGCCAGGTCAAAGGAGCCATCGTGGCGACGGATGATCTGGGAATGCATACCTTGGCTGCGGAAGTGGGGTTGAAGGTCTGGCACGGGTTTGAGTTGCTCGCGAAACTCAAAACGGCCAAGGTTGTTGACAACGGTCTGGTGCGCGACATCTTCGATGCACTGGAGCGCAACGGCGATATGACCGAGACTTGGCGCAAGGCCAAGCATACGGAGTTTGTACGGATATTTGGTCCCATTCCATAGGGACAACAGTGGCTTGACTCTTGTCTAAATGGAGTTTGAATATGGCGCGGAATTAGCCAAGACTCAGTAATGGAAATCCTCTAAGCCATTGATTTGATTGATATCTTTTACGTCCACATCTAAAAATTTAGACAAGAAAAAAACCTCCCCTGAAACCAGGCGAGGTTTTTTTGTTTTGGCCTGATTACTTACTGCTCGGAAACGCGAACACCGCCCCCTCTCGTACCCCCGCACTCGGCCAGCGCTGCGTGATCGTCTTGCGCTTGGTATAGAAGCGCACGGCATCCGGCCCATAGGCATGCAGATCGCCAAACAGCGAACGCTTCCAGCCCCCAAACGAGTGGTAAGCCACGGGCACTGGCAGCGGCACATTCACGCCCACCATACCGACGAGGATGTTGTCACTGAAGTAACGCGCGGCCTCGCCGTCGCGGGTGAAGATGCAGGTGCCGTTGCCGTATTCGTGCGCGTCGATCAGGTCCATCGCTTCTTGCAAGGTTTTCACGCGCACTACGCCCAGCACGGGGCCGAAAATTTCTTCCTGGTAGATCACCATGCCGGGCTTGACATGGTCAAACAGGCAGGGGCCGAGGAAGTAGCCGTCTTCATGGCCGCTGACGCTGACGCCGCGGCCGTCCACGACCAGTGTGGCGCCTTCTTTGACGCCTTGGTCTACATAACCGCGGACCTTCTCAAAGTGGGGTTTGGTGACCAGCGGGCCCATGTCGCTGGACGCATCGGTGCCGGGACCGACCTGCATCTTGGCGATCTCGACTTTCAAGGCGGCGACCACCGCGTCGGCCGTGGTGTCACCAATCGCCACGACCAGAGGGATGGCCATGCAGCGCTCGCCGCACGAGCCGTAGGCCGCGCCCATCAGCGCATTGACCGCGTTGGCGATGTCGGCATCCGGCATCACCACCGCATGGTTCTTGGCGCCGCCCAGGGCCTGCACACGCTTACCGTGTTTGCAGCCCTCGGCATAGATGTATTCGGCGATCGGTGTGGAGCCGACAAAACTGACGGCCTTGATGCGCGGGTCGGTCAGCAGTGTGTCGACAGCCTCCTTGTCGCCATTGACGACGTTCAGCACGCCCGGTGGCAGACCGGCTTCCAGCGCCAGCTCGGCAATGCGCAATGTGCTGCTGGGGTCGCGCTCGGACGGCTTGAGCACAAAGGTGTTGCCGCAGGCCACGGCCATGGGCCACATCCACAGCGGCACCATGGCGGGGAAGTTGAACGGCGTGATGCCGGCGGCCACGCCCAGCGGCTGGAACTCGCTCCAGGAGTCAATCGCAGGGCCTACGTTTTTGCTGTGTTCACCTTTCAGCAACTCGGGCGCATAGCTGGCGTATTCCACGTTTTCGATGCCACGTTGCAATTCGCCGGCGGCGTCGCTCAGCACCTTGCCATGTTCGGCGGTGATCAGCGCGCAGATTTCGTCGGCATGCTTTTCCAGCAAGCCTTTGAGGTTGCCCATGACGCGGGCACGTTTCAGCGGGGGCGTGTTGCGCCAGGCGGGGAAGGCGGCCTGTGCGGAGCGAATAGCCTGCTCCACGGTCGTTTTGTCGGCCAGCAGCAGGCGTTTTTCGGCTTTACCCGTGGCAGGGTTGTAGACGCTTTGTGAACGCGCGTTGGCGTTGCCGTCGGTCAGCTTGCCATCTATCAGATGGCCAATGGTGGGGAGTTGGGACATGGGGTTTCCAGAGTGTCTATATGAGAAATGTGGCGCTAGCCCTCGTATCAATTACGTGTATCGCTATCAATACAGGAGCATTTCAATATCAGGCCGTTGCGTTCAGCGATTCACCCAGCGCATTCACCAGGCTGTCAATCTCGCCCTTCTCGATGATAAAAGGCGGTGCCAGCTGGATGGTGTCGCCACCGTAACGCACGTAAAAACCTTTTTCAAGGCAGCGCATTGCTATCTCGTAAGGCCGCTTGGCGGGCTCACCCGGCAGCGCAGCAATCGTGATGCCCGCAGCCAGGCCGTAATTGCGAATG
>NZ_JANXUQ010000133.1 GCF_025356155.1 Rhodoferax sp. | reverse complement strand
AACACAAACCAGTTGCGTACATCGGTCACCTTGGCAGTCCAGCGGCGGTCTTGCTCGGTTTGCCCTTCGCGGCCGCGCAGGCGCTCGATGATGTGCTTGACTTGCAAAAACTTGGCCTCTGAATACTGGCTGTCTTGGCTATCGCCTTGCAGGGCACCGTCCAGGCAATTCCGCAGCTCGGTTTGAAAGTCGCGCACTTCCGCATCCGTCGCAATCTGAAACTCCAGCGTGATGAAGCGGCCGGGGTTGTAGTCAATCTGCGTGAGCGAATGGTTGATGCGCTCGATACGCTCTTTGATGGTTTCGCGCTCCTTGCTAAGCTGCGAGCTAAAGTTGGCCACCTCGCGGATGGTGTTCTCGTTCAGAGAACGTTTGAAGTCGGCTTCAAAGCGCGGTAAGTCGTCTGCAACCAGCCGCTGCAGCAGACTGCGGTATTCGCCCGCCGACTCCACCGATACATCTATCTCTTGTGTTTCCACGGAGAAGCGGTTGCTAAAGCTGCGCATGGCATCAATGACTTTTTCCAGCACACGCCGGGCGCGGCCCTCTTCGGAATCAATGATTTTTTGCAGGCTGTCGCGCATCTCGCGCTCTCGGGCATCGCAAGACTCCACAGTGATGCCCTGCACGCCCCTTGTTTCCCCCTGCATGGCTTGTTGCAAGGCTTCCAGACGCTGCACTTGCTCCTCGAACCCTTCAGGGACCAGTCCCATCATGCCCTCAGCATCAGCATGCAAGGCCCGCGCATCTTCAATTTTTTGTACGGTTTTGGAACGCTTGTCACGCTGATCAAGGAGTTGCCCCTCGGTCTTCGCCAACTCTTCTTCCACCACTTTCAGCTGCTGCGTCAACGCGGCCAACACGTCAGAAGCAGCCTCCAGCGCGGCACGCTCATCGTTCAAGCGCGCAATTTCACGGGCGTTGGCGGCCCAGTCCAGATCGCTGTAGTCCTGAAACTCCTCCAGTTTGGCCAAGGCTTCCAAACGCGTGCGAATACTGCTTTGATCGGCTTGCAAAGCGCCGATCCTTGTACCAAGCTCACCCAGCCGAGCCTCCAGTACGCGCACTTTGCCTTCCAGCACCGCCAGCTTGGCGGCATTGCTCCAGCCCAGTACGTAGCGACTGCGGTCATCCAAACGGTGACGGTCGTCTTTCTCGTGGCGCTCACCACCGGCCTTGATTTGCCCGGCGCGGGTGATGGCCTTGGGCTCGGCGCGAAACTGCTCTTGCGTGGTGCAGCATGCTATGTCAAAGCGGCGCGTCACTTCATGCTGCAGCCATGCATAGAACGCTGAATCCGGCTTGACTCCGATCTTGCGCACAAGGGACTGTGCGTGCAGTTGCTGCCGATCCAAACGACTGCCTTCGCCCCTGACATCCCGCACGCGAAAGTACACCAAGCGCCCTTTCAGGTGCGTGTCATCGACCCACTGGGCAACGCGGGCGTAGTGCGCATCGGGCACCAACAAAGACAGCGCAAAGCTGTGCAACACGCGTTCGGCGGCTCCCTCCCAGTCGCGCGCGTCGTCATGCACTTGCAGCAGCTCTCCGGCAAACGGCATATCGTCTTCACGCAAGCCCAAGGCTTGGCACACTGCGGCACGCAAGGCAATGTGCTGGGCGTCGATATTGCTGCGCCGCGCGCGCAGGCTGGTCACCTCGTTTACTAAGTCTTTGCGCTCGGCCATACCCTGGGCCATCTCCACACCACGTTCCGTAAGCTCGTTTTGCACTTCTGCATCCCGCACGCTGTCTGCCGCACGGCGCTGGGCACAGCCCTGCTGCTGGGTTTTTAACTCTTCGCGGTTGGCCACTTGCAGCAGGCCCAGGCTCAAACGCAACTCGTCATAACGATTGGCGTTTTTCTGGCGCTTGTTCAACTCGGCTTGCTGGCGGTTGATGTCAGCCTCAATCTGCGCAATGCGGTCGCCGCCACTTTGGGCGATATTCAGGCGCAACACGCGCTCTTTGGTTTGCTGATCCAGCTTTAGCGCTTCCATGCGTTCGACCTTGGCGGATTCGCTGGCCAAGTTGACGCCCAAGCTCTCCAGCCGCTGGTCCAGCAATACCCGTTTGCGCCCTGCAAACCAGGGCTTGAGCGCCTCACGGCACAGACGCAGCTCAGCCACGCTGTCCACCAGCGCAGCGTGCTTGTCGCAATCCGCCACGAGCGGCGTGAGCAAATCGACCTGTTCCTTAGCCTTGAGCACAGCGGCGTGGGCACGGCTCAGGTCATCGAAGTGCGCCAGCAAGCCTGCAATACGCGGTGCCACGTCAAAGGGCTCCAGCATGTGGTGGCGAACGAAGTCGGTCAGGTTGCCCACCGACTTCATCGACACGGTTTGGTGAAACAGTTCCAGTGCCTGCTCGCCCAAATTACCAAAGCGGCGGCGAAAATGTGCACTGTAGGGTGGAAAGCTGTCAAACAAGGCCACGCCACCCTTGCGTAAACGCGCACGCAAGGCGGGCACAGCAGTGCCAAAGTCCGAAAAATCTGCAGTGAGCGACAGCGCTTTGTCCGCCACGGCATAAAAGCGCTCGGGCTGGCCGAAACTGTCTTTCATCCAGAACACCTGGGCCAGCGTGACCGTCTGATCAAACCCAGCGTTGTGGAACACACCCAGAATCACTGCGTAGTGGCTGGCATCGCGCAGCGCCACCGGCTTGGCATTGCCACTGGTCTCATTGCGCTCAGACTTGTAATGCCCCAGCACATAGGAGCGCAACGAGCGCTCCCGCGCATCAGCCCCGGCCGCCTTGTTATAGGCAATGCGCTGGGCAGGCACCAGCAGGGTGGTGATCGCATCCACCAATGTGGATTTGCCCGAGCCAATGTCGCCGGTCAACAAGCCGTTGCGGCCATTCAACTCCAGTGTCCACACCCGCTTGTCAAAAGTGCCCCAGTTGAAAACCTCTAACCTGGATAAGCGAAAGCCAGTCAGGGTCAACGCGTCACGCATCATCCTGCTCCGCAGCAGGAGGCCCGTTGAGCTGTGCCAGATAGAGGGCAAGGCGCTGGTCAAAGTCGGCCAGCCATTGGGCATCCACAAAGGCCTTCAAAATGCGGCGCACCTCAAACACGGGCTCTTGCGTCACACGTGTGGGTCCGCCATCGGCCTGGACTTTGAGGCGGCGCACAAAGCCCAGCTCAATCACCTTGTTCAACTGGGTTTCGATCTGGTCGATCAGGCGTGACTCATTCGAGCCTGCAGGCAGAAAGACGCGCACCAGCTCCACCACGGCGCTGCGCGTCACGATCAGCCGGGTGTCACCGCCACTGGCATCAAACTCGGCCAGCTTTTTTCGCAAGAGCGCCAGCAGCAAACTCACCTGAAAACTCAAAGGTTGGCGGCGCACCAGGCGCGGCAGCTTGGGTGCCCCGTCGTCAACCTGCGGTTGGGAGCGCAAAAATGCATAACCCTCTGCCTCGTCCACCACCAACTCCAGTGCCAGCACCGCCACATAGTCACGCACGCGGGGCTGTATTTGCTGTAAAGCAACCCACTGTGCTGCATCGTCTTCGCGGTACAGCACGCCCTTCAACAAGGGGACAACCAAGCTGGTCAACTCGGGTTGGGATGCGTTGGGGACGATTTCTTCACTATATTTATCCGTCACGGAAAACCTTCGGTTGCTGTTTTCCAAAGCGTTTTTGCCCCAAGTATTGGTACGACCACTCTTTGGCAAAGTCGCTCAATTTTGCATTGGTGGGGGCAGCGGGGCTTGGGGAACCGACGGCTGCATGAAGGACGTATAACGCTGCGGGTGCTGCTGCTTTTGCATCAGGGTCGCAAAGTAGGCAGCAAAGTCTCCCTTATGCTGGGCCAGCAACTGCGTGCGAAATTGGTGGATTTCGTCAACGATAGTGTCATGAATCATGTCAATTCACCTCCAATAGTTCTAACGGGGAGCACAGCACGGGACAAACCAGCTTAAATGTCACACACACTTGGCGTACCTTGCGAGCACCTTGCGCATTTGCAATGTGCTTGAAATTCCAGCAAACTCAATTCGTTGAGCAGGGCCAGGCGTTGTGCTGCGGCCTGCGCGTCGCCCATGGATGCCTCGTCTCGCACGGCTTCGCTGTAGAAAAGAGAGAAAGCAGCGCGACGGTTGTTCCACCACTCATGCGTCACTTCATGATGCGCAGCCATGACTAAATCGCGGCTGGGTCTCGCCGTGAGGTAGCTGATCACTGAAGTCTCGACGTACACGCTTGGTTTCATGGGGAATATTGTAGGTCGCTAGCTGCTTCACCGCGGCGTGATTGGCATTGTCAGCTCCGTACAAAAATGACGCGTGGCAACTGGGCGCGGCGGGTGATGGTGCGAGCGGCATCGGCCCCATCATGAACCAACCATTCCACCGACTCCAGCGTGGAGTCATCCACCACCGAACCAGGTGACTCGCTGGCCAACTGCAGGTAGGCCACCAACTCGCCCAGGCCCCGTTGCAGCGGGCGCTTTAGCAGCAGCTCCGCCAAAGTCACCTGTGCCTGGGTCTGGAGGAATTGGGTGATATGCGCAGAGAGCGCCGCCTTGTCCACCCGCACTTGGGAAAACAACGCGGCCGCATCCACCTCTTCGTCACCCGCAAACAGGGCCACGCTGGTGAGCACCGCGTGTAACGGCGGCTGGTACAACGGGCGCTCCAGTGGCAAATCGACTGCGGCGCCAATCTCGTCGATCTGCATGAAATCGGGGGCACGTAGCGCGATTGGCTCCGCATCGCGCAGCGTCAATACCTTGCCTTCGATGCCACGCAATATATCCATGATGCGGCGGTTTTCCAGCCAGGCCTTGTCGTCCAGGAAGCGGCGCAATTGCTGCGACAGTTGGGCAACCGTGCGCTGCGCGTATTCACCCGCTTCCAGCCAGTCGTAGTGCACCCGCTTGAGACGTGTATCCGGCGCAAGTGCCGACACCGGAGGCAAATCCAACACACGCGCCAGCAACGCGGTGAACTCCTCCTGGCGCGACTGCGACATCAAGAAGTCCCAAAACGCACGAAAACTCTTGCCTTGGTCAGACTCTGCAATAGCATCACGTTCGCCCATAATTTCTTGCAGCAACGTGCCCTTGGCTCCATCCCACAAGGCAATGCGTTCGCGCACCGTGCGGTCCAGGGCGCGAAAGTTGTGCTCCACCTCTCTAAAGTCTGCCAACAACTCTCGCGCCAAACCGGTGAATTGCTGAAAGCGGTCTTTCAGCGCCGTGTCGTCCAGCAGGGCCATGTCGCCCTCCACCACACGGGCGATTTCCCTATCAATGGCATCGCGCTGCTTGTGCAGTTCGGCAATGCGGGCTTCAGCATTAGTCTCACTGCCGTCACTCATCTGCTTGAGCAGGCCAAACAGGGTCAGCAAACGCGATTCGGTGCCGACAAAACTGCGGTCTGACAAGCTACCCAACCATGCCAAGGCGCGCTCGGTGGGCGGGGTCAGGTCAAAGTGTGGCTCGTCCGTTCCGCTGGGGTAGAACTTGCGCAGCCAGCCCTTGTCGTTCGCAGCCCAATCGTTCAAGTACTCCTGCGCGGATTTGGGGAACACTTTGACGCCCGCCTTCTCCCCCAGGTTCTCACGCAGGCCATACAGCGTGTCTTCCAGCGCCTCAACCAGGTTCGACTGCGCCATCACCCGCACATTGGGTACGACGAACACTCGGTGCAAAAAGCTGGCCACCAGCGGCGCAGAGTCTGCCGCCAGCAAGCGCCATGCCGGGTGCTGGCGGCGCTGCATGTCCAGGGTGGCGTAATCTAAATTGATATGGGCTCCTTGGTGTTGATGTGCACCTGCACTACTTCACGCATGGTGCATTTTCTGCGCTTCGTATTTTGCCGTTATCGACTATTAACCCAAGCCACCAACAGAGCATCTTGCCCCACCGGCGACAACACCCCCAAGCGCACCCAACCAGGCAGGCCAAACGACGTGGCATCCCGCAGCTTGATGCCATGCGCGCGCAACTGCACACACAGCGCCGCCGCATCCATGCCCGCCGGGGGTTGAGCACAAAAAAACGGCGTTTCGCTGGGCTGCACGGTCCAGCCCGCGTCCTGCAACAACTGGATTTGCCGCAGCTTCCAGCCGCGCAGGATCTGCAGACTGCCCTGCAACCATGCCTGCGTGTCGGCTAGCACCCAGTTCTGTAGCAGCGCGACGCCATGGGCACCTACCGGCCAGGAAGCACATAGTGCGCGCAATGCGGCCACAGCCTCGGCGCCACCGACCGGCGCAATCGCATAGGCGGCGCGCACGCCGGTCAGGCCGAGCGCCTTGTTGGGGGTGTAAAGCTGCCACAGCGCATCACGTTGCGCTCTCGGCCACACCGTGTTGCCAGTCAGGCGCAAGGGTTCATAGGCGCAGTCCAGAACCCGCTCACGCGCAAGGCCAACCTCCTCCACCGACTGCCCCAACGGGCTGGACGGGTCGGCATGCCACAGCAGCGCGGACTCTCCCTCCGTCACAACTGGCACGCCCCAGGCGCGGGCCGCCTGTGCGTAGTCGCCATAAGCGTGCAGCGGTACACGCACGGTCTGGCCACCCTGTTGTGCCACCCAGGCGGTGATCCGGTAAATGAACTCGCTGGCGCTACCGGCCAGCGCGATGCGTTCGGGTTCCACGCCGTGGAAATCGGCCAGTTGAACTTTCAACTCGGTATAGGCGGGGTCTGGGTAGCGGCTGGCATCACACGCCTGCACGGCAACCAAGGTTTGCGGGCACGGCCCGCAGGCATTGCTGTTGGTGGAGAAGTCGTGCAGCGGCACGCCTTGCCCGTCCGGCCCACCGTGTACTTGTGGACTCTGCTTCATGTTGCCGACCCTATCACCACTATCAAAAAAATAGCTGCTTGCGCAATGCCGACGAGGGCTATAAGCGATTTTGATGCATAGCCTATGGCGCGCGCCGTGTCGCGTGCCTGCGGTGCAGGCGCATCAGCGTTGAGCACATACGCACCCGGTTTGCCCAGGCGCACGCCCAGGGCCAGCGCCATGGCGGCCATGGGCCAGCCGCTGTTGGGCGATGGTGTGCGGGCGGCATCAAGACGCAGCTTCGCGAGCGACACGCCCCCACGCACGACCACGAGCAGCAAGGCGGTGATGCGCGCGGGTACCCACGCCAGTACGTCATCCGCGCGCGCCGCCCATTTGCCAGCCCAAGCCCAGTTGCGGCCCTGGCCGTCATTGGGGTAGACACCGGGGTAGCCCCACATGGCATCGGCGGTATTGGCGAAGCGGAACAGCGCCGCGCCCGGCAAGCCCAGCAGCGCGAACCAAAACAGCGGTGCGATGACAGAGTCGTTGAGGTTTTCAGCCAGTGTCTCGATCGCGCTTTCGCGCACCTGGGTTTCGCTCAAGCTTGTGACGTCACGGCTGACCAGCCAGCGCAGGCGTTCGCGGCCCGCTGCCAGCGAGCCGTTGGTTGTGTTGCTCAGCGCGGCTTCCACCGCCTGCACTTCGCTTTTCAGCAGCGCCCAGGCCAGCATGGGCTTGAGCAACAGCCCCAACAACAACGCCGACAGCGCCAGTGCGCAAATGTCCTGCACGCACACGGCGGCCCCATGCACACATAGCTGCCACACATCCACCAGCAGGGACGTGTTCAACAACCAGGCGAGCGCGGTTTGCAAACCATAGGCTGCTATCAAAACAAGAGCTGCTCCCGCAGTCCACACGAGGGCTCCGAGCCAAAAAGCCTTAAGATCTCGCGCCACAGACGGGTCTTGTTGGGTATGGGCCTGCACGCGGCGACCACCCCACTTCAAAAAGTTGCCCATCCACACCACAGGGTGCCAGCGCACGGCTGGCTCACCCAGCCAATGGTCCACGGCCAACGCCGCCAACACGGCCCCGCCCCATACTGTGGCAGGCAAGGCAGGTGCGCCCAGCGGTGGCAACAGGCTCAGGACCACAACATACCGTTTGACTACTGCCTGGCCACAGGCTGGCCTGTCTTGAGGCCCAGGCGTGCGAGCAGGTCCAGATCGGAATTGCCAGCCGGGTTGGGTGTGGTCAGCAGCTTGTCGCCATAGAAGATGGAATTGGCGCCGGCCACAAAACACAGGGCCTGCACGGCCTCCGACATGCTCTGGCGCCCGGCCGACAGGCGCACGCGCGCCTTGGGCATGGTGATGCGGGCGACCGCAATGGTGCGCACAAATTCCAGCGGGTCCAGGTCCGGCTGGTCGGCCAGCGGTGTGCCCTCTACTTTCACCAAATGGTTGATGGGCACGGACTCGGGGTACGGTGCCAGGTTGGCCAGCTCGGCAATCAAGCCAGCCCGTTGCAGGCGCGACTCGCCCATGCCGACGATGCCGCCGCAGCAGACGCTGACGCCGGCATTGCGCACGCGGGTCAGTGTGTCCAAGCGGTCCTGGTAGTCGCGTGTGGTGATGATGTCGCCATAGAAATCAGGGGCGCTGTCCAGGTTGTGGTTGTAGTAGTCCAGCCCGGCGTCGCGCAGCGTCTCGGCATGGCCGTCGTTCAGCATACCCAGCGTGGCGCAGGACTCCAGCCCGGTGGCTTTGACGGCCTTGACCAGCTCGGCCACGGCTTCGACATCGCGATCTTTGGGCGCGCGCCATGCGGCACCCATGCAGAAGCGGGTGGCACCGGCGGCCTTGGCGGCCAGCGCGGCTTCGCGCACGGCTTCTACACCCATCAACTTGCCGGCCTCGACACCGGTGTCAAAGTGCACGCTTTGTGGACAGTAGCCGCAGTCTTCTGGGCAGCCGCCGGTCTTGACGGACAACAGCGTGGCCAACTCCACCATATTGGGGTCAAAGTGGGCGCGGTGCACGGTCTGGGCCTGGAACATCAGGTCGTTGAACGGCAGCTCCAGCAGGGCCTGAATCTCGGCCACGGTCCATACGCGCTGGGCGACCGGATGGCGGGCGGCGGGGGATTTGTGCGGGGCGTGGAAATGCAGGGTCTGTGCAGGCGCTTCGGGATCGGAAACAGGGGTATTCATTGTTTTTTGGTCTTCTTTGTGGGAAGCAATGGCGAGGGCGGTTAGTCTTCAATGCCGCGCTGTGCAGGGATGCCCGCCTTGAAGGCGTGCTTGACCATCTGCATCTCGGTCACGGTGTCGGCGATTTCGATTATCTCAGGCGGGCAGCGGCGGCCCGTCAGTACCACGTGGACGTGGCTGGGGCGGGTTTTGAGCGTCTCCAGCACATCGTCCAGCGGCATCCAGCCGTAAATCAGCGGGTAAGTAATTTCGTCCAGCGTGACCATGAAGTAGTCGCCACCCATGATGGCCGCCTTGGCCTTTTGCCAGCCGTCGCGCGCCAGTTGGGCGGAGTGTTCGAGGTCTTGGCTCTTCCAACTGAAGCCATCGCCCAGGCCTTCTATCGGAATACCCAGCTGTTCGAACATGCGGTGTTCGCCAAAGCGGGCCGATGGCACTTTCATGAACTGGTAAATCTTGACGGCCTTGCCGCGACCGTGTGCTCTGAGTGCAAGACCAAAGGCTGCTGTGCTTTTGCCCTTGCCGTCGCCGGTGTTGACGATGACGATGCCGCGGCGTTCGCCTTCGGCTTTTTCATAGGGCTTAATGGATGGTGGGGTTTCTAGTTGCATGGTCTTCTTCTCTCGTTTGTTTGTTTTGTGTGCGCTCCGAGGAGGCCGGGGCGGACGCCCTGCTCCGTGTCCCCCGCCCGCTGCGCGGGCTCCTCCTTGACCTGCGCAGGACATCCGCCCCGGCCTCCTCTACGGGTCGCTGGTATACGTAGCAACTTTGTTCGATCAAAGCGTCTGCCAGAACGGGCTGACATGGCAAGGGCCGGAG
>NZ_JANXUQ010000092.1 GCF_025356155.1 Rhodoferax sp. | reverse complement strand
AGCGCGACACCTCGGCCAGCAGCTCCTGGATAACGGATGCCTGCGCTTTGTCGGCGTCGATCAAGACGGCTAGCTACTGGTTGGTGTTACAAGATTTGGATTGCTACGCTTTTAGTAGCTACTCAGGCATATTGCACGAGGGCTAGAGGCCTATTTGACACACAGGCATCCAGCCCCGTTAAACTTCACCCCATGCACCCCGCCATCGCCCAACACCGCTCAGGCATTTCTGCCATCTGCCAGCGCTACCGCATTCGCCGGCTAGAGGTGTTTGGCTCCGCCGCTAGGGCAGATGATTTTGATCCCGAAAGCAGCGACGCGGATTTCTTGGTGGAGTTCGCCCCGGACGTGCAGCCCGGTTTGGACACATTCTTCGGTGCCAAGGCGGCGCTTGAAGCCCTGCTGGGGCGTGGCGTGGACTTGGTGGAACCCGGCGCCGTGCGCAACCCGTACGTGCTGGCCAGCATCAACCGAAACCGCGAAGCCATCTATGCAGTAGCGTGATCCGCGCGCCTTTTTGTGGGATGTGCGTGAGTCCGCCTTGGCTATTCAGTCGTTTACGGCGGGGATGGATGCAACGGCCTACGCGAGCAACCCGATGGCGCAAGCTGCCGTGGAGCGCAAGTTTGAAGTGATTGGTGAAGCGCTCAACCAGTTGGCAAAGCTGGATGCTGCGTTAGCCTCCCGAATTCCGGATCTAGCGCAGATAGTGGCGTTTCGCAACCAACTCATCCACGGCTACGCCACCATCAACGTCGGTACGGTTTGGAATATTGCCCAGAACGCACTGCCCGCTTTGGTGGAAGCGGTGCAAGCCTTACTCGACGAATTGAAGTAGCCATCGCTACTCTTTTTTTAGCTTCATTTCTATAAGACAGGCTAGCCAAACTCTGCGGTCTGTCGCGGGCCACGGTTAACCAGTTGGAAAGCGGCACGCTGGTAGACCTGGGCGCAGCCAAGCTGCTGGCACTGCTGGCTTTGCTGGGGCTGGAGCTGGACGCCCGCCGCAAGCCCGCCCCACGGGATGCACTGGCGCTACTGAGCCAAACCGCCAGCGTGAGCTACCGGCGCGTGCTGCAACCCGCCGAGCTGGCCCGGGCTTTGGCGCAGGGCGACTTGCCCGAGGCCATAACGCCCCACATTGCCACCCTGCTGGACGAAGCCCCGCTGGCACTCATCCTGGCCGCCGTGGAGCAAGTAGCACGCACCACCCACACCCCGCCCAAAACACTGTGGAAGCACTTGGTGCAGTGGGCGCATGCCTTGCAGTCACCCACCCCGGCATGGGCCTGATGCACATGGCAGCGCACCCGCACCAACCCGTGGACTTGCAGCAGAAATTGTGGCCAAGAAGCTTTGGCACCGCGGTGACCGCGCCACGGCGCGTGATCTGTTCGACCTGTCGCTGGTCATCGAACGCGAGCCGGATGCCCTGCGGCAGGCGACTCCATTCCTGAGCCGCCACGCCAAGGAATTCCTGGCGCAACTGGAATCGCGGCGCAGAGTGCTGCAAGCCCAGTTCGAAGCCATAGACACGCTGGATTACCGGCCGACCTTTGACGACGCCTTTGCGCGGGCTGTAGAGTTTCTTAATTCGCTATAATTTTAGTAGCTGCTTGCGCTTATTCCACGAGGGCTAGAGGCCTATTTTGCCAAATGCATTAGGCTTTGGCAGCACCGGCCGCCTTGCACCGCACATACAGGTGCACATTGGTTGAGCCTTCCACCATCGGGACTTCCTTGACTTCCAAGTAGTCCTGTTTGCGCATCAGCTTGCCAAGTTGGGCAAACCCATAGTTTCTAGGGTCAAACGATGGGTTTTTTTTGCTCATCTGACTACCGACCGGCCCCAGCTGCGCCCAACCATCATCGCGTGCGACAGCATCAATCGCCATCAAAATCATCGGACGCAACGCAGGCAACTGTGCAACCTCCACTGCGGGCTTGGCTTGCGTCTCGACAGGTGCCGCCGCCATCTTTGGCTCTTCGGGCTTGATGCGCAGAATTTCGGTGTAAATGAACTTGTCGCACGCGGCCACAAAAGGCTCCGGTGTTTTGCGCTCGCCAAAGCCATAGACCACCAGTCCCGCCTCACGGATGCGGGTAGCCAAGCGGGTGAAGTCGCTGTCGCTGGTGACCAGACAAAAGCCGTCCACCCTGTCGTCGTGCAGCACGTCCATGGCGTCGATGATCAGTGCAGAGTCGGTCGCATTCTTGCCGCTGGTGTGGCTGAACTGCTGAATCGGCTGGATCGCCATGGTGTGCAGCACCTCTTTCCAGCCCTTGGGGTTGGTGGTGGTCCAGTCGCCATACGCGCGCTTGATGGTGGCCGTGCCGTAGCGTGACACTTCAGCCAGCAGCTCCTGGATGACGGATGCCTGCGCGTTGTCGGCGGTGGTTTGAATTGCTACGCTTTTTGTAGCTACTTAAGCATATCGCACGGGGGCTGGATGCCAGTTTGGCCCATAAGCACCTCTCACGGGTAAACTGCACCCCATGCGCCCCTCCGAAGCCCTCTCCCTGCACCGAACGCAAATCCGCGAGATTGCGTTGCGCCACCGCGTGAGCAGCGTGCGGATGTTTGGCTCCGCCCTGCATGGCGATGACACAGCCGAGAGCGATCTGGACTTGCTGGTAGAGCCCACCGCGCAAACCACGCTGATGGACATTGGCGCCATTCGCTTCGAGCTGAAGCAGCTTTTGGGCATAGATGTGGATGTGCTCACCCCCAACAGCCTGCCCGCGAGCTTTCGTGATCAGGTGCTGCGCGAGGCGTTGGCCGTATGAGCCGTGCGCACCCGCTGCGGGTGACGGACTACCTGCAGCACATCCTGGAAGCCATTGGCGAGGCCTGTAACAACATTGCCAAGAACCACCCCGACTTTGCGGCGCAACACGCTGCCGTGCCATGGGGTTTCGCCTACGAAATGCGCAATGCGCAGGCGCACGGCTATTTCACGGTTGACCTTGCCATCGTGTGGCAAACCATTCTGAACGATTTGCCGACTCTACAACGGCAAGTATCTGCGCTTCAAATCTAGCTTGCTACGCTTTTGGTAGCTACTTAGGCATATTGCACGAGGGCTAGAGGCCAGTTTGGCACATGTGCACCCCGCGCCGATAGAAGCCCAAGGCAGCCAGACACCCGCACACTGCAGGTTGAGGTATATCGGGCCACGGCGCTATAGTGGCGACTCTGCCGTTCACGGTCATATTGGAGCTCCTCATGACATCAACCAAAAGAAGCCGACGAACGCCTGGCTGCCTATCGGCGTGGTGAGGTCAAGGCAGTTGCCCTGTCCGAAGTCGTTGCCAAGAACCAAGTCAAAAAGCCCGCATGATCAGCCGTTTGCTGGAGTCGATCACCACAGTAGGCTGAAATCTGCGATCTCTTGCATCCTATGACGACCTCCGCCCCCCCAAGTCATCATCATCGCTAGCCCCAACGGCGCGGGCAAAGCAACCTTTGCCCGTGAATTTCTGCCGCAAGAGGCGCACTGCCCTGTGTTCGTCAACGCGGACTTGATTGCGGCGGGTCTGTCCCCCTTTGCGCCCGAGGCCGCTGCCATCAAGGATTGACGAGCACGTTGCCCAACATCGTAAGTTTTCGTTCGAGACCACGCTTTCAGGCCGGGGCTATGCTGCCAAGGTTCCACAGTGGCGGGCAGCCGGTTATCGGGTGAGCCTGTACTTTCTGAGTCTCCCTCATGCGGAGATGGCTGTGGAGCGGGGTGGGGTGCGAGTTTCCCAGGGCGGACATAACATCCCTGAAGCCGTGGTGATACGCCGACGCTTTGAGGCGGGTATGGAAAATTTCAACACGATCTACAAGCCCATTGGCAAGCTATCTGGCAGAGAAAATTTGGGGCCCAGCCGGCATGGAGCAGCAGGCGACCTGGCTCCTTAGCAAAACGGGCAAAGAGATTGTTGGCTGCTGCGTACAGGCGTCGCCGCGCGACTTCGCACGCCGATCAGTGGCAAACAGCCCCAATAGGCTAGCGTTAGAGTCGCTGCACCGTGCGCGGGCGGACTAGCGTCTACCCTCCAGGCTTCTGGCTGGCGCGGCCCTTTTGCTGAATGGTCTCAAACAACCCCATCAGCCAGCACATGGGGCAACCGCGCAGCAGCACGATGGCCCCAACAAACGCTATGGCGGACCAAACGACGCCATAGCTGCTCAAGAAGAACGCCGCAAAAATCAGACCAAGAGCTGCGGCACCGCGCAAAAGATGAACCGAAACTGAACTGCTGCAATACATGGAAAAAACTCCTTGAAGAGTGGATAACGCTTACCTAGAGGCGCGGCTTTCACTAAAGGGTTCATCTTTTTGCGTATGTCTTCAAAAAGTCGGCACCTGCGTTCAATTACGCGATCAGCGCCAGCAAGCCCGCGTTGCCCACCTGCGCAAACCAGGGGCGTACTTCATGGCCGGCTGCTGCATACAGCGCGTGAATTTCTGGCTCGCCGCGCGCTCGGCGCTCGACATTCTTGCCATCTTGGTAGCGTTCACCCGCAGCAAGCCGCTGGGCCAGTTTATGCAAGCTGAGCAGTTCATCCCGGTTGGGTTTGGCTATTCCTTGGGCATCCAGGTACTGCCAATACTGTTGCGAATGCTCAGGCGCGAGAGCAACATCCGTTTGCCATAGGCCTTGCCAAACGTGCCTTCGCCGCCAAAGCGGGTGCCAACAGCCTGCTACCGCGCAGGGTGCTGCAGCCGCTCAATAGCACCGCCAGCAGCGCTACAGCCCACACTTTTTTCACCATCATGGTGACTCCGCAACCAAGGGCATGCGCAACGACTCCCACTTCACCTGCACAAAGCGCACCTTCTCCACACCTGCCGCGTTGTACGGTGCCAGGTCCGTCTGGGCGTAGTCCGCGCGCACGGCAACATCACGTATGCCGAAGCGGGCCATGTCGTGTGGGGCCAAAAAGTATGTGTCGCGCACGTCGTAGGGCGGCAGTTTTCCAAACCAGGTGATGAAAGGGTCCACGCAAATGGTTTTGTAAAACTCCGCCTCCTGCGCGGCCAACGTGGTCACCTCCTCCAGAATGGCACCGGTGATGGGCGCCTTGCCGGTGCGGTGCAGGTGCAGCAGGTGCAGCAGGTGCTGCATGTTGCCGTGCCAGCCCACAAGGCCAAGTGCGGTGATGGACTTGTTCTTGCCCGCGGGAAATATGTAGTTGGCGCACGAAGAAAAACACTGGCCAAAGACCTCGACGTCCATGCCACGGTCGTGAATGACGCGCGCCATCCGCAGGGCGGGCGCCACATGGCCGCCGCCCGAAGCGATGAGCACCCGGTTGGCGCCATGCTGCTCAACGGCACGAACGAATTCATCCGCCGTGGCGGCGTAGATTAAACCCTGAAAGACAACCGTCTTTCCAGATACCAATACAGGCGCAAACTTTTGGGTCGCGCAGCCTGTGAGGGCCACGCTGAGCAGGGCAATGGCTACAGCTTTCACATTCGCATCAATTCTTGGACGGCTCGGGTGCACCATCTTTAAGCCAGTACCCGCTGGCCAGCAAATGTTCGCGCACCTGGGCACGTGCCCGGTGCAGGCGGCTCTTGACCGCTTCCAGGCTCAGGCCCAGTTGCACGGCCACCTCGGGCGCGGTCAGCTCATGCACGTCGCGCAGTATCAGCACCTCGCGGTAAGGCGGGGTCAGCCGCTCCATGGCGCGGGCAAGGTCCAGCCGCAGGTCTATGGGCACCTGGGGCGCTGCAGGCAGGTCGTGCTCCAGCACTTCGTCAAGCGGCTCGGTGCCTCTGGCACGCCGGTACAGGCGATAACACTCGCGCTCCACAATCCGGAACATCCAGGTGGTGAAGGTAGCCGCGCAGCGCAGCAGGCCCACCTTACGGTAGAGCTGCCACAGCGCCATCTGCACGGCGTCTTCGGCGTCTTCAGTGGTGGAACAGGTGCGCCGGGCAAACCGCTTCAGATCTGGCTGGCACACGACCAGCAGTTCTGAAATGGCCGCCGAGTCGCCCAGGCGGGCGGCTTCAATCAATTGCGGTTCGGCGCGGGGCATTTGTCATTTATCCAGATAACGGCGGCCCATCATCGCGCATGCCGGGCAAAACCCGACAAATGCGGTCAGCACCAGTGTGGCAGCGGTAGCCAATGCCACCCATGTGACCGTGCCTGTGGTCAAGCCGCCAGCGACGGCGGCCCCCACAGCAGCGCCGCCGATGATGCGGGCAGCACGTTCCCAGGTAGGCAGATTGCGTTTCAAGTAAAACATGTTTAAACCTTTGTTTGAAGTGGATGACCTCTACCTAGAGGCCGCACTTATTCAAAAGGGTTCAGGTTATTCTGAATATTTTTTATGTGGCGTCGCCTAGGGAGCAATCGTGTCTGCTTGGCGCGGGCGAATCACTTTCCATCGGTCTACAGACCAGACCAGCCCACACATCCAGTACAGGGCTAGCGATGCGGGCCAGTTCACCTCGCGCATAATTTCAAGTGCCGCAGGGTTCTGAAAGCTCCAGTACAGGGCATAACAGCCGTCCACGGCCCACCATGTAGCCAGCACCATCAGCGGCCAATGCTTCCATGCGCGAAACACAACGACCTGCAGCGACCAAGCCGCAGACAAATATGCAAATCCGGCCATGATGAGGCTGATTGAGATGTCCCAATCCGGCGCGCGGTAGTAGAACGAACCCCCAATCAACAGCCCGATTCCAATGGCAAGCGTCGCCAGATTCCAGCGGCTGCGGTACAGCATGCGGGGCGTTGGTGTAGCGGGCTTTAGTGGGTTCACCGTGTTTATGCGCTGTTGACGCCGAGTCTACCGGGGACCCACGCCTCACACGCAAGCAAAATGATCGCCTTGTAAAATTGAGGCCTTTGCCAGACTGGACACCACGCCCATGAACCCATCCAGAAACCAGCCCTTCGTCATTGGTGTCGCAGGCGGCAGCGGCAGCGGCAAGTCCACCGTCACGCGCGAGGTGCTGGCCTCCATCGGGCCGGACATGGCCGCAGTCGTGATGCAAGACGACTACTACCTCGACCAATCCCATATGTCGCCACCCGACCGGCGCAAGACGAATTACGACCACCCCCAGGCGTTTGACTGGCCGCTGATGGTGCAGCACGTGCAGGCGCTGCTGCATGGCCAGGCGATCGAGATGCCAGAGTACGACTTTGCGGCGGACAACCGGTCCAGCAAGACCATCACCGTCAAGCCCGCACCGGTGATCGTATTCGAAGGCCTGTTCGCGTTGTATGACGCCGACCTGCGCGCGATGATGTCGCTGAAAATTTTTGTCGACACTTCGGCCGATGTGCGCTTTATCCGCCGCCTGCAGCGCGACATGACCGAGCGCGGCCGTAGCGCCGAAAGCGTGATCAACCAGTACCTGGAAACGGTGCGCCCCATGCACAAGCAGTTCATAGAGCCCACCAAGCGCAATGCCGACGTGATCCTGCCGCACGGCGCTAACGGGCCGGCGGTAGACATCATCACGACCAAAGTGATCAGTCTGATCCGCGATCTGGATCGGGGCTGACGGCCGGCTCCACATGCCGCGCCGCAAGCACCACCACGTCTACGTGGTCGAACTCAGCAGCGATGTGCTCTTTGAGCCGCGCTTTCGCAAGAACAATCCCAACTACATCGAAGGCAAGCCTTGCGTGTACGTAGGCATGACGGGCCTGGATCCGGACGTGCGCTTTGACAAGCACAAGGCCGGCATCCAGTCCAACAGCTATGTGCAGCACTACGGCCTGCGCCTGCTACCCGACCTGTACGAGGCCTTCAACCCCATGGCCTACAAAGACGCTGTGGACAAAGAGATCGAAATAGGCATTGATCTACGCTCAGCGGGGTTTGGGGTGTGGCAGGCTTGACAGCTTGGGCTTGTTTCAATTCCAAGCACCCGATTACCGAACCGTAATTTTGTAAGCTACTCGCCTGTCCTGCTGCATCGCCTTGATGCGGGCACCGAATGCAATGGTGTGCTGCCCCCGCGACAAGGGGCGCAATGTCACCCACAGACCGAGCCAGTTCGCATGTTTGGCGAGTTGCCGCCCAGCTACATCCAGCGGAACGCAGGTAGAGGAACTTGCCGAGTAATCCTGCAGGCGGTCGAATCGCATTCCATCTATTTCCAAAAAACTGTCGTGTATCGGATAGGGCGACAGTTTGGCCAGCTCCGATGTAACCTTGCAACCCTCAGGGGTCTCTGCAGTAAACATCGACGCCATAACTGGCACCACGATGTTGACGCCGTAGGGTACGGTGCAAGCCCGTTCAATCCCATCTACCGCCGCCGCGCTCGCCAAGAACCATTGCGCGCCCTTTTGATGCAGATGGCACAAACTGCCGTCGCGGTCTCTTACCGGATTGTTGACAGATTCCCGATCCAGCAGCCACTGCCAAAAGGCCCTGGCGGTTTGGTCCACGTCCTTGCCATTGGGGCGCTCGTAGGCGGGTATCAGCCCACGGGACAGATCGTCTCTTCCTCCCGGGCTATTAAACCAGGGGACGTATCCGGCGGGCGGTGTGTATCGAAAAGGGGCTTGCCCGTAATTGATGCTCACATGCCCACGCGACAGCCATTGCGCCAGGGAATCATTGGCCTTGACTTTGATACTGAAGGGCTTTTCATTGACCGCCAACGCGGCCGAACTCTCGGCAGCCGAGGGAACCACGGAGCCGCGCCAGCGCAACTGGTTGGCATCCAGATCCATTGCAATACCGACCACTTCTGTCTTCTCGTCTGCAGGCCCGGCAATCGGTTTCAAGCCAATCGCATAAAACGCGTTGACGTTGTCCACCCCAACCTGAAACCCCACCTTGTCCGCACCGACTACGATCCCGCGAAGGATGCTCACCTCGGCATACCACTTGCCTTTGCTGTGCCCCACGGGCAAAGTAAATTCGGTGATGCTTGACAACTGGCTACTGTCGGCAAATCCTTCGATCGCCCCCTTTGCTACGGATTCGCGATGGGTCAGGGCTAGCGTCCTCTCACGGCTCGTGCGCAATACACAGTTGGCCTTATCGTTTGACAAATTCAGCGGCCACTCTTTGTTCGCGGTCTCCTGCGGTGTCAACCCGCACTCGGAATTGCGAGAGCGCAGCCAGCTGCGCTGCGCTTCGACCATGTTCTG
This sequence comes from Rhodoferax sp., assembly GCF_025356155.1. Classification (GTDB taxonomy): domain Bacteria; phylum Pseudomonadota; class Gammaproteobacteria; order Burkholderiales; family Burkholderiaceae_C; genus Allorhodoferax. Next base: position 12,839 of record NZ_JANXUQ010000092.1, on the reverse strand, counting down.
CTCCTCGCGACCAGACGCACGTCCGCGGAGACTTCGGTAGGCATCGTTGAGAGCCACCTCCCCTGCGGCCAACGCAGTCAGGTCCAAGGGCTCCTGCGCCCACGAGCCATGTACAGCTCCCAAGGCGATGAGCAGTGCCCACGCGCGGAAAGATGTAGCGTACTTATTCATTGTTTGTCTCCCTATTTCTTTGTCCTTCCATGCTAACTGAGAACCATGTTTACGCCGCTCCAAAACGATTCGGTTCTTGCCTGCTCCTTGTCGGCCGCGGTTGCCGGCGCGGCATGCAGCGTCGCAGTTTCGCCACTCTGCGGCTGGTGGCAGGTCACAAGTGCCCGTGGAATTGCTATACTTTTAGTAGCGCCATATCCATATTTGACGAGGGCTATAGGCCAATTTCATAAAAGCATCGGAAATACGCACAATCAATACGGTGATGAATGTGCGCGAGACGTGAAAATTTGAAACCAGTGGATAGACAATCGCCCCCAAAGGGGTGATTCAGCCCCGTTTTTTATTTCCGTTCTGGAGTGCGCTTTGAAGCAAAAATTCAGCACCTGTGCGTGCACCCTAACCCTGCTAAGCCTCGCCCTGGCGTCTGCCTGGGCGCAAGAGATTCCGGGTGGCGCCGTTGAACCGGCAGGCCGCCCACCAGGTGGCAAGCTGGAGCGCGTGGAGATTCTGGGCAAGCAGGCCAGCGACAACGATCTGCGGCGCCGCTCACAAATCGCCAAGCAGGTCTATGGCCGCGAAGAGCTAGAAAAATACGGTGACAACAATGTAGCTGACGTGCTCAAACGCCTGCCCGGCATCACCATGCAGGGCAATGCGCCGCGCATGCGGGGCCTGGGCTCTGGCTACACGCTCATTTTGCTCAACGGCGATCCGGCACCCCCCGGGTTTGCGCTGGACCAGCTAGACCCGGCGCAGGTGGAGCGCATTGAAGTCTCCAAAGGCCCCACCGCCAACCAGAGCGCGCAGGCGGTGGCGGGCTCCATCAACATCATTTTGAAAGACGCACCCAAGGTGTCACAGCGGGATCTGCGGGTGGGTGTTGGCTACACCGTGGACCGCCCCACTGTGTCGGGCAGCTTCACGCTGGGTGAGAAGTGGGACGGGTTTTCGCTGTCGCTGCCCGTCTCGTTTTTTCAATGGCGCAACCGCAATGACAGCATTGCCTGGCGCAACGCACCGGGGCTGGATGGCCAGGCATCGCTGGTGCGGCAACAGGGCGAAACGCTGGTGTATGGCCAGGGCATCAACATCGGCCCCCGGCTGAACTGGCGTATCAGCGACGACGAGACGCTGACCTGGCAAAGCTTTCTGCAAAAGGGCATGTGGAACAACCAAACCGCATACCAGAACCAGGTGCTGGCGGGCAACCCCGCCCTGGAAGACGACGGTGAGTTCCGCGGTGGCTGGCAGAGTGCGCGCAGCAACCTGCAGTGGGTCAACCACTTCAGCACCATCGAGCGCCTGGAGCTCAAGGCCGGCGTGTCCAACTCCAAAGGCAGCTTCGACGGGCAAACCGTGCGCCTGGGCGCGCCCCAGCGGCGCACCGTGTCCGACACCGCTGACCAGAGCATCACGCAAGCGGGCAACTACAGCCGCCTGCTCAATACCGAGCACAACCTCACCGCCGGGTGGGACCTGGAGTGGCGCAAGCGCGAAGAGACCCGCGCTGTTACCGAGAAGGGTGTGCCCTTGCTGTCCGACTTTGAAGGCCAGCCGTTCGCAGCCCGCATCGCACGGCAGGCCCTGTATGTCCAGGACGAATGGGAGATCAACCCGCAGTGGTCTACCTATCTGGGCGTGCGCTCCGAGCAGATCGTCAGCGAGAGCGATGGCATTGCCGCCGCCCTGCGCAACACCAGCAATGTGCTCACGCCCATGGTCCACCTGAACTACAAGCTCGATGCTGCTGGCCGTGATCTGATCCGCGCCAGCATCACCCGCAGCTACAAGGCACCGGACTTGTCGGCCCTGATGGCACGCCCCACGATCAGCAGCCAGTTTTCTGACACCAGCAAGGCCAACACCGAACAATCGCCTGACCGCACGGGCAACCCCGCCCTGCTGCCCGAGCTGGCCACCGGGCTGGACATTGCGTTCGAGAAATACCTGCCAGCCGGTGGTCTGATCAGCGTGGGCGTGTTCTACCGCAAGGTGGATGACCTGATCCGCAGCGTGACCGGTCTGCAAAGCGTGGCCTGGTCCACGGTGCCGCGCTGGGTGTCACAGCCCCTCAACTTTTCACGGGCCACGACCCAGGGTCTGGAGCTGGAAATCAAAGGCCGCGGCGGCGAATTGGTACCCGCCCTGTTTGACGCCAAATTGCCGCTCAACCTGCGGGGTTCGGTCAACTTCTACCACTCCAACGTCGAGGCACTGCCCGCCCCCAATAACCGCCTGGACGGCCAACAACCCTGGTCGGGGAATTTTGGCTTTGACTACCGCATGAGCGCTATGGGCGGCATGCCCGTGGTCATGGGTGGCAACCTGGCGTTCACACCGGGCTACACCACGCGGCAAACCCTGTCGCAAACACTGGACCAGTCGCGCAGCCGCAGCGTGGATCTGTTTGCCCAGTTCATCGTGAGCCCCAAACTGTCGGCGCGCGTGTCGGTAAACAACCTGGCGCCGCTGGACAGTGAATCTCTGACGCAAACCAGCGATGGCTATTCCACCAGCAGCCTGCGCAGCGGGCGCAGCAGCTTGAACTTCGGGGTTGAAATCAAGTTGTAGGTATGGACAGCACCTGGATCACCCAACTCCTGTAGCAAGACGGCAACCGTCTGCCGCGGGCGTTCACCCAAATTGGGTTTATTACCCCCTTGGAGCCGGGCTGCGCGATGCGGCGCTACCTGGAATACGCCTTGCGCGAGCCGTCTTCAAACAGTTCATCGTCGCTGACCAGCTTTCCTGATTCGTCCCAGACCTTCTGGCGGGCGATCTTGCCGTTGGCGTCTGCCACTACCAACTGGTAGTTGCGTTCGGCGATCAGTGTGCCGCTGGCGTGGAACTCGGCCTCGCGCAGCAACAGTGCGGGGCGGCCGGATACGTCCCACAATTTCTCGCGCCGCTTACCGCCCTCAGCGGCGTAATAGGTTTCGCGCTTTTGCGTGCCTTGTTGCAACAGCTCTTCTTCCAGCTCGGGTTGGCCCATACCAAAGAACGTCGTGGCTTTTTGCTCTACGCCGGCCACCAGCACGCTGGTCTTGCGCACCTCGCCTTTGTAGGAGTAGGTGTTGACGGTGGATGGTGCGTTGAAGCCGCACAGCTTGGCGTCGTCCACATGCGGGGCCAGCAACGGCTTGGGGCCGCAGCGCAGGGTGGCGAGCTGGCCGCTGCCGGCGTGGTATTCCACGGCGGCGCTGTCGCTGTCGCGGTCGCTTCCACTCTCGTTGCCGGCCACCCACTCGACCTTGCGTGGCCTGCCGTCGTCAAACCACTGGCGCCTCAGGCCGCGAATGTGACCATTCACGTTGGTGAACTCCTGCACCAGTTGCCCGTTCACCGTCCACTCGCGCTCCAATCCTTCGTGCGGGCCGTTGGCAGTGACGGTGAATTCTTTGACGCGCTTGCCATCGCGAAAATAGCGACTCAGGCCTATGCTTTTGCCATCGCGCAATTCGTATTCGCGCTCCGTCTTGCCCGAGTCACGGTCTTTGCAAAGCACCATGCCGGTTTTGCCCGCGGTCTGCGAGCCGTAGCTGGTGTTGATGTGTTGGCCTTTGAATTCGCAGTCTTGTACCGCGTAGGCGGATGGGCATGCCAGTGCAAGCAACAGTGCGCCAGAGCAGGCCCATGCCGTGGGCTGGCGGCGGAAAGTGGAGTTGGTTGGGTTCATTTTTTTGGTCTTCATTCAAGGTCAAGCACGGTCAAAGCACGGTCATGGCACCGTTGAATGCGCAGCCGCTTCAATCTGCCCTACCCGCTTGGCATAGCGGCTGTAGGCCAATACGGCCAGCGCCGCCAGCAGCACAAGTACCACCACTTTCTGACCCCGGCGTGACGGCGAATGGCTGGCTGACGCAGAAGGCGATTTGCTCAGACGCAGCTTCTTACGCCAGCCACCGTTTTTGGCCCCCTCTGGCACGGGGTCGTTGAAGCGCTGCACGCGCACAGCGCTTCTCTTGCCACTGCGGTCAGGCTCTATGTCAAACGTCAGCACCTCGCCCACGGTGGGCAGGTAGCCGTCGTCGGGGAATGCCGTGGCGTGGACGAAGATGTCGTGGCCATCACAGTCGGCGAGGATGAAGCCAAAGCCCCGCTCGGCATTCCATTTTTTAAGCGTGCCTTCATGGCGTTGCTGGTTCATTGCGGCATTCTAAGTTTAGGCCGCTGTGCTGTGCGTTAGCCCACAGACCGCGACACATGCTGGGGCCTCTAATAAAGTTCTCTTGCGCCACAGTGCGCCCCTTCGCCCCAAAAAGCAACATCAGGAGCCCGCGATGACCCAAAACGCCACCATCCATGACAACGTTACGTATCGCGCCGGTGACGGCGTGGCGATTGAAATTCCACAAGGCCCCGCCGAGGTCGAACTGGCGCCCGACAGCGCCACGCTGAGCTGGACCGAAGAAAACGGCGCCGCCGGTGTGACCGCCATCCCGCTGACGGAGTACAACGAGTACGTAGAGCACAAGCAGATTACGCTGGAGAGCCCAAACCCTTAAGGCCTATTTGCCGGGCCACGCGGCCCGGCCAGCCAGTGCGCTAGACTGGGTTGCCCCTTTCGAAAGCGCGCATGGACAGCACCTGGATCACCCAACTCTTGCAGCATGACAGCAACCTGCTGGTTTTTGTCAACGTCCTGCTGCAGCAGCTGGGTCTGCCCGTGCCTTCGGTGCCGACCATGGTGCTGGCTGGCAGCCAATCCAACGGCTTGATTGCACTGGCAGCCATGCTGCTGGCGGCCGTTTTGGCCTCACTGCTGGCAGACTGGATCTGGTATGCGGCCGGACGCAAGTTTGGCTACCGGGTGCTGACCTTGTTGTGCAAGATGTCGATCAACCCCAGCTCGTGTGTGAACCAGACCGAAGCGCGTTTCACAAAATGGGGCGTGTGGTCGCTGGTGTTTGGCAAGTTCATACCCGGCTTTGCCACCGTGGCGCCACCCGTTGCCGGGGCATTGGGTATGGCGCCCTCTTCATTTTTTATGGCCTCTGCCGTGGGCGCTGGTTTGTGGGCGGGCATGGCCTTGCTGGCGGGGTATGCGTTTCAGGCGCAGATCGATGGCGTGCTGACGTGGATGACAGCCCATGGCATCCACATCGCGCTGATGGGCGCCGCTTTGGTTGCAGTAGTAATTGTTTGGAAGTACTGGCAAAAAGCCCGCTTCGACCGGCTGGCGGCGATGCACCACATCGACATGGGTGAGTTCACACAAGCGCTAGCCAGCCCCCACCCGCCCCACATCATCGATCTGCGCACCCAAAGCCTGGCGTCAGAGACGGGATTCATACCCAACGCGCACCTCACCGAATACAGCGCGCTGGCGCGCTCGTTGGGTGGCGTTGAAAAAGACTACCCCATCGTCACCATATGCGCCTGCCCGCAAGACGCCGGCGCCGTGCAGGCGGCGCAAAACCTGCAGCGGCTGGGCTACCGCAATGCATATCCGCTACGCGGTGGTTTTGATGCATGGAAGGCGGCGCAGGCCTGATTCGACGCATTTGTTCAGGCAGTTGCAAGAACAGCGCGGCGTACCGCGCCAGCCTCTGGCTGCACAAACCCATTGCCCGCGCTGCACGGGTGCGCTGACGCAAGGCTTTGGACCTGTGGGCGCCGGGCATGGCGCCGGTGGCGGGCATACTGGATTGAGGCTTGCTACGGTTTTAGTAGCTACTCACGCATGACTGGCGAGGGCTAGCGACCAACGGGGTACATTGGCTTCCCCGTAGCCGCAAACGCATCCAGATTACCCAGCGTGGTGCTGGCAATGGCTGCCAGCGCGGGTGCTGTAGACGGTGATGTGCATGGTGAGGAGCAGTCTATACCGCTCACCCATTCATCACTGTGTCATTGAGCGCGGCAGGCGTCGCCGGTTGCGGTCAAGATCGCCGGAATGCTCTCACCCAGCGCATAGGCGGCTGCATCCTTGTTTTCTATTTGCCTGGGTTGACATGAACGTAGATTGTTGTCGCTTTGTCGTTCGCTGGGTTGTGGTCTGGCACCACGCTGCCGTTGGCGCCCACGATCGCTGCAGTGCCCGCGAACCTGACACGCACAACACGGGGTTGCGGAGGCACTTTCACCATGCTGTCCGTCAAATCCGTAAAGCCGATCCTTTCCTCGCCAACGGCCAGCGCACCAACGCTTATCGAGGACTTCAGGGGGTAGTAGTCGGCCGTTATATCGATCCGTGCGTTGGCAACCTTGTGTCGGGCTTTGCCGACAATGGGCCGCGCCAAGCACAAAACATCAATCGAATCGGAGGCATACGCTTTCGGCTAACGCGGACATTCGGCACACCTCCCGTTGCAGCCGCGTCGCGGTTGTTCGATATGCCCCATTGAACCGAAACTGTTCGCACGACGACCCATATGCACTGCACGCCCGAGCCTTGCCATCCCGCAAGGTCTGCGTGTGAATACCCACAAGGACGATTCCATGCGCCAATCTCTTGCACTAGCTCTGACCCTCATTACCCTTGCTGCCAGCAGCGCTGTCTGGAGCCAAGGAGGGACCAGCGGTACCGTCGGTGGCACACCGCAGCCGGGTAGCCAAACCGGCGTCAGTGGCGGCCCAGTTCTGCCAAAACCGGCTACCGGTGGACCAGCTCCCCTGCAGTGCAAGGGCAATTTGGCGAATCTGGCCACTGCCAAATTGCAGGCGCAGTTGTTGATCGACAAGGCCGTCACCAAACAAGTGCTGGCAAACGCGGCCATTACCCAGGATCAACTGGGTGCAAACTGCAATGCGGTGTGCGACGAGTACGAAAGCACGGTCAGCAAGATCTACTCGGCGAAGACCTCGCCGGCCTACACCAGCGAACCAGAGCACACGCTGCAACAGATCTACAAAAACATGCCGGTGCCACCCATGCCCGGAGCGGCGGCGCTGAATGCCTGTTTGCCCCCCGCGGCCACCGTCAACTGGTGCCCGCCATCGGGCAACGGCGTGGGCGCAGGACCACGCCCCCGTTTGCAAAACCCGTTGGACAAAATTTACGTGTGTGTCACCCCGGCAGATGCACTGGCCCACATGAATTTTTCACCGGCCGATGCAGCGTTCAACTGCGCCCGCCCCAACATAGTGGACGCGGCTGACCGCATCAACGCCGAGCATGTCTGCGCGGCCGATGCAAGCAAGGCCAAGGCCGCGCAAGACGCCGCTGCGGCGGCTGCCGCCAACAAGGCGGCAGCGGTGTACAACGGCCCCGCCATCAGCGCAACCCCGCCCGCATCGGCGCTGAAGGGACCGGCCCGCGCCAAACCCTAGAGTGCCAGGCTCTTCTGATACTCGCCAAGCGCCAGGCCCACCAATTTGATGCCAAACACCTGGTACAGCCCGCGCAACAGCAGGCCACGCAGGTCCCAACGCACATGCCAATAGTGTTCGACCACACCTGCCAGTGGCGCGGACGGCGGTTGCCGGTGGTGCTCGAACTGGCCTTGGCTGAAGCGGGGGTGCAATACGCCGCGCGGCCTGGATGGCGTTTCAGATGCAGGCTGGATCATGGTGTGTGGGACCGTTGTCGCGTTTTTCCTATCATGCATGGATACGATCCTGTGTAATCCACGACCACCACTTTGAAGGAGACGCGCATGCCGCAACAACACACCATCACCGGAAATTTCGACGTCAAACTCACACCGCAAGCCGCCGCCCCCGCAATAGAGGCAGCCAAGCTGGGCCGCCAGACGCTGGACAAAACCTTCCACGGCGACCTGAGCGCACACAGTCTCGGCGAAATGTTGGCCGCAATGACCGAGGTCAAAGGCTCGGCGGGCTATGTCGCATTGGAGCGCGTGACCGGCACGCTGATGGGCAGACAAGGCAGCTTCGTGCTGATGCACACCGGTGTCATGAACCACGGCACACCACAGTTGACCGTGCAGGTAGTGCCCGATTCAGGTACGGACGAACTGGTCGGCTTGGTGGGTCAGATGGGTATTCAGATCGACGCCGGTCAACACGTCTATACCTTTGACTTCACACTGCCCTGAAAAAATGATGGCCAACGCGAAAAAATACTTACCCCTACCCTCTGTGGGCTAGGTTGTGGATAAGCGTGTTCACAAGCCTGCAAACCCGCGCCAGCCGTGGCTCTGCAGACCATGCCTTGTTTTTAAGCGGCTGCAGGGTGGGCGATTTTTTCGGTCGGCGAGTGTGGTATGGCGGCACTGATTGAAATGGGGCGTAACGCCAGCCCACCATGCAAATGCCGCACCAGCGTATAGCCCTGGCTGTGTAACCACTGGGCGGCCTTGAGGCTGCGCTTGCCGCTGCGGCAGACCACGACGACCGGGGCTGCCTTGGATTCCAGCCAGCCTGTTGGCAATGTGGTGATGGCGTTCAATGGCACATTGATGGCGGCCAGCGTGCCATAGCGGATGCCGCGGCTGGCATGGTGTTCGGCGGCCTCACGCACATCCAGTAAACGGGCCTTGGGGTGGCTGGCCAGGAAAGCGCCCAACTCATTCCACGGCAGGGTCATGGCGGCGGCATCTGCTGCACTGCAGGGTACATCCGACAAATCTGTGCCAGACGACGGCTCACCGTCTTCGCCACCGTGCATGGCCAACAGGACATGGCCGCAGCGCACGATGGCGACACAGGCAGCATCTACAAATTGCGCATTGGCGAAGGCACCAATTGACAAGCGCACGGCCGAGGTGGTGCGCCATGCAGGCAGACCCATGGCATCCAGCACATAGCTAGGCGCAGCCTTGGCAGCACTGCAGGCGCTGCCGGCGCTGACACGCAAACCGGCCGCATCGAACACGTCAAGCATGGCCTTGCTGGTGATGCCGGGCACGGAAAAATTCAGCGTGGTCGGCAGGCTATGCGCCAGCGGCACATTGAACACGATAGCGGGAAAGGCGATGCGAAGGCTCTGCTCCAACTGGTCGCGGTAGCCGCGCAGCGCGGCGTGGCTGGCAAAGGTGTCGCCACGCTGCAAGGCATCCAGTACGGCGCCCAGGGCCGCAATACCGGGCATGTTTTCAGTGCCACTGCGCAGGCCGCCTTCTTGTCCACCGCCCGCCATCAGCGGCGTGAACGGCGCACCACGGCGCACATACAGCATGCCTATGCCTTTGGGCGCGTACAGCTTGTGACCAGAAAACGGCGCGTAGTCTATGCGGCTGTGTTGCAGATCCAGATCCATTTTGCCCAGGGCCTGAACGCCATCCACCAGCCACAGGGCTGTGCTGCCGGATGCGACCAACAATTCTTCAATCGCGGCGATGTTGGTGATGACACCGGTCTCGTTGTTGGCGGCCATGGTGCACAGCAGTGCGGTGTCGGGCAACCAAGTGGCCAATGCCTGCAGATCGTGCTGGCCCTCGCTGTCCACTGGCAGGGCACGCAGTTCCAGCCCCAGGCCCAGCACATCATTCCAATGCTCCAGCGCCTGCGGCACGGCCTTGTGTTCAGTGCTGCCATACACCAGCAGTTGGCGGCCCTTTGCTGCGTTGCGCGGGCCAATTGCGCGAAGTGCCGACAGCACCGCCGTCTGGATGCCTTCGGTGGCACCGCTGGTGAACACCACATGGCCATCGCCGGCACCAATTACCCGGGCGGCCGTGGTGCGGGTCTGGTCCAGCAAGGCCTTGGCCACGATGCCATGCGAATGGCTGCTGCTGGGGTTGCCAAACTGCTCTCGCATGGCGCAGGTTGCAGCGTCCACAGCGGCGGGCAACACGTGGGTGGTGGCATTGGAATCCAGGTACAGGGCGTTGGGCATGGTAGGGGCTGTGAAGTGCTTAGAGAGTGAGAACAAGTGTAGAAAATCCCAGCAGGAAATACATTCCAAATTTCACCCACATGGCAGACAATAGAGAATATTTACCTACATTTTTTTGTTTTTGTAGAACACCATGCTTGACAGACTGGATTTGCAGATATTGGATGCCCTGCAGCGCGACGCCACGCTGTCCATGGCGCAACTGGGCGCGCAAGTGGGCCTGTCCAGCACGCCGTGCTGGAAGCGGGTCAAGCGGCTGGAAGACGATGGCTTCATCGAACGGCGGGTGGCCGTCGTCAACCGCCATGCGGTGGGACTGCCGGTCACGGTGTTTGTCAGCATCCGCGCGGGCCAGCATGACGAGAAATGGCTAACCCGCTTTGCTGCCGTGGTCAGCATGCTTCCCGAGGTGCAAGAGTTCCACCGCATGAGCGGCGATGTGGACTACCTGCTGAAGGTCGTGGCCTCCAGCATTGAGGGCTACGACCGCTTCTACAAAAAACTGATCAGCCTGGTGGACCTGGCGGGCGTGTCGTCGGCCTTCTCCATGGAGCAGATCAAAAGCACAACCGCCCTGCCCTTGGTTTGAATCACCCGGCTTGCCAAGCATGGCCGGCAACGCGATACTGCGCGGTCCAAACAAGAGGGGGGCACTTGTGGTGAATGTGGAATTTGCGGCCAGCCTGCGCCGCCATGTGCAATGCGCGCCGCAAAGCGTGGCGCCGGGTAGCCTGCGCACGGTGCTGGATGCCGCATTGGCCGCAGCGCCCGCAGAATTGCGCCACTACGTGCTCGATGACCAAGGCCATATTCGCAAACACGTCGCCGTTTTCATCAACAAGGCCATGGTGCTGAACCGGCAGAAGCTGGATCAACCTCTCGCATCAGGCGACACCGTTCTGGTCATCCAGGCGCTCACTGGCGGCTGATCTATCACTGGAGATCCATCCATGCAAACACTTCTGGTAGCCACCCGCAAGGGCCTATTCGTCGTACGCGGCCACGGCACGCAATGGGCCATTGCCGCCCACCACTTTGCCGGTGACCCTGTGACCCAGGTGCTGGCCGATCCGCGCAATGGTGACTGGTATGCAGCGCTGCGCATGGGCCACTTTGGCGTCAAGCTGCGCAAGAGCGAGGACCAGGGTGCTACCTGGGAAGAGATCGCTGCCCCGGCCTTTCCCACCAAGCCCACAGAAGGCCCCCTGGCCGATGACCCCACGCCATGGAATGTGGAAATGCTGTGGAGCCTGACGCCCGGGTCTGTCGACCAGCCCGGCACGTTGTGGGCCGGCTGCATGCCCGCAGGCTTGTTCAAATCGGAAGACGGTGGCCGCAGTTGGACGCTGAACACCGCGCTGTGGGAGCACCCCAAGCGCCTGGGCTGGTTTGGTGGCGGCAATGATTACCCCGGCATGCACTCGGTGCTGGTGGACCCGCGCAACGCGCAGCACATCACGCTGGGCATTTCGTGCGGCGGCGTTTGGCAAACCACCGATGGCGGCCAGACCTGGGCGCTGACTGCGGACGGGATGCGCGCCGACTATCTCCCCGCTGACAGCGAACAAGACCCCAACACCCAAGACCCGCACCGCATCGTGCAATGCACCGCCCAGCCCGATGTGCTGTGGGCGCAGCACCACTGCGGCCTGTACCGCTCCACCAATGGCGGGCAGTTGTGGACGGGCATTGCGGCGCCCAAGCCATCCGGCTTTGGTTTTGCCGCGGCCTGCGACCCGTTGGACTCCTTGCGCGCCTGGTTTGTGCCCGCCCAGGCCGACACCCACCGCTACCCGCTGGACGGAAAAATGGTCGTCAACCGCACGGACGATGGTGGCCAGACCTTTACCACCTTCACCAGCGGACTGCCGCAAGAGAACGCCTACCACCTGGTCTACCGCCACAGCCTGGAGCTGGCCCCAGATCGCCAGACGCTGGCCATGTCGTCCACCACCGGCGGCCTGTGGATCAGCGCGGATGCGGGTGAACACTGGCACTGCGTATCCAAGGACCTGCCACCCGTGGCAGCGCTGGGTTGGGTTCCCGACTAGCGCAGTAAAGCTACAATGCAAACCGGGTTTTCAGGACGCCCAGCTCGCAAAAGCCGATGCACCTGACACGCAAGCCTCTATCGCTTGCATACCCCTCCTATCTGGCCCACTGCGAGAACGGCCATTGTTATCAAGGAGCCGGTATGCGCACACAAAGCATTCCACCCGTTACTACGTCTGATCATCCGTCAGGAACCCCGTCCAGCCCCGATGCTGGCACACCCACGTCACCCAACGCCATCAGCGCGGTCGAGCAGGCCTTGCGCCAGGCCCGCACGTTGCACCTCGCGTCCAAGGATGCAACCTTGCTGGCTGCCATGCCCGCCGTGCGCCGCGCCCATGCGGCAGGCGTGTTTGCCGAACTGACGCTCAGTGCGCTGTACCGCCAGCGCCACCTGTTGCAGCGCAAGCACTTCCTGCGCATGCTGGCTGTGGAGGCCGGATTTGCCAACTGGGAGTCGTATCTGCCCGCACTGCGCAACCACCCACCGCAGGCGCTGGAACACTACACCAGTTGGCGAGAGTTTGGTTACCCGAACGCCTGGTTTTCCACCCACGCGCAGGCCATCGCCTTTGCAGAGGAGCGCGGCGGCAAGGTCGTGCGTTATGGCCACCAGGCCATGGTGGTGCGGCCCGAGAGTGACGCCAATGCCCAGTCGTAGCTACTATTGAATTGATAGCTACCCACGCATATTCCACGAGGGCTAGTGGCATTTTTTACCAAAATGCCCGTAACTACTCAGCTTACCCGGCAAAGCATGGTTGAATCGTTTGGCGGTTAAACACGCTGACCAAGCACTCAAACAAATTACCCTTTTGCTTGTGCATGGTTGCCAAGTACGAGCGGATTGTGAAGAAAGTATCGGCACCAT
>NZ_JANXUQ010000049.1 GCF_025356155.1 Rhodoferax sp. | reverse complement strand
GCCTGCAACTCCGCAAGATTTGTCATACGGCTGTTTCTAAACTGCGTGCCATGTTCAACCGCATCAGAAACAGCACACCATGACGACCCCTCAATTCCCCCAGCATTTCGCCACCCTGGCTGACGCCATCACCGTCGTCGGCATCGAGCTGCGCACGTCAAACACCGAGGCCATGCAGACCATTCCACCGCTGTGGCAGCGCTTCGGCCAGGAGAATGTGCTGGCCGCTATTGCTGGCAAGCGTGGCGAAGATGTGTTTGCCGTCTACACCCATTTCGAGCATGCTGGCAGCAACAACACCAGCCTGTATTCGCTGGTGATTGGAGCTGCCGTGGCGCCCGGCACGCCCGTACCTGCTGGCATGGTACGCGTTGTGGTGCCAGCATCGCCACGCGCAGTGTTTGCCGTGGAGAAGGGTCGTTTTGACCTGGTGGGCGCCGCATGGCAAACCATCTGGCAGCGCGGCGATCTGGCCAAAACTTTCATTGCAGAATACGAGCAGTACCACGCCAACGGCGACATCACCGTTTCCATCGGCCTGCATGCCACTGCAACCCCCAATGCCTAAATGAACAAAAGCCATAGCTGGACCGACTACCAGGAGCGCCTGAGCCGCGTCACTGCCTACATACACGACCACCTGGCCGAGGAGCTGGACCTGAACAAGCTGGCGGAGGTGGCGCATCTGTCGCCCTTCCACTGGCACCGCGTCTACCAAGCGCTGTATGGCGAGAGCATTGCCAACACCGTGCGGCGCCTGCGCTTGGCGCGCGGCACCGGTTACCTGGCCAACACCACGTTGCCGGTGGTGCAGGTGGCGCGCAAGTGCGGCTACCCCAATGCGCAGTCGTTCACCCGTGCATTCACACCGGTGTATGGCATGAGCCCCACGCGCTACCGGGCCGAGGGCAAGCATGTGGCATTTCGCCAGGCTCTGGCACAAGGCGATGCGGGACCGGGGGCTTATGCGGTGGACGTGTGCTTTGTACCTGAAGTGCAGCTGGCCGGTATTGCGCACCGCGGCCCGTATTTGCAAATCGGCAAAGCCTTTGAAATCGCCTATACCCGCATGGCCGCACAGGGCTTGGCCCGGCCTGATATGCGCTGGGTGGGCGTGTATTTTGATGACCCTTATGCGGTGCCGGAGGGCCAGTTGCGATCCCGTGCCGGTCTGAGCCTGTCGCCTGACTGCGCTACGCCCCAACCACCGCTGGAGCCATTCGCGCTGGGCGGCTGCTGGTGTGCCGTGCTGCGCCATCAAGGGCCTTACGCCACGATGCGTTCGGCCTACCAGTGGTTGTATGGGCACTGGCTGGTGCAGTCGGGGTATGAAGCGGCAGACCGCCCGGTGTTTGAGGACTACCTGAATAACCCACGCGACACGCCACCTGACCAATTGCTGTCTGACATCTACCTGCCGTTGGTGGATGGCGGAAATGCCTCGACATGAACTTGCCGTGAATCCTGCGGTGCCTGTTCGCGCTCTGTGAGCCCGTAGTCACGCAGCACCTCGGCCACGCGTAGCCGGTAGTCCGAAAAGATATGGTCGCGCCCGGCCGTCTGCGCTTGACGGTGCACCTCCAGGGTGCGCCATTGCTGCACAGCGGATTCATCGCGCCAGAACGATAGCGACAACACTTTTCCGGGTTGGCTCAGGCTCTCAAATCGCTCGATGGAGATGAAGCCGTCGATCTGCTGGAGGTGCGGCCGCAAATTGGCGGCGGTGTCCAGGTAGGCCTGGCGATGTTGCGCATGTGGCAGCACCTCAAAGATCACCGCGATCATGCTGCGGCAGGTGTCCGTGTCGAGAGAAGATAAAACGTGCCATCCACCACCTCGGTAAAGGTGCGTTCCTCACGCAGGATAAAACGCTTGTTTTGTGCCATCTCGAAATTGGCACGGCCTTCTGCATCGGTACGCAAACGGGCGCGGTAGGCCTCATAAGCGGCCAGGCTGTCAAAGGCGATCAGACCCCAGGCGATGTCATTCGTGCCCTCGTGCGGCAAGAAATAGCCCAGCAAATGGCCGCCGCAGCGCGGGATGATGCGGCCCCAGTTCTGCGCGTATTCCTTGAAAGCCTCGCGCTGGAAGGCGTCGATCTGGTAGCGGATGAAACAGGTGATAGTGGTCATAGGGATTCCTCAGTGGTGATGTGTTGCAGAAATGCATTGGTGTGGCGGTAGAGCACTTCACGCTGGCTTTCCAAGTGCATCAAATGTGTGGCGGACTCAATCTTGCAGTCCGCCTTGTGGGTACTGCCCAATGCCTCCAGCAAGGTGGTCGCGTCCGCATCTGTGCATAGCGAATCCCATTCCCCGCGTACCAGCAGCGTGGGCGCCTCCACGCATCCGGGTTCATACAACCAGTGTCCCGACCTCCAGGCTTGCACATCGGCTGCTGGGCCGGTGGGCGTCCACACCGAGGGCGGCGAATGCGTGGCCGCTGTGGGATCGGTCGCCAGATAGGCCTCGCCCCAGGTTTGGAAGTGCGCTTCACTCAACACTTGCGGGTGGCCGTGCGGCACGTCTTCCACAAAGCGGCGGTATTGCGCCCACTGCGACACGGAATGATGGCTGTTCAACGGTGCAGCGGGCCCAATGCTGCCGGTCGGTGTGCGCGGAACGATGGGGCCAAACAACACCAGGGCGTGCACGTCTTGCGGGTTCAGTGACGCATAGGCTGCCGCTACCCCGCCTCCCCAGGAATGCGCGACCAATGCCAAAGGACGGTTGCCATTGCGTGCGCGGATGGCGGCGATCACGCGGTGCATTTGCGGCAGCACGTCAGCCATACGTCCCACCGGTGCGGTTACGCCTTGGGGGTAGCGTTCGGATCGGCCGTAACCGGCCCAGTCCACCCCCCAGACTGTATGACCCACATCGTTCAATGCGTCGGCCCACGAGCGCCCATCGAAGCGGAAGAAGATGGACATATCTGCACCAAACGTGGAGCCGTGCACATAAAGCACATCGGTACCGTCGTTTGCGCGATGCGAGGGATGCTGGACTTGCAAGGCCAAGGTTGGTTGGCCCGGCGCGCTCAGTGCGATGTGGGGTCTGGTAGGAAAGGTTATTTGCACAATGCGCTCCTGGTGTGGTGTTGCTGCGATGGGTCAAATGGTAGGTAGACACAACCCTCAAATGCTTCGTCGCAGAACGAACCATCAACGCCCCAGCCTGGTCTACCATGCAGGCATGACGACGACAACCACCCTGAAAGACGGCCCCCACATCGCCCGCATCGCCGCGTTAATAGGCGACCACGCCCGCGCCGAGGTACTGACCGCGCTGCTCGCCGACCGGGCATTGACTGCCACCGAGCTGGCCGACGTTGCCGGAGTCAGCAAGGCGACGATTAGCGCCCACCTGGCCAAGCTGCTCGATGCGGACCTGATTGCCGTAGAGCCGCAAGGGCGGCACCGTTATTTCCGCCTGGCCAACCCTGACGTGGCGCATTTGCTGGAGAGCCTGATGGGTGTGGCCTTTCGCAGCGGCGCGGTGCGCTTGCGCGGCAGCCCGCGCGAGCCTGCCCTGCGCAAGGCCCGTGTGTGTTACGACCACTTGGCCGGAGAGTTGGGCGTGCTCGCTTTTGACGGCTTGCAGGGGCAGGGTGCCTTTGCCGACGCAGCGCAGCGTGAACTGCAATTGACCGAAGCAGGCCAGACTTGGTTCAAGTCTCTGGGTGTGGACGCGGCCGCGCTGTCGGCCCAACGCCGTTGCTTCTGCCGCCCGTGTCTGGATTGGGGCGAGCGTCGCCACCACCTGGCCGGAGCGCTGGGCGCGGCCCTGTTGGGCCGTGTCTATGAACTGGGCTGGGCCCGGCGTGCGAAAGATTCGCGCGTGGTGCAGTTCACCGAGCTGGGTGAATATACGTTTCGTCAGTTGTTCCGTTGATCTCGTCGCTGCATGGGCTTATCGGGAGGTTCCTAACAACCCACTCTCCCCCAACCCCTCTCGCCCCGCCGGGCGAGAGGGGAGCTTTTAACAGCCGATTTGGTGGCTGCGCGCCGGCTACGGGCTACGAGAGTGAGGTTGCGTTACGGGCTTGCCCACTCAGGCTCTGAACCTACGGCCGTAAAGACTTCGAACGCTTTGGCGCGGCGCTGGCCGGCACGCGTAGCGGCCAGCGTTTGTATGCCCGCCTCGGTAGCCGTTTACTACGACCGCCTCACCGGAAACCTGGGTTAGTCAGATTCGTACCGCGACGCAGCGCGAGTAGCCCCGTATTCGGAGCGAAGAGACCAAATCGGCTGTTAAGGCTCCCCTCTCGCCCGGCGGGGCGAGAGGGGTTGGGGGAGAGTGGGTTGTTAAAAACCCCTCGCGTTCCAACAATTCGGCCTTCTACAAACCCAACCCAAACTGCCATCCAAAAAACGCCACCAACCCCAGCATGATGGTCAACAACTGGTGGCGTTTAACGGCGCACACCACAATGGCAAACAATGCCGCCACCAGTTGCGGATTGCACCATATGAGTTCCAGACCATGCCCATGCGGCGCCAACACCATGGGCACGACGATGGCGGTCAGCACGGTCACTGGCACAAAGCCCAAGGCTTGCTTGGCGGTGGGTGAGAACGCGATGCGGTCGCCCAGGATAAAGACGATCGCCTTAATGCCAAAGGTCAACACGGCCATGCCCAGAATGGTCAGTGTGGCGCCCGTCATGTCGCGCTCCCTGCAGCCAAAGCTTGCCCACGCATGCGGGTAAGCAACAAACCCAGCCCCTGTCACGGGGCCAGTTGCGCGGTGCCAACCAGCGCGCCGAAGATCATACCGAAGGGCGCGGCGCCCACCAGCATGGGAAGGCGGTCGCGGGCGCCAGCCCAGAAGAGGGTGCGAGCAGAGGGCGCCGCCATGACAAGTTTGCCGAGTTAACCAGCTACCTAGCCGCGCGCGGGAATCGTCAACCCGCGCACCACGGCTGGCCGCGCCACAAACGCGGCCAGTACCCGGCTCACCTGCGGAAAGTTTTGCATACCCACCAGATCACCTGCGCCGTAGAAACCGATCAGGTTGCGCACCCAGGGGAAGGTGGCGATGTCTGCAATCGTGTAGTCGTCGCCCATGATCCAGTTGCGACCGGTCAGGCGCTTGTCCAGCACGCCCAGCAGGCGCTTGGATTCGTCTACATACCGATCGCGTGGGCGCTTGTCTTCAAATTCCTTGCCAGCAAATTTATGGAAAAAACCAAGCTGACCAAACATGGGGCCGATGCCGCCCATCTGCCACATCACCCACTGGATGGTCTCGTAGCGGCCTGCCGCGTCCTTGGGTATGCACTGGCCTGTTTTCTCGGCCAGGTAGAGCAGAATGGCGCCGGATTCGAATAGCGCCAGCGGTTTGCTGTCCGGCCCGTTGGGGTCGATGATGGCGGGGATCTTGTTGTTGGGGTTCAGTGACAAGAATTCGGGCGATACCTGGTCGTTGGCCTCAAAGCTGACCAAGTGCGGCTCGTAGGCCAGGCCAATTTCTTCCAACAGGATGGACACCTTGACGCCGTTGGGCGTGGGCAGCGAATACAACTGCAGGCGCTCGGGGTGATGAGCCGGCCATTTCGCGTGGATGGGGAAGCTGGAGAGATCGGACATGGGGCTCCTTGGGTCGAATGAACGAAAGCGTGGCAAGCTGGTTTGTCGGCCAGCCTTTGCGGAGTTGCCATTCTGTCCGCATGGCAATGGGCGTGTGCAACGAGGGCTTTTGCACAAAAATCCATATGAAAAATCAGCCTCTAGCCCTCGTCGAATATGCCTAGCTTGCTATCAAATATGGAGTAGACGGACCAGGAGTGGTTAATGGTCAAGCGGTCATGCCGCCACAGCCCCGCCAACGGCATCCGCGCGAGCAGCGGCGGGTAAAATCAGCCGATGCTGCAACTGGATGAACTAAAAAACGACGCGCCCGAGCTGCGTGGATCAGAAACCCAAGACCAACCTGGCTTGGCAAGGGCGCCGGAGGATCTGCCTCTGGTTAGTGTGATTGTCCGAAGTATGGACCGTCCCGTGCTTCAAGATGCACTGGACTCGATCGCCTTGCAGACCTATGCCAACGTCGAAGTGGTCGTGGTGAATGCAAAGGGAACGAACCACCGCGCATTAGGCGATGCGTGTGGTCGGTTCCCCTTGCGACTGGTTCAAAGCCCAGGTGCATTAGCCCGTGCAGCGGCCGCAAATTTCGGAATGGAAAGCGCCAGGGGGCAGTACCTTATTTTTCTGGACGACGACGATCTCTTCTTGCCGAACCATCTTGAAAAACTAAGCCATACCTTGGCAGAAGGCACGGAGCGTGCGTGTTATACAGGCGTCCGGTTGGTCGGCGGTGAGGGGCAGACCGTGTTGGTTCTTGACGAGCCTTGGCAAATGGATCGGCTGAGAGCGGCGAACTTTCTTCCCATTCACGCGGTGCTGTTTGAGCGCTCTCTGTTGGACAATGGATGCCGATTTCGGGAAGACCTTGAGTGTCTGGAAGACTGGGACTTCTGGCTGCAAATTGCGGCTTTGACGCCCTTCAAGCATGTGCCCGAAGTGAGTGCTGTGTACCGCATGGCGCTCGGCACGTCCGGGCTGTCCGCCGAAGCTGACGCCGAGAGACACATTGCCAACCGCGCCTTGATCTTCGAAGCCTGGCTGCCGCGGTTTACCTCACGCGAGTGGGTGCGTTCGTTCCATTGGTTTGAAAATGCGAGAAGCCATTTTTACCAAATGGCGTTGGATCGATTCCATGAGAACCAACAACTGCAGATCCGCCTGGTTGCCGGCAACCAGGCTCTTGCCGACCTGCGCATCCAAACGGACGCTGCCAGGGCCCGTGCCGAGGCCCATGCCGAGGCCCGTGCCGAGGCCCATGCGTTGACCATGCGGACGAATATGGACCACCTGAATCGGCAATGCGAGGAAGCGAATGCGCTTGCAGCCCATAACGCAGGGCGTGCCGACGCACTGCAAAAAACGGTGGAAGAACTTGTCAGTTCGACGTCCTGGAAAGCGACTGCCTTGCTGCGGTTTGTGTCAAGGATTGCGCGTGGGGAGCACCAACAAGCGATGGACGGCCTTCGCCGCCGTTGGGTGGCACTAGCAACGCGCTTAGGCGTTCGGTTGCCGCAGACCCGCAGCGCTGACGTGCCGGACTTGGTTGCACCTGCCGCCGAAGCGCAAAAAGACAGTTCAACACCGCATTTTCTGGCGCTACTGGACACATCCAGGTCGGGAATGGTTGACATGGAGGGTGTCGTGCCGTTGGACACCGCTCCAGACGGGCGAATCGCTGTGCACGCCCATGTCTTTTATGCGGATGTCGCCCCTGAGTTTGCAGATTTTCTAGGTCGCATGCCGTTTGCATTCGATCTGTTTGTGTCGGTCCCGTCGGAAGAAATCCGCAAGGCCTGCGAAAAAATGTTCGCGCGCTTGCCAAAGGTGCACCGCCTGCAGACGGCGGTGGTTCCGAATCGGGGACGCGACGTGGCGCCTATGTTCTGCACCTTTGGTGATGAGTTGCGTAACTACGATTACCTGGCGCATATCCACAGCAAAAAGTCACTGTACAACGACGGCGCAACGCAAGGCTGGAGAGAGTATTTGCTGGAGCATCTGTTCGGAAACCCTCTTCACATAAGGAAGATTTTTGCGCTGCTGACCGAGCCCTCGCGCGTTGGCCTTGTTTATCCACAGAACTATTCCAAACTGCCCTACTGGGCAAATACCTGGCTGTCCAACAAGCCGATGGCGCGTGCGTGGTGCCAACGATTGGGCATTGATGACATGCCGAACGGTTACTTTGACTACCCGGCAGGCTCGATGTTCTGGGCACGCGCACAAGCATTGAAGCCCTTGTTTGATGCCGGCCTGACGCTGGAGGACTTTCCGCTGGAGACAGGGCAGAAAGACGCTACGTTTGCCCACTGCCTGGAGCGCCTGTTTGCGTTGACCGCCAATCGCAGTGGGTATAAAACGGCCATTTTGCGGGATGCCACTTCCCCCAGATCAGCTTGGGGTTTTGAACAATACCTGAGCCAAACGGGCGATACCGTACGCGCCGTCATCTCCGACGCAAGTGTGCAGGTTGTGGTATTCGACATCTTCGACACCTTACTGCTGCGGCCGCTGTTAAACCCCGAAAGTACGAAGGCCATCGTTGCCCGGAAAGCGGGTGAGGGTGTTGGTAGTATTTACCTGAAGTTGAGGGCCGAGTCTGAAGGGTTGGCCCGCCAGAAGGCTGGGCGCGATGTCGGTTTGGATGCGATATTTCCCGAATTCGCCATGTTGTCGGGTCTGCCCGAAGATGCCGTTACCCGATTGCGTCAGCTGGAGGAAAGCGTAGAACACGCGTCGGTCGCGGCGCGCCCCGACGTCGTAGAAATACTGCGATTCGCACTATCGCAAGGCAAGCGGGTTGTTCTTGCAAGCGATATGTATTTGCCCCGGTCGGCCATTGAGTCTATGTTGTCGGCGCACGGCGTCGTTGGCTGGCAAGAGTTGTACTTGTCATCTGAAATTGGCTTGCGCAAGGACACTGGGGAGCTCTATCGCCACATCCTTGCAAAAGAGGGCGTGACACCGGCGCAGATTTTGATGATTGGTGACAACGAACACTCCGATGTTCAGATACCGAGCGATATGGGGATGAAAGTCTGGCACGTGATGCGGCCGGTCGAGATGGCGCACGCTACCGCCCGGTTGGGGCCCTTGGTGCAAGATGCACTGCATGCAAATGATCTGAATGAAGAGTTGACGTTAGGCCTGTTGCTGCGTGCCAATTTAGGCCCGGTGTTCTATTCCAATTTCAGTTCTTTGGACCTGGTGCCGCCCAATTACCACGCCTTGGGCTACACCGTTCTGGGGCCTCTGGTTCTGTCGTTTGTCCAGTGGTTGGCGCAGCAATCTTCGCAAGATGGCGTTGAGCGCTTGTACTTTTTGTCCCGTGAAGGCGAGTTTTTAAGGAAGATCTACGACATATGGGCAAAGCATGGAGAGGGGCCGCCACCGTCTGAGTACCTCGTGTTATCGCGACGGGCCATTACGGTGCCCATGATCCGGGGGATGGATGAGATTGAGGCCATTGCACGAACCACGTATTTTTCGAACCATGCGTCCTCTTTTGTGCGGGAGCGGTATGGGCTGATTCTTACCGACGACGAATGGGCCGCGCTCGTGCAGCAGGGCTTGTTGAATGAAGACAAACAAGTGGAAGTGGCTGATGCCCAAATTGATCACCTGAAGCCATTGCTCGCCGCGTTGTCACAGCGTATTTTGGCGCAGGCCCATGCAGAACGTCCTGGCATGATGGCCTATCTGAATGCCATCGGCCTCAACGACGGGAAGAAATTTGCCGTGGTGGACGTGGGATATTCCGCAACCATTCAAGGGCGGTTGAACCAGCTTGTGAAGGGCAAGGCCCACGGCTACTACATGATGACCGATAGCCGTGCGGAGGCCATCGCGAACAATTACGGAGTGAGCGTCAAAGGATGTTTTGGCCAATACGTTGTCTTTGGCCCGGATGCCAATGCCTTGTTGCGACAAAGCTTTGATCTGGAGAAGTTGCTGAGTTCAGATGAAGCACAGATCATCCGGTACAACCTGATGTCCGGCGGTGAAGTTGTTCCAGAGGTTCGCGCGCTGAGCCGCGAAGAGGTGCATTGCCAACCGATCAGAGCTGCCATTCGACAAGGCGCTTTGAAGTTTGTCGAAGATGCCATTGCCACGCGAACCCATCTTCTCGGAGATTTTGTGGTGCCCGTAGCGTTGGGACGACGCCTGTACGAAGTATTGGTAGAGAACCCCTCGCAGCGTGAAGTGGGCTTGCTGCGCGAACTGGCCCTGGATGACTATTACTGCGGGCGCGACTTGGTCAATTAGCTGGCGGTTGGTGCCGACAGCTGACCTAGGCTTTGTGGGCGCTGATGACAAAAAACGGAAAACCAATGTGGCCCGCCCATGGCCCCCAATACATATTCGCTTTGGGCTGCTTGAAGCCCGCGGTGCGCAGCGTATCCAGTAGGTCCCAGCCAAAGTTTTGAAAGCACAGGGAGCCTTCGTTTGACACCGGATTGCCATGGAATTCGGGTGGAAGGATGTGCTGCACATTGCCTTGCATATCGATTTTTGCGCGAATGCCAGTTTGGGCCTGGTCGTAGAAAAACGGCACCGTGAAAACGAGTGCGCCGCCTTGTTTTAATACGCGTGCCGATTCTGAGAAAGTTTTTTGGTAGTCCGGAATGTGTTCGAAGACATCCTGGGTCAGCACCAGATCGAAGCTGCCATCAGGGAACGACAACCGGCTGAGGTCCTCGTGTCGAATGTTGGCGTGATCTTTAAAATCCTTTGCGATTTCGCCAGGCTTGAAATGTGGACCCAGGTATTCGCTGCCGGTCACGTTATCAAATAAATTCTTGATAATTTTGTAGGAAACGGTAGTCTGCTCGGCAATGTAGACGCGCGCCGTCTTGGGCGCGTTCAACTTGCTGAACAAGAAACCAACGAGAGCCCGCATGCGGCTATTGAGCCCGCATTGGTTGCAGGCGCAGGTTTCAGTCCACGCGGGATGAACTGACCCCATTGGATTGGTACCGCAATAGTGCCAGGTAACCCGCATGGCCGTTACCGCGTTGCACGCCGCGCACCAGGCCTTGATGTCAAAAGGGTGGCGGGATTGCAGCATGCGATCATCGATCGCCGCAATCACTTCCAATTGCGCATGCATCTCTGACGCGCGTGCATCGAACTCCGCCTTGTTGGCGAAGTCCGCCAGCCATATGGAAGGAAGATGGGAGGTTCTGCTGGTCATAAATGCGTTCCTGTACGGTAGTTTGGTGGGTGATGCAGTGTTTGAGATTACGGAGGTTTCAGCACAAACCCAATCACCAGCCCGGCATCGGTCACGGTAATGCTACCCGGTTGCATGCCCATCACATCGGCCAGCGCCAGATCTTGCGGGCGCAGTTGGTGCAACACCACCTCTAGCAAGGACTGCTGTGCCACGGCGGGTCCGTATGCGTTGAGCATGTCCACCACGCCGGGTTGCAGCGTAGGAAACTGCAGGCGCTTAAAGTGCAGTTGGTGCGCGCGCAGTGTGCGGTCGCTGGCCTCGTAACGCAGTGCAAAGCTGATCTCAAAGCTGCCCTTGTGGCTGCGCTGCAAGGCGGGGCCCGCGGCATCGACCACCATCTCGGCGCTAACGCGGTTCTGTTCCGGTAGCAGGCGCAGCAAAGGCACCTGCAAGTCCAGGCTCAATACACCCGGCACCGGATAGCGCAGCGGAAAGCGTTGCGCCACCGAGCGCTGCAATTGCGCAGCCGATACGGTGTAGTGGGGCTTGGCCAGGGGTTCGGTCTGCGCCCCGTCCTGGGTGTCGGGTGGGGCGGCCTGGGCCGCGCGAAACAGTGCCGCGCTGATAGCTATGGCGGCGAGCAAATATCTGCGGTGCATGGTGAAGGCACGCTCAAACGGCGGTGGCCATGCGCAGCCTGCGGGCCGCGTCTTCAGCCCGCGCATCGTCGATCTCGCGCAGCACGGCTTGCATGTCCACATCGGCGTGCGCGCGCTCAAAGTGGCCAGTCAGTACGGTCTCATTGCTAAGCAAGCCCGCCTGGTACAGGCTCCATATCTCCGGGCCGTACTGTGTGGTCAGCAGCTCGGGTGCAAACTGGCCAAAGAAGTCGCGCAGGTTGTTGACGTCGCGCAGCAGCATGCGTTGCGCGTGGTTGTTGCCGGCGGCGTCCACCGCTTGGGGCAGGTCGATGATGACGGGCTCATCCACCCCGTCTGCATCCCCTTCGCCTTGTGTGTGGGCGAGCAGGATGTTGAACTCCGACAAGTCCCCATGCACCACGCCTGCACACAGCATGCGCACCACCTCCGCAATCAGCGTGGCGTGGTGGGTGCGGGCCTGTTCAGGCGTGAAGGCCACATCGTTCAGGCGCGGGGCCGCGTCGCCATGGGCATCGGTCACCAGCTCCATCAGCAGCACGCCGTCGTGGAAGTTGTATGGCTGCGGCACGCGCACACCGGCAGCAGCAAGGCGGTACAGCGCATCCACCTCGGCACTCTGCCAGGCGGCCTCTTGCTCTTGGCGGCCAAATTTGCTGCCTTTGGCCATGGCGCGGGCCGAGCGAGAGTTTTTGACCTTGCGGTTTTCGGTGTAGTCCACGGCCTGGCGAAAGCTGCGGTTGTTGGCCTCTTTGTAGATCTTGGCGCAGCG
>NZ_JANXUQ010000039.1 GCF_025356155.1 Rhodoferax sp. | reverse complement strand
GACGCGCATTACGGCTTCGATGGGGGCTGCGGGGTCGGTGATGGCGATGTTCTCGCGCACGCTGCGGTTGAAGAGTAGGTTTTCTTGGAGGACGACGCCGACCTGGCGGCGCAGTTGGGCGGCGTCTATCAGGCTGATGTCTATGCCGTCTACCAGCACGCGACCGCCTTGTGGGCTGTAGAGGCGTTGGACCAGCTTGGTCAAGGTGCTTTTGCCGGAGCCGGAGCGGCCCACAATACCTATGACTTCGCCGCTTTGTATGTCCAGGTCTACACCTTTGAGCACGGGTGGGGCATCGGGGCGGTAGCTGAAGACGACCTTGTCGAGTGTGATGCGGCCTTTGAGGGGTGGTAGTTGGGCCGTGCTCGTTGGGGGTACTTCGGTGTGGGTGTTGAGGATGTCGCCCAACCTTGCGACGGAGATGCCGGTTTGCTGGAAGTCGGTCCACAGTTGGGCCATGCGCATGATGGGTTGGCTCACGCGCTGGGCAAACATGTTGAAGGCGATGAACTGGCCGACGCTGAGTTCGTTGTCCATGACCAGGTGGGCGCCGTACCACAGGGTGGCGGCATTGACCAGTTTGCCGATCAGGTTGACGGCTTCATGGGCGACGGTGGCCAGGTTCTGGGTCTTGAAACTGGCGGATACGTAGGCCGCGAGCTGGTTGTCCCAGCGTTTGCCGAAGGCCGGTTCCAAGGCTGTGGCTTTGACGGTCTGGATGGCGCTGACGGTTTCCACCAGCAGGGCCTGGTTTTCTGCACCGCGGGCGAACTTGTTGTCCAGGCGTGCGCGCAGGATGGGGACCACGGCCAGGCTGAGGCCAAAGTACAGGGGCAGGCTGACCAGCACGATCAGCGTCAGGGGCACGCTGTAGATCAGCATGACGGCGATGAAGACGATGGAGAAGAAGACGTCCAGGACTACCGTCAAGGCATTACCGGTTAGGAAGGAGCGGATGTTTTCCAGCTCACGGACGCGGGCTACCGAGTCACCCACCCGGCGGGCCTGGAAGTAGGCCAAGGGCAAGGCCAGCAGGTGGCGGAAGAGTCTGGCACCCAGCTCTACGTCAATGCGGCTGGTGGTGTGGCTGAAGACGTAGGCACGCAGGGCGGAGAGCACGCTTTCGAAGACAACTACGACAACCAGGCCTATGACCAGCACATCCAGCGTGGTCATGCCTTTGTGGACCAGGACTTTGTCCATGACAACCTGGAAGAACAGCGGCGAGACCAGGCCAAAGATTTGCAGCACGAAGGAGATGAGTAACACCTCGCCCAGCAGCTTGCGGTATTTGACGAGGCTGGGGATGAACCAGCTGAAGTCGAACTTGGCCAGGCTCCCAGCCAGGGATGCACGGCTGGTGATGAGGATGAGGTCGCCGCTCCACTGCTCTGCAAAGACTTCGGTGGACTCTATGGTTGGGCCGGTGCTGGTGCCAGCGACCATGGCGACGGGGTCTTGGTAGAGCACGCGTTTGCCGTCGCATTGGGCGAGGATGACGACGCGAGGGCCTGCTGACGGTGCACTGCCTTCGCCGTCACCACGCATCAACGCCAGTGCGGGCAAGGGGGTCAGGGGCAGGCGGTCTATCGTGGTCTTACTACGCTTGGCTTTGAGGCCTATGTGCTTGGCAGCGCGCAGCAGGTCTTGGGTGCTGACGGGGTCTAGTGGGGCCAGGCCCAGTTGGTGGGCCAGGGTCGCGGGGTCAGCGGCTATTTGGTGCAGTCTGGCGATGGCACAAAGCGCGACCAGGGCTGGGTTAGGCGTGGTAGGTTGCCGCGCGGCAGTTTGCAGCGCAGGTGTGTTGTGTGTGGTCACCCTTGGGCTCCAATTTTTGTTGCATACCCGTTTACCGGTCACAACAAAAATGGACACCACAACGCCCACCTATTCGGTGTGCACGTTCGCCTTACGGAGGATTCACTAAACCACGGTGCATATCTACAGTGACAGCTGCAGGTATGCCGATTGAATGTAGGCGCCAGCCTAGTCTTTTAGTTTTGTTGGCGCCCGCCCTCTCCATTTTTGCTCATGGGAGTCTAGCCCAAGCCACGCAACAACTTTACAAAAGGCTTACAACGTTGTTACCGTTTGTAAGTGACCCGTAGCATTGCGTCTGCATGTCATTTGTACCGAAATAAATTTCGCTTCTTCAATGAAAGACGCGTGGCTTGGGGTCAACGGCTTACCTATATGGCCGCAAGGGTGTGCATCAGTGCCCGGTTCACTTCATCCGCCGGCATTCTGTGCGCCTTGCACACCTCGCGGATCATGCGGGTGTTGCTGGACTCCAGCGCACTGGCCACCTCCAGCCACGCCGCATACGGCCCGGTCTGGCCGACGACCGCTGAGGCAATGCGCTCGGGCAGCGGCAGGCGGTGGATGGCCGCACCGATGGGTTCGCCCAGCAGCAGGTCCAGTTGCGAAAAGATGCCGCACTGGAACACCTCACGACGCAGCTCGTCTTCCACCCCAGCGACGGCCAGGTGCTCCATGATGCGCGCGCGCAGCACCATCGCAAAACGGATGGGGTCCAGGTTGGGGTCGCCGCTGGCGTGGGGGATTTGCTCCATCAACCACGTGCGTAGTTTGCTGTAGCCCATGACCATCAGCCCTTCGCGCACGCTGTGCACCTCGCTGCGCGCACCCAGGTGGACGGAGTTGGCGTAGCGCAAAAAGCGGTAGACCAGCAGGGGTTCGTCGCCCATGCGGTGCTCCAGCACGTCCAGCGATTCATCGTCTTCAATCGCCTTGATCAGCGCGCGCAGCAATGGGCGCGACGGCTGGATCTGGCGGAAGCGGTAAGCGTGCAAGATTTCTTCAGCCGGCCAGCCTGCTACTGCCCACACGCCCTGGCGGTCTAACGCGTGCTCTACCAAGGCTTGGCTGGCAAGGCCGTGGTAGATGCTGCCGGCTACAACTGGGCT
>NZ_JANXUQ010000028.1 GCF_025356155.1 Rhodoferax sp. | reverse complement strand
CGACCAACGCCTGTGGCTGAACACCCGCCTGGCCGAAGTAGCCGCCTGGCAAGGGCAAATGGCGCTGGCCGAGCAGCACTACCGCAGGGCCCTGGATCTGGGCATTGACGATGGCTACCTGCTGGCCGCCTGGAGCGACTTTTTGCTCGACCAGGGCCACCCCGACCAGGTCATCCAGCAATTGGCCAAGTGGGATACGGTCGACGGCCTGCTACTGCGCCTGGCAGAAGCCGAGACCGCACTGAAGCTGCCAGCCGCCAAGACCCATGTGCTGGCCTTGGGTGACCGCTTCGCCGCCGCCAAACTGCGCGGCGACACCACGCACCAGGCGGAAGAAGCACGCTTTTACCTGCACCTGCGCAACGACGCTAAAGAGGCCGTGCGCCTGTCTGTCGCAAACTACCAGGTACAAAAAGAGCCGCGGGACGCACGCATCGTGCTCGAGTCGGCGCTGGCAGACCGCAACCCCGCCGCCGCCCAAGCCGTGCTGGACTGGTTGCAGAGCAGCGGCTTTGAAGACCCAGCCCTGCGCGCACTCGCCAAACAAGTGCAACAACTGCCTGCAACCGCCAACGGAGCACCCAAATGACGATGCGCCAGCTACTACTCTTGCCGGTACTGCTGTGCCTGCACCTTAGCGCCTGGGCCCACAAAGCCAGCGACAGCTACTTGGTCGTCAACGCACAGGGCGCCGCCGTCACCGCGCAATGGGACATCGCCGTACGTGACATCGACTTTGCCTTGGGCCTGGACAGCGACGGCAATGGTGAGATCACCTGGGGCGAGCTGCGCACCCGCCAGGCAGACATCGCGGCCTGGGCGCTGAGTCGCTTGGAGATTAAACGTGGCGGCCTGTGCCCCTTGCAACTAGCCGAGCTGCAGGTGGATGAGCACACCGATGGTGCTTACGCCGTGCTCAAACTCAACGGCGCCTGCCCCGACAAAACCGGCCCCCTGGGCCTGCGCTACCGCCTGTTGTTCGACCTGGACAGCCTGCACCGCGGCCTGCTGCGCGCATCGGTAGACGGCACGCTGCACACCACCGTGTTGTCACCCACCAGCGGTGAGATGCAGTTTGGTTCCGAGTCGGTCTCGCGCCTACAGCAGTTCAAGCAGTACCTGGTGGAAGGCATCTGGCATATCTGGATTGGTTTCGACCACATCCTGTTTTTGTTGTCACTGCTATTGCCAGCGGTACTGGTGCTACATGGCAAGACCTGGCGCGGCGCCGAGCGTTTTGGTCAGGCCTGGAAAGAAGTCTTGTGGGTAGTGACCTCGTTTACCGCGGCGCATTCCATCACGCTGTCCCTGGCGGCGCTGGGCCTCGTGTCGCTGCCTTCGCGCCTGGTGGAGTCGGCAATTGCCTTGTCTGTGGTGCTGGCAGCCGCCAACAATGTGTGGCCCGTGGTGGCGCACAAGCGTTGGGTCGTGGCCTTCTGTTTTGGTCTGATCCACGGCTTTGGCTTTGCCAGCGTGCTGGCCGAGCTGGGCCTGCCGGCAGATGCGCTGGCGCTGTCGCTACTGGGCTTTAACCTGGGCGTGGAAGTCGGCCAGATGGCCATCGTGGCAGGCTTCTTGCCCGTGGCGTTTGCACTGCGGCACACCGTGTTTTACCGCAAAGGTGTGTTTGTGTGGGGCTCGCTGCTGACGATGCTGGTGGCCGCGCTGTGGTTGACGGAGCGGGTGTTCGACATCAAGCTGATCACGGGCGTGCAGTTCTAGTTTGCGCCCTGTCTCTTGGGGTCGAACAGGAGACCATGGGTCAGCGCCACTGTGGTTCGTATCAGTCGGGTAGCGGGTTTTGCTCCGTGTCCCCCGGCCTTCGGCCTCCTCCTTTTACCTGCGCAAAACCCACTACCCGACTGATACCGCGCGGCTTGGTTTGCGCCGTCGGAGGAAAAATCCATGGCATCGACTGCGCCCGCCTCCCAACCATCGCAAGCAAAGGTTCAAGCAGCAGGCATGGGGTGGTTGTTCTGCGCAGGTCAAGGAGGAGCCCGCGCGGCGGGCGGGGGACACGGAGCAGAACAGCCACCCCATGCCTGCTGCGGGCGAACAAATGAACACCTCACCCAGGTCAAAAGCCAACATACACGACAATCGAAGCATGACCGACGACGCCATTCCCCACCAACGACGGGTGCGCTATGCGGGCACCCACCCCAAGCGCTTCGAAGAAAAATACAAAGAGCTGGACCCCACACGCAACGCAGAAGCGATTCAGAAGGTGCTGGACCGGGGCCAGACCCCGGCGGGCATGCACCGCTCCATCTGCATCAACGAGATACTGGACATCCTCAAACCCCAGCCCGGTGAAATTGGTCTGGACGCCACATTGGGCTTTGGCGGCCACACGCAAGAAATATTTCCCAAGCTGTTGCCCGGCGGACGCCTCTACAGCGTGGACGTGGACCCTATCGAGCTACCCCGTACCGAGGCACGCCTGCGCAAGCTGGGTTTTCTGCCGACCGAGCTGATCGTGCGCCGCATGAATTTTTCTGAGGTTGCCACGCTGTTGCCCGAGGCCGACGGTGGGTTTGACGTGGTGCTGGCCGACCTGGGCGTGTCATCCATGCAGATCGACAACCCGGCGCGGGGTTTCAGCTTCAAGGCCGATGGCCCGCTGGACTTGCGGCTGGACCCCAGTAGCGGCCAATCCGCATCGGAACTGCTGCTGTCCGTCACCCGCCAGCGCCTGCGCGACTTGCTGGTCGACAACTCGGACGAGCCCTATGCCATTCCACTCGCTGCAGCTTTGCAGGGCCAGTATCTGGAAACTACCACGCAGTTGGCCGACCTGGTGCGCCAGACTTTAGCTGCGACCTTTAAGCGCAGCATGCCAGAGGAAGAACGCCTGGCCGAGACCAAGAAGGTGCTGCAGCGCACCTTCCAGGCGCTACGCATTGAGGTGAACGACGAGTTCGGAGTGCTAAACCATTTCCTGGAACTGCTGCCGTCGTGCCTGAAGCCCGGTGGACGCGTCGCCATTTTGAGCTTTCACTCCGGCGAAGACCGCAGGGTCAAGAAGGCGTTTCAGACCGGTGAGCGCAGCGGCGTCTACGCCAACGTGGCCGGGGACCTGATACGTGCCTCGTTTGAAGAGCGCCGTGCCAATCCGCGCTCCACATCGGCCAAGTTGCGCTGGGCTGTGAAGGCTTGATGACCTGACAGCCGCAAACGAATTGCTATCGTTTTGCTAGCTTCCAACGCATATTCCACGAGGGCTACAGGCGATTTCCCCTCGCAGACCTCGTAAAAATGGCCTCAATAAACCTGAACTGGGTTATTTTGACGCGTTCCGCTGCCCGGGCCAGTTCGCATTGAGCAGCAGGTTGGAGATGGACACGCCGGGCGGCGCTTCGGGCTGCATATCGTTCGGGCCGAACCAGCGAGCCTCGGCAATCTCGCTGGTGTCGGGTGTGATCTCGCCGCTGGCGTACTCCGCAGTGAACGCAATCATCAGCGAATGGGGGAACGGCCAGGACTGGCTGCCGAAGTACTGCAGGTTCCTGACCTTCAGGCCAACCTCTTCCATCACCTCGCGGTGGATGGCTTCTTCGATAGACTCGCCTGCCTCCAAAAAACCGGCCAGCGCACTGAAGCGGCCGGTGGGTGAGATAACGTGGCGAGCCAGCAGAATCTCATCGCCCTTTTGGATCAGCACCATCATCGCTGGCGAGATCCGGGGGTAGGCGATCATGCCGCAGGCCGGGCATTTGAAGGCGCGCTCGCCAGTGGCCAGTTGCATGGGGTTGGCGCAGTGGCCGCAGAAGCGGTGTGTACGGGCCCATTCGGCCAGTTGCGCGGCGCGGCTGGCCAGGCCTAGCAGGGCCTCATCCATGCTGCCAAACAAGGACCGTAGTTGGACGAAGGCAAAGCCGTCTTGCGGCTGCAGATCCGCATCCACCCAGGTGGTGCTGCAGTAGCGGTCTCTCCACAAACCCACCAGATGAAACTGATCCGCTCGCAAGCCATGCAAGGGCAAGCCGACGCGGGCATCGGGCAAGGTCAGATCATCCTCACGCACCAGCAGCTTGCCACCGCGAAACACAAACGCAATCGGGTCGGGATGACCCTGTGCGGTCATCAGCGGAACAAATTCTGCGGGGGTCTGGAGCATGGGCGAATGGCGTGAAAAAATTACTGGGGCGGCACTGCCACCGGCCGTGCGGCGCGGCCCAGGCTGCTGTCCATCAATCGGGCCAGCTTGTCGGCGGCGCCGGTGACGGCCTGGTGCAGGTTGTCGGCATGCTCGGTCACAGCAACCGGGGGGCGGCCTTCATGGCGGGCTTCGATCAGGCAGCGCATATCATGCGGGCCGCTTTTGTGGCCATTCTCGTCGCTCAAATGCACCTCGATGCGGGTGATGTGCTCAGCAAACCGGGTGACCGCACGTTGGACTTCGGTCGTGGCCCATGTGGTCAGGGCGGCATGGCCTTCGATGTTGTGGTCGGTGTTGACATGGATCTGCATAGCGTTCTCCTTGGGGTTGACTTGCAGTATCGCAGCTTATGCACCCGCTGAATCTGTGCGTTGGCGCCCATTGCCGCAGCGCAGACCTACCGTTTTTCAGACGCAGCGGGTACATTTCAATGGGTATGCAGAGAACACGTTTTTGAAGGGTAAGGCATGAAAGTCATCGTATTGGGCAGTGGTGTGATCGGCACATCGGTGGCGTATTACCTGGCCAAGTCCGGGCATCAGGTCGAGGTCATCGACCGCCAGGCCGGCCCCGCGCTGGAGACCAGCTTTGCCAATGCCGGTGAGGTGTCGCCAGGCTACTCTTCACCGTGGGCAGGGCCGGGTGTACCGATGAAGGCCATCAAGTGGATGCTGATGCGCCACAGTCCGCTGGTGATCTGGCCGGTGCTGGACCCGAACATGTGGCGCTGGGGCTTGTCCATGCTGGCCAACTGCACCGAGAAGGCCTATGCCATCAACAAAAGCCGCATGGTGCCGATCGCCGAATACAGCCGTGACTGCCTGAAGGAATTGCGCGCCGAGACCGGCATAGGCTATGACGACCGCGCCCAGGGCACGCTGCAACTGTTCCGCACCCAGGCGCAGATGGATGGCATCGCCAAGGATGTGGAAGTGCTGCAGGATTACAAGGTGCCATTCGAGGTGCTGGACCGCGCAGGCTTCGTCAAGGTCGAGCCGGCTTTGAAGCTGACGCAAGAAAAATTCGTAGGTGCACTGCGCCTGCCCGGCGATGAGACCGGCGACTGCTTCAAATTCACCAACCGCCTGGCCGAGATGGCCGAGGCGCTGGGCGTCAAGTTTCGCTACAACACCAGCATCGACGGCATCGAGGTCAGCGGCGGCAAAGTCAGCGGTGTACGCACCAGCGCTGGCACCTTGACGGCTGACCACTACGTCACCGCATTGGGCAGCTTCACGCCCCACTTGGTAAAGCCCATTGGTATCCACATTCCGGTCTACCCGGTCAAGGGTTACTCCATCACCGTGCCCATCACCGATGCCAACTTCGCACCCGAATCCACCATCATGGACGAGTCGCACAAGGTGGCCGTTACACGTTTGGGCGACCGCATCCGCGTGGGTGGCACGGCCGAGCTGGCCGGTTTTGACATGACGCTGCGCGAATCGCGCCGCGACACGCTGAACCATGTGCTGACTGACCTGTTCCCCAAGGGCGGCGATGTGTCCAAGGCCACGTTCTGGTGCGGCCTGCGCCCCATGACGCCAGATGGCACGCCCATCGTGGGCCGCACGCCCTACGCCAACATGATGCTGGCCACCGGCCACGGTACGCTGGGCTGGACGATGGCCGCGGGCACCGCGCGGATCATCGATGACCTGATCTCTGGGCGCAAGCCGCAGATTGCGCTGGATGGGCTGGCTATGGACCGTTATCCACGCGCCTGGCGCGGCTAGCCGTCTTCGGCCCGGTCGCTACGGATGCGGCGATACTTGTGACACTCTTACCAGTCACATATGTCGCACTTTTCCTGTAGCAATTGCAAAAACCCTATGCGGGTTTTGACGCTGGCCGGCCATTACAAAAAGCTGGTTGATATCGATATCTGCGAGGCATGTACGCTGATCTGGTTTGAGGGAACCGAATCCATCCAACTGGCGGGCCCTGGTATTGTGGATCTGGTCCACACCATCCACGAAACACTTGAAAGAAGCATAGGCAGCACGCTGGCCGAGCGCCTGCCCTGCCCCGTCTGCACGTCACCGCTGGCCAAGGTATTCAACCTGAGTCGTTTTGGCCGCACCCAGCAATGGCAGTGTTCTCAAGGCCACGGTTACTTCCAGACCTTTGTGCTCTACCTTGCCGAAAAAGGCTTTGTGCACAAGATGAGCTGGGCCGATCTCAAACAACAGATCGGCAGCAAGCGGCAACTGTTTTGCGCAGGCTGTGGCGCGGCCCTGGACGACCAGCCCCACGATGCTTGCCCCTATTGCCAGCTCGCAGTGGGTGTCATTGATCCGGCGCGGCTTGCCAGCGCCATCGACATACAGGAAGCGGCGGCACCTTTGGCACCAACCAGCACGGTAGTGCAAAGTAAATGCTGGTCGTGTGGTGGCGTGGTGGATGCCACGCGCGAATCACATTGCAGCCACTGCCATGCAATCTTGAAAAAGATCGATAGCCAGAGCGCCGTGGCGGCCAGCGCGGCGGTGGAAGACAAGGTGCGGCAAAACTACCAACAACAACTGCCCAACGTCTCATCTAGAAAACTGCAGCACGCGGCCGCACAGGAGGTGCGGATGAGCGCTATCGTGAACCGCTTCGACCATCGCCGCGTCGTCACGCGAGAGGAGATTCTGCGCTGGCTCATTGTTCTGGTCCCAGTCCTCGTGCTATCGGTTTGGTTTTGGGTGCAATGGCAACAGCGCGAACCCGCCAAGCCTGCTGACGCGCCGCATGCGGCGACACCAGCGGTTCTTTTGGCGGCGAAGGCTGCGCTATCTCCACCGCCCGTACCACCAAAACATCCCAGCAGTGCAGCCGCGCCGGTGGCCGCAGCCGAGCCGGACACACAGTTGGCCGCCGGACCCAGCTTTGAGACCATGTTCAGTTTTCCGGCCATGGAGTGTGCTGCCGATGCCACAGCGCGCAGTGCAGTCAAGGTTCGGCAGATCGTCGTGGTGCCGTTGGCGGGCAACCGTCCTGGCGCGACCGGCGTAGACAACCGCGCGGCCTACATGGCGCTGCAGCAGGCCAGGCAGGAACTCGCCAATGGCACGGCCTTTCCTGTCGTGTTGCAGCGTTATGGCAGCGCCGGCGCGGTCAATGCAAAACCTGTCAGCGAATTCATTGGCCGAGGCTCGGGAAAGCCGGAAGTTGAACGCGCGGCGTTTTGCCTACCAGTTCAGACTCTGAGCCCGATTTTCAAGTCGGCAGCTGGCTTTCATCTGCTACAGGTAGTGGACGTCCGATAGGTTTTGGGCCTTGGTATTAAATAAACTATTTAATTGACAAATAACGGTGATGCATTTACATTTGTAAGCAAATTTACTTACAAATTAACCCATGCAATCCGCCCTGCTTATCGCCGCTGCCTGCCTGGTGGCATTCCTCTCCACCGTAGGGGCTGCCTTACCCTACCCCATACTGCCACCGCTGTTTGCGGCCGACGCGGCCAATAGCCTGAACCATTTCTTGGGCCTGCCGCCCAAGTTGCTGTTCGGGGTGGCGCTCGCTATCAATCCGCTGGGCCTGCTGATCGGGTCCACGCTGTTGGGGCCGTTGTCGGACCGCTATGGCAGGCGCCCGGTGTTGTTGCTCACAGCACTGGGTGCCGCCGCCGGGCATGCGGTTACTGCAGCCAGTTTGCTAAGCCAGTCTTACCCCTTGTTCATCGTTGCGCGTTTTGCCACAGGCCTGATGGAAGGCAATGGCAGCGTCGCGCGTGCGTTGCTGGCCGATGAGTTGGAAGGCCCGTTGCGCGTGCGCGCTTTTTCGTGGTTAAACGGCGCGCTGTACATGGGCTGGCTGGCTGGCCCGCTGCTGGCCGGGTTGACGCTGCACTGGGGTATTACCGTGCCCTTCTGGGTGGCAGTGGCTGCGCTGCTGATTACCGCCGCCGTAAGCTGGGTCGCCATACCCCGAAAAACGGCGAGCGCCGCCACCACTGGTTGGTGGCAGGTGGTCAAATACCAGCATGCGTTAAAGCTGCTCAAACACCCTGAGCTGCGCACGTTGCTGGTAGTGCAACTGGCGCTGACCTGCGGAGTGACAGCCTTCTACGAGTTCTATCCGTTGTGGCTTGTGGAGGTGACGCACTTCGACGCCCAGGGCATTGCGTGGACCACGGCCGCGCTGTGTGCAACGATGACGGCTGCGTCCATGTTTGCCGGTCGCGTGGTGCGCACCCATCCACTGCAGCAGGCCAGCCGTTTTGCGTTGGTAACCGCGCTGTGCATCGCTGCTGTGGGCCTAGGTGGCCCGACGTTGGGGCTGTTCGCGATTGTGGTCTTTGGCATTCCCAATGCCTACTACAACGCGGTGATGCCAGCCTGGTGCGCCGAGCGGTTTGGCCACCTGGGCCAGGGCGCAGTCATGGGGCTTTTGTCGACCATCTTCTGCCTGGCGAATATCCTGATGGCGGTGTTGGGTTCGGTACTGACCCTGATCGATACACGCCTGATTTTGCTGGTGGGCGCCAGCCTGTCTGCATGGGCGGCGTGGCGCATCAACCAGTGGAGCCAAAGCCCCACCTTCGCGTCACCGGCCCAGGGCGCACACCCATGAACACCAGCGACCACATCCTCTTCCTGCTCAAGACCCGTGGCCCCAGCACGGCGCAGCAATTGGCCGAGCGGTTGCAACTGACCTCCATGGGGGTACGCCGCCATCTGGAGCTGGGCCAGGAGAAGGGCCTCCTACTGACTGAAGACCGTGCCGACAAGGTGGGCCGCCCCGCTCGCTACTGGTTGCTCAGCGAAGCGGGCCACGCGCGCTTTCCCGACCGCCACAGTGACCTGACCGTGCAGTTGATCACACAGGTACGCACACTGTTCGGCGAAACCGGCCTGGACAAGCTGATCACGGCGCGTGAAACAGTAAGCGAGGCGAGTTACAACGCACGCATGGCAGGCAGCAAAACACTGTCACACAAGGTGGCCAAGTTGGTGGAGGCGCGCGACGCAGAGGGTTATATGGCGCAGATGGAGAAACAGCAGGATGGCAGCTTTCTGCTGATAGAAAACCATTGCCCTATCTGCGCGGCCGCTACCGAATGCCAGGGCTTTTGCCGGTCCGAGCTCGATGTATTTCGCCGCACGCTGGGGCCGGGCAGCAATGTTGAGCGGGTCGAACACGCACTGGCGGGCGCACGCCGCTGCGTGTACCGCATCACACCGGTATAACGATGGCCGCAGCCGGTATCAACCCAGCAGTGGCAGGCCTTCGGCGCCAATCGATTGGCCCAAAAAATCCAAAAAGGCCCGCACGGCGGGCACCATGCCACGCCGCGTGGGGTAAACCGCGTGGAAAATGCCCGGCGCGGGGCTCCAGCCGAGTAAAACCTCGACCAGCCTGCCAGCGCGCAAATCCTCCTCACACATGTAATCGGGCATGAAACACATGCCAATACCGCCCAACACCGCGAAGCGCAGAGTCGTGAGGTCGTCCGCACAATAACGCGGCTGGTGCGACAGGTTGTAGGTGGATCCGGCCGGGCCTTGTATCACCCACGTTGCTTTGTTGTCCACCGAAGACATGGCCACCGTGTCCAGGCCGGCAAGCTGCTCGGGCTCTGTGGGGTGCCATTGGCGTTTGAGTTGCTGCGGACTGGCCACCAGCAGCGTGCGGCTCTGGCCAAAATTCTTGACGACGAGGCTGGCGCTGTCTTCCAGCGTGGCGCGTACCCGCAGGGCAATATCAACGCCCTCTTCGACCAGGTCCACGACCCGGTTGCTGACCCGCATGTCAATGCGCACCTGGGGGTAACGGGACATGAAAACCGGAACGAGCGGGCCAATCGTCGTCAAGGCCAGCGTTAACGGGCAGGCTACGCGTATGGTGCCGCGCGGCTCGGTTTGTATGTATTCCACAGCCTCCTGCGCGGCCACTGCAGCGTCGCGCATGGCGCTGCAATGGCGCAGGTACAGAGCCCCCACATCGGTAAGGGAGAGCTTGCGTGTGGTGCGCTGCAATAGCCGCACACCCAGACGCCCCTCCAGCTCGGCCACGCGGCGGGACAACTTGGATTTGGGAAGTTTCAGGCGCCGTGCGGCGGCCGCAAAACCGCCGGACTCCACCACTTCAGTGAAGTACAGCATGTCGTTCAAGTCTTGCATGAATGCTCCATTGTCCTACCAGTAGAACAATTTAACGCAATTTTAGTGACTTATCAACTAATGGTTTCGATTCGACAATCAATTCATCGCTTCAAACACACCTGAAAGGTCCATCATGAAACTCTTGCACATCGACTCCAGCATCACCGGCACCCAATCCGTATCCCGCCAGCTGACAAACGACATCGTGAACACATGGATCGCCAGCCACCCCAACACGGCAGTGGAATACCTGGACCTGGTGGAGAACACACCCAGCCACCTTTCGGCGGAGTCGCTCGGCTTTCGCATGCCACCCACGGACGCCACGCTGACCGAAGGCCAACTCCGCGAAAACGCCGTCTCTGAAGCCCTCGTGACGCAGTTCCTGGCAGCCGATGTGATCGTGATTGGCGCACCGCTGTACAACTTCAGCATCCCCAGTCAACTGAAATCGTGGGTTGACCGCATTGCCCAAGCAGGCCGCACATTCACCTATACCGCGACTGGCCCCAAGGGCCTGGCGGGCGGCAAAACGGTGATCGTGGCCTCCACCCGGGGCGGCGTGTACTCCACCAGCGAAGGTGGCCGCGCCATGGAACACCAGGAGAGCTATTTGCAAACCGTGTTTGGATTCCTGGGCATCACCGACGTGCGCTTTGTGCGTGCAGAAGGTGTGGCCATGGGTGATGCCAAGAAGGCGGAGGCCCTGACGCTAGCTGCCGCCCATGTAAAGGCGAGCGCACTAGGCGCAGCCAACGAAGACGTGCGCGCGCAAGCGGCATAGTTGACCCTCCCGAGCCGGGAGTTGGCTTTGCGCACCGCGCGGCAAATGGAATACACATGGAATGAAAAAGCCTGACCGTCCCAAGTCCGCTATGCAATCAGAATGGCCCTGAAGTCGTTCACATTGGTCAAGGTGGGGCCGGTGACGATTGAATCCCCCAGTGCGCCAAAGAAACCATGGCCGTCGTTGCTGTTGAGGCAGTCGTTGGGCCTCATGCCCGCAGCGTGGGCGCGTGCCAGCGTGTCCGGGCCGATATGCGCCCCCGCAATCTCGGCGCCGCCATCCACACCGTCGGTGTCACCAGCCAACGCATGGATGCGCGGATGCCCGGCAAGAGCAATGCCCATGGCGAGCAGGCATTCCACATTGCGTCCGCCACTGCCCGCGCCACGCAGAGTGACCGTTGTCTCCCCGCCGGAAAGCAATACACAGGGCGTTTGCACCGGCTGTCCGCGTTCGGCCACTTGCAACGCTATACCAGCCAGCACTTTGCCAACGTCACGCGCCTCGCCTTCCAGCGCATCACCGAGGATGTAAGCACCATAACCCGCTTCGCGCGCCAGCTTGGCCGCGGCTTGCAGCGCCATTTGCGGTGCCGCAACCATGCTGACCCGGTTGCGCGCCAGACGCGCATCACCGGGTTTGATGGACTCGCCCCGGGCGGACTCCAACACGGCGTGCACCTCTGGCGGCAACGCAATGCCGTAGCGCTTCACAATGGTCAGCGCGTCTTCGCAAGTGCTTGGGTCCGCCACCGTAGGGCCGGATGCGATATTGACAGGGTCGTCACCAGGCACATCCGATATCAACAAGGTGATTACCCTGGCTGGGTGGCAGGCCACTGCCAGGCGGCCGCCTTTGATCGCAGAGAGGTGGCGGCGCACACAGTTCATCTCGCTGATGGTGGCGCCCGACTTCAACAACGCACGGTTCACTTCTTGTTTGTGCTCGAGCGTCAGCCCCTCCAGAGGCAAAGGAAGCAAGGACGAGCCGCCACCGGAGATCAGACACAAGACTACATCATCCGCAGTGAGGCCCTGCACCACCTGCAACATGCGCCGGGCAGCAGCCAGGCCCGCCGCATCCGGCACGGGGTGCGCGGCTTCGACAATCTCAATGCGCGCGCACGGTACGCTGTAACCGTAACGGGTGACGACCAGGCCCGACAACGGCCCGCCCCAATGGTCCTCGACCGCGCGGGCCATAGCAGCCGATGCCTTGCCTGCGCCAATCACGATCAGTCGCCCGCTGCCCAGAGACTCGGGCGACGGCAAAAAGGGTGGCACACACAACGCCGGCTGCGCGCTGGCGATGGCGGCGTCAAACATGCTGCGCAACAGGTCGCGTGCGGAAGTTTCTTGAAGAGGTGTAGCAGAAGACATATCGTTAAGGGTCTGTTTATTGGATGTAGTTCTTGATCCAGCCTAAACCTGCCGCCGTGGTGCTGGCAGGTTTGTACTCGCAGCCTATCCAGCCGGTATAACCCACGCGGTCCAGATGCTCAAACAGAAACGGGAAGTTGATCTCACCCGTACCGGGCTCGTGGCGGCCCGGGTTATCGCCCAGCTGGATGTGGCCTATTCGGTGCAGGTGCTGGGTGATGGTGGCCGCCAATTCCCCTTCCATGCGCTGGGCGTGGTAGATGTCGTATTGCAGGTAGGCGTTGTCTGCGCCGACCTCGTCGAGCAGTGACAGCGCCTGCGCGGTGCGGCTCACATAAAAGCCGGGAATGTCAAACGTGTTGATGGGCTCCAGCAGAATGCGCAGCCCAGCCTGTTTGCAAGCCTGCGCAGCAAATTGCAGGTTGGCAATCAGCGCTTGCCGCAGCACGGCGTCCGGCACGCCTGCTGGCGCCTTACCTGCCAGGCAATGGAGTTGCTCAACTCCCAGCACCGTGGCATAGCGTATGGCTGTGGCAACACCAGTGCGGAATTCGTCCACGCGGTCCGGGTGGCAGGCGATACCACGGTCACCCGCATCCCAATCTCCCGGTGGCATGTTGTGCAACACCAGGCGCAGGCCATGGGCATCGAGCCGCTGGCGAATGTCCTCTGCAGCATGGGCGTACGGAAAGAGAAACTCCACCGCCTGGAAACCGGCCTTGGCAGCCAGCTCAAAACGGTCCAGAAATGCAACCTCATTGAATAGCAGTGTGAGGTTGGCGGCGAAACGGGGCATGGGGTTCTCCAAGGGCATCAGTAGTTCCGGTGGGCAGGCACCCGAGCTTGGTCAACAAGATAGTAGCCGCAATGAAGAGTCAAATCGGCGACGTCTGGCGAGAATTGCAGTGGTAGCATTTCAACGCAGCTACCCAAGCCCTCCCCCACTCTTCCCACGAGCCCCCCATGAACCAAGCCTTTATCTGCGACGCCATCCGCACCCCCTTCGGCCGCTATGGCGGCGCTCTGAGCGGCGTGCGCACCGACGATCTGGCGGCCGTACCGTTGGCCGCACTGATGGCGCGCAACCCCGGCGTGGACTGGCTGGCGGTGACCGACATCATCTATGGCTGCGTCAACCAAGCGGGTGAAGACAATCGCAACGTGGCCCACATGGCCAGCCTTTTAGCGGGTTTGCCTCTTGAGTTGCCCGGCACCACTATCAATCGCCTTTGCGGCTCGGGTATGGACGCCGTTGGCACGGCAGCCCGCGCCATCAAAGCGGGTGAAGCTACATTAATGATAGCGGGCGGGGTGGAGAGCATGAGCCGTGCGCCCTTTGTCATGGGCAAGGCCGAGAGTGCCTTCAGCCGCGCCGCGCAGATGTACGACACCACCATTGGCTGGCGCTTCGTCAACCCGCGCATGAAAGAACGATACGGCATAGACGCGATGCCCGAGACCGCCGAGAACGTGGCCGCCGAATACAAGATCAGCCGTGAAGACCAGGACAAGATGGCACTGGCCAGCCAGCTAAAAGCTGTAGCGGCACAAAAGTCCGGGTTCTTTGACGCGGAGTTGACACCGGTCAGCATTGCGCAGAAAAAGGGCGATGCGATCGTCGTTGGCAAAGACGAGCACCCGCGTGAAACCTCGCTGGAGGCACTGGCCAAACTCAAGGGTGCCGTGCGGGCCGATGGCACCGTGACGGCCGGCAACGCCAGTGGCGTCAACGACGGCGCCTGTGCCCTGCTGCTGGCCAACGAAACCGCCGCCAAGCAGAACGGACTGACTCCCCGCGCCCGCGTCGTGGGCATGGCCACCGCCGGTGTGCCACCGCGCATCATGGGCATTGGGCCGGCACCTGCCACGCAAAAAGTGCTGGCGCTCACAGGGCTCACACTGGCGCAGATGGACGTCATTGAACTGAACGAAGCCTTTGCCGCACAGGGCCTGGCGGTGCTGCGCTTGTTGGGTTTGCAAGACGACGATCCGCGTGTGAATCCCAACGGTGGCGCCATTGCCTTGGGCCACCCGCTGGGCGCATCCGGTGCGCGCTTGGTCACCACCGCCATCAACCAACTGCATAAGACCGGAGGCCGCTATGCGCTGTGCACCATGTGCATTGGCGTTGGCCAAGGCATTGCCATCGTCATTGAGCGGGTCTGAGGTACACAGAACGACGAAATGAAAATGGCCGCAGACATGCGGCGACAACAAAAAAGCACCTGGCGTTTCCGCAAGGTGCTTTTTTAATTACCATATCTGGTGGGCAGTACAAGTTTCGAACTTGTGACCCCTGCAGTGTGAATGCAGTGCTCTACCCCTGAGCTAACCGCCCTGATTATTCATCAGAATAGCCCCAAATTATACAACAGTCCTCAGGCCAGTTTTCCCCACAGCGTTTTGCCACCGCTAGATTTGTCCAATTGGATCAGCACTTCATCGTGCGCTACCAGCTCCTGGGCATTGGCCGCAACCACCGGCAACTCAAAGCTGCGAAGGTCTATCTGCACCACCTTGATGCCGCCTTCGTTGGATGCGCCCACGTCCATCAGCAACGCATCCTGCCCGCGGGTCATGTTGATATACACATCGGCCAACAGCTCGGCATCCAACAAAGCGCCGTGCAGGGTTCGCCCGGAGTTGTCCACTTCCAGGCGGTCGCACAAGGCGTCCAGACTGTTGCGTTTGCCGGGGAACATCTCCTTGGCCATGACCAACGTGTCGATCACCGAGCCAATGTATTTCCGGAATGGCTGATGACCAGCACGTGCCAGCTCCGCATCCAGGAAGGAGATGTCAAACGGTGCGTTGTGGGCGATGACTTCAGCACC
The DNA here is from genome assembly GCF_025356155.1 of Rhodoferax sp. GTDB lineage: Bacteria > Pseudomonadota > Gammaproteobacteria > Burkholderiales > Burkholderiaceae_C > Allorhodoferax. The sequence goes on along the minus strand of NZ_JANXUQ010000028.1, from coordinate 8,056 downwards.
GGCAACATAGTCCAGCAAATCCTTGGCAATGGCTGAAAACTTGGGCTTGTCGCTCAGAAAGTCGGTGGTCAGACCGTGGACGCGCAAGGCGCCTTCGTCGCTATCCCGCTCCGGGTTCAGGTAGAAATGCAGGTTGTTGCCGGTGAGTTTGCGGTTGACCAGCTCTACGCAGCCGATTTCGACCATACGGTCCGGGTTGTGCGCGAGGTTGGCGTTGAAGCCGGTGGTTTCGGTGTCGAGAAAAATTTGGCGCATACAGAGATATTAGTGCAGAGCGCGGGGGCTAATGGTTCTCTTTGGCGTGGTTGAGGGAGTATTTGGGTATCTCTACGACCACATCCTTCTGGGCCAAAAAGGCTTGGCAGCTCAGGCGGGAGTTGGGCTCCAGCCCCCAGGCGCGATCCAGCAGATCCTCTTCGGTTTCGTCGAGTTCATTGAGCGACGCAAAACCTTCTCGGACGATGACGTGGCACGTGGTGCAGGCGCAGCTCATGTCGCAGGCGTGCTCGATGTTGATGTGGTTTTCGAGCAGGGCTTCGCAGATGGACGTGCCGGCTGGGGCGCTCACTTCGGCGCCATGCGGACAGTATTCGGGGTGCGGCAGGATTTTGATGATGGGCATATTTGATCAGAGTGTCTCAATATTTTTGCCTTCAAGCGCCTGGGCAATGCCCTTGTTCATGCGCATAGCGGCGAAATTCTCAGTGGCTTGGGCCAAGGCCTTGCTCAGCGCCTCGATGTGTGCAGCATCCGTGCCGGTACGTCCACCAGAGAGTGCAGCCATGGCGGCATCGATTTCGGCACGCTCGTCGGCGCCAAGCAAATCGGCATCGGCATCCAGTGCGCTTTGAATAGCCAACAACAGGCGATCCGCATCCACCTGCGCCTCAACCACGGCGCGGGTGCGGATGTCCTGCTCAGCGGTGGAAAAACTGTCCTGCAGCATCTGCGCAATCTGCGCATCACTCAAACCGTAGGAAGGCTTGACGTTGATGTCCGCCTGCACGCCACTGACCTGCTCGTGCGCAGACACATTCAGCAGACCATCGGCATCGACGGTGAAGGTGACGCGAATGCGCGCGGCGCCGGCGGCCATGGGCGGGATGCCTCTAAGCTCAAAGCGCGCCAAGCTGCGGCAATCGCTGACCAGGTCGCGCTCACCCTGCACCACGTGCAAGGCCAAGGCGGTTTGGCCATCCTTGTAGGTCGTGAAATCTTGCGCCATGGCGGTGGGGATGGTCTGGTTGCGCGGCACGATGCGCTCCACCAGACCGCCCATAGTCTCCACACCCAGCGACAAGGGAATCACATCCAGCAGCAGCAAGTCACCAGCCGTGTTGTTGCCTGCCAGTTGGTTGGCCTGGATGGAGGCGCCCAATGCCACCACCTCGTCGGGGTTCAGGTTGTTCAGCGGTGCACGGTCAAAAAACTTTGCCACGGCCGCCTGCACCTGCGGCATGCGGGTAGAGCCACCCACCATGACCACGCCCTGCACGTCTTGCACAGCCAGACGGGCATCACGCAGCGCCTTGCGCGCGGCGGCGATGGTGCGGGCGGTCAGATGGGCCGTAGCAGCCTCCAACTGGGATTGGCTTACGTCAAAATGCACGCTAGCCCTCGTCAGATCTGCATGGAATGCTATAGATTCAGTAGTGGACAGCGCTTCCTTGCAGGCGCGGGCTGCCACCTTCAGAGCAGCTTTGTCGGATGCATTGGCGGCTTGGGCGCCGGTTTGCCCCAGCACCCAGTCGGCCAGCGCATGGTCGTAGTCATCGCCGCCCAGCGCAGAGTCGCCACCGGTGGCGACCACTTCAAAAACACCTTGGGTCAGCCGCAGGATGGAGATGTCAAAGGTGCCGCCGCCTAGGTCGTAGATGGCGTAAACGCCTTCACTGGCGTTGTCCAAGCCATAGGCAATAGCTGCGGCCGTGGGTTCATTGATCAGGCGCAGTACGTTGATGCCGGCCAGTTGCGCGGCATCCTTGGTGGCTTGGCGTTGGGCTTCGTCAAAGTAGGCTGGTACGGTGATAACGGCGCCATACAGGTCGTCGTTAAACGTGTCTTCGGCCCGGTAACGCAGCGTAGCCAGGATGTCGGCGCTGACCTCCACCGGGGATTTCTCTCCGGCTACCGTCAGCACACCCAGCATGCCGGCGTGGTCGGCAAAGCGGTACGGTAATTTTTCCGCCCCCGCCACATCGGCCAGACTACGGCCCATGAAGCGCTTAGCGGACGCTATCGTGTTCTCGGGGTCGCTGGCCAAAGCGGCTTGCGCTGCGTAGCCAATCTCGCGTTTGCCACCCTCCAGGTAGCGCACCACCGATGGCAGGATGACATGCCCGGCATCGTCCGGCAGGCACTCCGCCACGCCATTGCGCACCGCCGCCACCAGGGAATGGGTCGTACCCAGGTCAATGCCGACCGCAATGCGTCGCTCGTGCGGATTCGGCGCTTGGCCTGGTTCGGAAATTTGTAGAAGCGCCATTTTTATCGCATGTCGGCCGCGCTACGCACCGTACAGGGCCGTAACCGGTTCCGCCGGGTTTTGAATTCAGGTTTCCAACTTGTCAAACGCCAGATCAAGATCGTGCGCAAACTTTTCAACGAACATCAACGCACGTACCGACTGCACCGCAGCAGGGTAATCGTGTTCAACGTCCAGACGCTGCGCGCACTCTCGAATCAGTTCGCGCTGCGCAGCCTCTACATTTTCGCGCAAAGTATTCAACGCACTGTCGTCGTGGGCATCGTCCAGTTCCTCACGCCACTCCATTTGCTGCATCAGGAATGCTGGCGGCATGGCTGTATTGCTATGGGCGTTGATAGGTGCGCCCGCCAATTCACACAGGTAGGCAGCACGTTTGAGGGGGTCCTTGAGGCGTTGGTAGGCCTCATTGATGCGGACCGACCACTGCATGGCGATCCGCTGAGCAGCTTCACCCTGGGCTGCGAATTTGTCGGGATGGGCTTCGCGCTGCAGGTCTTTCCAGCGCGCGTCCAGCGCTGCGCGATCCTGGGCGAACTGCTGCTTTACACCGAACAGTTCAAAGTCATTGGATTGCAGGTTCACACGCGGAAGGACTCACCGCAGCCGCACTTGTCGCGCTCCCGCGGGTTGTTGAAGCGAAAGCCTTCGTTCAAACCCTCACGCACAAAATCCAGCTCGGTACCGTCCAGGTAAGCCAGGCTCCTGGGGTCGACCAGCACTTTGACGCCGTGGCCCTCAAAAACCAAATCTTCGGGTGCCAATTCGTCGACGTACTCCAACTGGTAGGCCAAGCCGGAGCAACCCGTGGTCTTGACGCCCAGGCGTACGCCTACGCCCTTGCCGCGCTTGGTCAGGTAGCGGGTGACGTGCCGTGCGGCGGCTGCGGTCAGAGTAACTGCCATACTTTTAATCAGTTGGGGACAGAGCTAAAGATCTGTCCCACAAGTCCTTAATTTAAATGCTTCTTCTTATAGTCATCCACAGCCGCCTTGATGGCGTCCTCGGCCAGGATGGAGCAGTGGATCTTGACTGGTGGCAAGGCCAATTCTTCGGCGATCTGGCTGTTCTTCAGCGCAGCCGCTTCGTCCAGCGTCTTGCCCTTGACCCATTCGGTCACCAGCGACGACGACGCAATGGCAGAACCGCAGCCATAGGTCTTGAAGCGTGCGTCTTCGATCACACCCGTCAGCGGATTGACCTTGATCTGCAGCTTCATCACATCGCCACAAGCGGGCGCGCCCACCATGCCGGTGCCTACGGAGTCGTCGCCTTTTTCAAAGCTGCCGACGTTGCGGGGGTTTTCGTAGTGGTCAACGACTTTTTCTGAATATGCCATTTTGGTACTCCTTAATGCGCAGCCCACTGGATCGTGGAAATATCAATGCCTTCTTTGAACATGTCCCACAGGGGGCTCAAGTCACGCAGCTTGGCAACGTTCTTCTTGATCGTGTCCACGGCGTAGTCGATTTCGGCTTCAGTCGTCCAGCGGCCAATCGTCATACGCAGGCTACTGTGGGCCAATTCGTCGCTGCGGCCCAGGGCGCGCAGCACATAGCTGGGCTCCAGGCTGGCAGATGTGCAGGCGGAGCCAGAAGACACTGCCAGCCCCTTGATACCCATGATCAGCGATTCACCTTCGACATAGTTGAAGCTCATGTTCAGGTTGTGCGGCACGCGGTGCGTCTCATGGCCGTTGATGAACACCTGCTCGACATCTTTCAAACCAGCCAGCATGCGCTCATGCAGCGCGCGGATACGGATGTTGTCGGATGCCATTTCGGCCTTGGCAATGCGGTAAGCCTCGCCCATGCCGACGATCTGGTGTGTGGGCAAGGTGCCACTGCGCATGCCGCGCTCGTGGCCGCCACCGTGCATCTGCGCTTCCAGGCGGATGCGGGGCTTGCGGCGGACGAACAGCGCGCCCACGCCCTTGGGGCCATAGGTCTTGTGCGAAGTCAGGCTCATCAAATCCACAGGCAGCTGGGACAGATCAAACTCCACCCGGCCTGTGGCTTGTGCCGCATCCACGTGGAAAATGATGCCTTTTTCACGGCACACGGCGCCAATGCCAGAGATGTCTTGGATGACGCCAATCTCGTTGTTCACATACATGACGCTGACCAGAATCGTATCGGGGCGAATGGCCGCCTTGAACACGTCCATGTCGATCAGGCCGTCTGCTTGCACATCCAGGTAAGTCACATCGAACCCCTGGCGCTCCAGCTCGCGGCAGGTATCCAGCACAGCCTTGTGCTCGGTCTTGACGGTGATGATGTGTTTGCCCTTGGACTTGTAGAAGTTCGCAGCGCCCTTCAAAGCCAGGTTGATCGATTCGGTGGCGCCCGATGTCCACACAATTTCGCGCGGATCAGCGCCAATCAAGGCAGCGACCTGGCCGCGTGCGTTTTCCACCGCTGCTTCTGCCTCCCAGCCCCAGGCGTGGCTGCGCGATGCCGGGTTGCCGAAATGGTTGCGCAGCCAGGGCACCATGGCATCTACCACGCGCTCGTCGCACGGCGTCGTGGCGCTGTAGTCCATGTAGATGGGGAAGTGGGGGGTGGAATCCATGGCTGGCTCTAGTTAAACAGTTGAGGACAGAGCTGGCCTGCTTCGCAGGCTGCGGCCCGTCCCGCAAAATTTCAGGATTTGGAAAAAGCGTTGCCCAGGGCAAACACGGAATTGGGCGCATTGATGCGGATGGGCTTGGTGATGGGCATGGCCGAAATCGCGCGTTTGACGCTGGGCTTGTCCTCGACCTGCAGGCCCTTGGCCAATTGGTCGTCCACCAGTTTTTGCAGGGTGACCGAGTCCAAAAACTCCACCATGCGCACATTCAGCGCGGCCCACAGATCGTGCGTCATGCACCGCTCGCCCTCGCCCAGGCAATTTTCCTTGCCGCCGCAGTGGGTGGCGTCAATAGGCTCGTCCACCGAGACGATAATGTCGGCCACGGTGATGTCCGACGCTTTGCGCGCCAGGGTGTAACCGCCACCGGGGCCGCGGGTGGATTCCACCAGCTCGTGGCGGCGCAGCTTGCCAAACAACTGCTCCAGGTACGACAACGAAATCTGCTGCCGTTGGCTGATGGCAGCCAAGGTTACCGGCCCGCTGCTTTGACGCAAGCCCAGATCAATCATCGCGGTGACCGCAAACCGGCCTTTGGTAGTGAGACGCATGGAAAGCTCCTTCAGTCCTACTTGGTTGACTATTGCGCTCAAGTATACCAAGAAACCTAGGGTTTTGCTCGGGTATGTAGACTGATCAGTCACAACTCCAGTTATTTGCCCGCGGCCGTCAGCGAAACGATGTTGTCGCTGCCCGGCGCACCAAAGGCCTGCTCCTTCAAAATGCCCAACTGATCCCGTACCTTGGCCGCCTTTTCGAACTCCAGATTGCGGGCATGCTCCATCATCAGCTTCTCTAAGCGCTTGATTTCGCGGGAGATATCCTTCTCGCTCATGTCCTCCACCTGCGCCCGCTGCATCGCGTCGCGTTCTAGGCGCTCGGCTTCTTTGCCCGCCTTTTCACTGTAGACACCGTCGATCAGGTCGCGTACCTTTTTGACGATGGCTCTGGGCGTAATACCCCGCTCCAGATTGTGGGCAATCTGCTTTTTGCGCCGCCGGTCGGTCTCGCCGATGGCCCGCTCCATCGAATCGGTGATCTTGTCCGCGTACAAAATGGCACGACCGTTCAGATTGCGGGCTGCCCGGCCAATGGTCTGGATCAAGGAGCGCTCGGAACGCAAAAAGCCCTCTTTATCGGCGTCCAGAATCGCGACCAGCGACACCTCGGGAATATCCAGCCCCTCCCGCAGCAGGTTGATACCGACAAGCACGTCAAAGGCGCCCAGGCGCAGATCGCGCAAGATCTCGACCCGCTCCACGGTGTCGATATCGCTGTGCAGGTAGCGCACCTTGACGCCGTTGTCGCTCAAATAGTCGGTCAATTGCTCGGCCATGCGTTTTGTCAGCGTGGTGATTAGCACGCGTTCGTTCAGCTCGACCCGCGTGCGGATTTCCTGCAACACATCGTCCACTTGGTGCGTGGCGGGGCGTACTTCCACTTCAGGGTCCACCAGCCCCGTTGGCCGCACCACCTGCTCCACCACCTGGCCTGCGTGTTCTTTCTCGTAAGTGGACGGCGTGGCGGACACAAAAATCGCCTGCCGCATGCGCTGCTCGAACTCCGCAAACTTCAGCGGCCGGTTGTCTAGAGCACTGGGCAGGCGAAAACCATACTCCACCAGCGTGGTCTTGCGCGAGCGGTCGCCCAGGTACCTGGCGCCAAACTGGCCGATGGTGACGTGGCTTTCGTCAATAAACATGACCGCATCCTTGGGCATGTAGTCCGTCAGCGTGGACGGTGGGTCGCCCGGGGCGCTGCCCGCCAGGTGGCGGCTGTAGTTTTCAATGCCCTTGCAGTGGCCCACTTCGCTGAGCATTTCCAAGTCAAAGCGCGTACGCTGCTCCAGGCGTTGGGCCTCCACCAGCTTGCCTGCGGACACAAATTCCTTGAGCCGATCTGACAGCTCCACCTTGATGGTTTCCACCGCCATCAGCACCTGCTCGCGCGGCGTCACATAGTGGCTGCCGGGATAGACCGTGAAGCGCGGAATCTTCTGGCGTATGCGCCCGGTCAGCGGGTCAAACAGCTGCAGCGACTCAATCTCATCGTCAAACATCTCCAGGCGCAGCGCCATCTCGGAGTGCTCGGCCGGGAAGATGTCGATGGTGTCGCCGCGCACGCGGAAGGTGCCGCGGCTGAAATCCATGTCGTTGCGCTGGTACTGCATGCGCACCAATTGGGCGATGGCGTCGCGCTGGTTCAGCTTGTCGCCCGCGCGCAGCGTCATGATCATCTTGTGGTACGCCTCGGGCTGGCCGATACCGTAGATGGCCGATACCGTGGCGACGATGATCACGTCGCGCCGCTCCAGAATCGATTTGGTACACGACAGGCGCATCTGCTCGATGTGCTCGTTGATGGCACTGTCTTTCTCGATGAACAAATCGCGCTGTGGCACGTACGCCTCGGGCTGGTAGTAGTCGTAATAGCTGACGAAATACTCCACCGCGTTGTTCGGGAAGAACTCGCGAAACTCGCTGTACAGCTGCGCGGCCAGCGTCTTGTTGTGCGCAAACACAATGGCCGGGCGGCCCAGGCGGGCGATCACATTAGCCATCGTGAACGTCTTGCCCGAGCCGGTCACGCCCAGCAGGGTCTGGAAGACCTCGCCATCAATGACACCCTCCACCAGTTGGTCAATCGCTTCGGGCTGGTCACCCGCGGGTGGATAGGGTTGGTGCAGCTCAAACGGCGAGCCGGGGTAGCGTATGAATTGGCCGGCCGACGCTGGCGCGGCATCTGGGTCGGCGATAGGGGTCGGGGCAGGCATGTCGTTGTGGCTTGGCAAATAGGCAAAGCTGGAACTGTAGTCCATGCGGTGGGTTTTCGTTGCTGGGGGGCATTGCGGTTTTTGGAATTGCTGTCGTGGTGCGCGCACGCCGGGCCAGCGGTGCGGGCCGAGCGACCCTGGTGCGTGGGCCCTGCGGGCTGCCTTGCGGT
>NZ_JANXUQ010000025.1 GCF_025356155.1 Rhodoferax sp. | reverse complement strand
GGCGACGACCTGTTTGTCACCAACACCAAGATTTTGAAGGAAGGCATCGACAAGGGCATTGCCAATTCCATCCTGATCAAGATCAACCAGATCGGCACGCTGACCGAAACCTTTGAAGCCATCGAGATGGCCAAGCGCGCCGGTTACACCGCCGTCATCAGCCACCGCTCGGGCGAGACCGAGGACTCCACCATTGCCGATATCGCCGTGGGCTGCAATGCCGGCCAGATCAAGACCGGCTCGCTGAGCCGCTCGGACCGCATGGCCAAGTACAACCAGTTGCTGCGAATAGAAGAAGACTTGGGTGATGTGGCCAGCTACCCAGGCCGTGCCGCCTTCTATAACTTGCGCTAAATAGGATTCGTGGGCAAGCACCTTGTTCCTGCAGCCTTGATCGCCTTGCTGGTGATCTTGCACGGCCAATTGTGGTTCGGCAGGGGCAGCGTGCCTAACGTCACGCGGCTGGTGCGCCAGCTTGATGAGCAGCAGCAGGGCAATGCCAAAGCTGCGCGGGCCAATGAACGCCTGGTGGCCGAAATCAACGACCTGCGTGAGGGGCTGGAGATCGTGGAAGAAAAAGCCCGCTCCGAGTTGGGTATGGTCAAGGCCAACGAAATCTTCGTGCAGATCGCCAAGTAGTGCACTCTACCCAGTTGCACGAATGAAGATAGCGATTGTGGGTGCCCAAGGCACGGGCAAGACCAGCTTGGTAGATGCCCTGCGGCGCGCTCTACAGGCGGATGCGGATGTCGTAGAGTGCACGACTACCGAAAGCTGGTCAGTGGAGCAGCATCGCCGTTGCGACATGACCCTGCTCATGGGTTTGGACCTACCGCGGCAGGACCGCGACCAAAGCCCGCAACCCGCGCAGTACGACTTCCAATTACGCCAGGTGTTGAGCAGCCACGCCATTGCCTACTCCGTGGTTTATGGCACAGGCCAGGCCCGCACCGATTGCGCCTTGCAGGCTATTGCCTACCATCGCAACCCATCCAGTTCGCGCCCAAGACCTACCGCTTCCCCGTGGCAGTGGTGCTGCGACTCGTGTTCAGACGCAGCCTGCGAACACCGCCTATTCACCGCACTGGTGAACAACAACCAGGCATCAGTGCGGCCCTGATCCGCCGGGCGTCTGCAACACCACCGGCGCGGTAAACAACTGCGCCGCATCGACGGCATCAAAGCGGTATTGCACGCCGCAAAACTCACACGCCACCTCGATATCGGCGCGCTCGGTCAGAATGCTTTCTACCTCTTCAATGCCCAGGCTCACAATCATGCGGCCCACCCGTTCGCGGCTGCACGAGCAGGCAAAACGTGGCGCAGTAGCCCCCTCTAGCGGCTCGAACCGGGTAATGGATTCTTCCCAAAACAGTCTGCGCAAAATGGTGTCCACATCCAGCGTCAGCAACTCTTCGCGCTTCAGGCTGCTGGCCAGAATGGCGATGCGGTTGTAGTGTTCATTCAGCCCGATTTCATCTTCGTTTTCCTTGCTGACCATGCTGCCCGACAGGTTGTCGGTACCCTGCATGGGCAGGCGCTGGATCAGCAAACCCGCGGCGACCTGGTCGTTGGCGGCCAGCACCAGCGTGGTATCAAGCTGTTCGCTTTGCAACATATAGTGCTCCAGCACGGCGCTGATTTTTTCGATCTTGTGGCGTTTGTCATCAAACAGCGGCACCACGCCCTGGTAGGGCTGCTGCCCGGGGAACTTGGTCGTGGGGTCCAGTGTGATGGCGCAACGCCCTTCGTTACCCGCATTGACCAGTTGGCTCAGCGTGGCTGCGTCGTCCACTCCACCGATCACCGTGGCCGTAGCCCGTAACGACATATCGGGTTTAACCTCCACCACCGCGAGCTTGACCGGTCCGTCACCAAAAATCTGCAGCACCAGTGAGCCGTCAAACTTGATGTTGGCCTGCATCAGTGCGGCGGCTGCCACCATCTCGCCCAGCATGTCGCGCACCGGCGCAGCGTAGGCCCCGGTGCTGGTGTTGGACGCACGCCTGCGCAGGATCTCGGTCCAGGTGTCTGTCAGGCGCACCACCATGCCGCGCACCGGCAGGCCATCAAACAAAAATTTATGCAGTTCAGACACGCAGGGCTCCCAAGCAAGTCGCCACGCGTGTGGCGGCATTCAAATTACGCAATTTTTTTCAACCCGCGCTGGAAGCGCTTGGCGTTCTCTATGTAGTGGATAGCGCTCATCTTGAGTGCGTTCTGCTGGGCCTCGCTGAGCTCGCGCACCGCCTTGGCGGGGCTGCCAATGATCATGGAGCCATCGGGGAACTCTTTGCCTTCGGTGACCAGGGCGCCGGCGCCGACGATGCAGCCTTTGCCGATCTTGGCGCCATTGAGTACCACCGCGCCAATGCCGATCAGCGAGCCATCGCCAATCGTGCAGCCATGCAGCATGACCTGGTGGCCCACCGTGACGTTTTCGCCAATGGTCAAGGGCATGCCGATGTCTGCATGCAACACGCTGCAATCCTGGATGTTGGAGCCACGGCCTATGCGGATGACTTCGGTGTCACCGCGAATAACCGCACCAAACCAGATACTGGTGTCTTCGGCCAGCTCTACATTGCCCATAACCTGGGCACTGTCGGCCACCCAGGCGGAGTTTGCCATTCGGGGGGCGACGCTATCGAGTTCGTAAATGGCCATGGGGTTCCTAAATACAGAAAGGGGAGTGATCTTCTTCCCTAGAATTGTAAGTATGGAACTCCGACAGCGCGCCCTTGAGGTTTTTTGCATCACCGACCCCCAACAGAAGGCCGACTCGGCAATGGCGATGGCGTTCGACACCACCCAAACCGATGCGTTGAACTGCCAACGGAAGCTCGATTACGCGGGCCAGCCGGGCCGCCCCCATCAGCCCGAACTGGTACACCCCCAACAGGTGCCCCGCCGCTCCCCGTTCACCCCCGAGGGCCATAGCGCCCTGCTGCATTCCATCGCCCATATCGAATTCAACGCCATCAACCTGGCACTGGACGCCATTTGGCGTTTTACCGACATGCCGGCCGCCTATTACCTGGACTGGCTCCAGGTAGCCCAAGAAGAGGCTAAGCATTTCACGATGCTGCGACAGCATTTACTGGACGAGGGCCACGACTATGGCGACTTTGTGGCCCACGACGGCATGTGGAACATCTGTGAGAGCACCCGCCACGACGTGACGACTCGCATGGCCCTGGTGCCCCGCACAATGGAGGCGCGCGGGCTGGACGCCACACCCATCATCCAGGCCAAGCTGCGCAAGGTGGGTACACCCCGTGCGCTGGCGGCGGTGGAGATTCTGGCGGTCATCCTGGCCGAAGAGGTAGGCCATGTCGCCATAGGCAACCACTGGTACCACTGGCTGTGCCAACGCGAGAGCTTGGACCCCATGACTTTCTACGCGCAGGTGGCCCTGCAGCATGGTGCGCCGCGGCTCAAGCCGCCGTTCAACATACTGGCACGCCGGATGGCCGGTTTCTCCGACGCCGAGATTGCGGCTTTACCCCAATAACGACATTTGATTCGCTATCAATAGCGTAGCGGCTCACGCATATTCCACGAGGGCTAGATGCATATTTGACCTATACTGTTTTGGCCAAGTGCGGGGGGTGCTGCCTGAATCTGACACAAGCCCACGCGGCGCAGGCACAATTCCTAACATTCCACCACCTGTTATGGGGCCCAAGCCAGCAATGACCCAACCGGATACCACCGCAAAGCAACCCATGGACCGCCCCCTGGTGGTGGCATGCGCTGTGTTTGTGTTGGCGGCAATGGTCTGCACGGCTTTGATCTGGAAGACCGAGCAGCGCGATGCTGCGGCGCAACGTGCGCGGATGGAAAACTTGGCCAGCGACCATGCCCATTCCATCCAGGCGACCATGGAACGGGCTTTGTCGGTCACCTACTCGATCGAGGCCTTGGTACGCCAGGGCCATGGCAACGTGCCCGACTTTGAAAAAGTGGCCATGGAGCTAATGCCCTTGTACCCCGGTGTGTCCATTTTGGGCCTGAGCCCAGGCGGGGTGATACAACGCGTGGCACCTCTGGCTGGCAACGAAAAATCGATAGGATTGAACCAGCTAAGCGATCCCAAACAGGGGCGCGAGGCCCGTATGGCCCGCGATACCGGCAAGCTTACGCTGGCTGGCCCCTTGCAACTGGTTCAGGGTGGCTTGGGTGCCGTTGGCCGCCTGCCCATTTTTCTGGGCGGGCCGGACGGCAAACCGGTGTTTTGGGGGCTCAGCTACGCCGTCATCCGATTTCCGCAAGCGCTGACCAATGTGCGGTTGGACCAGCTGACGGAAAGCGGCGTGGCCTTTTCCCTGTGGCGCATCGACGCCGATGCCGGTGTGCGCCAAATCATTGCGGGCTCCGAGACGCCTCTGGAACGTCCGATAGAACGCACCCTTGCCGTGCCCAATGGACAATGGACTCTCAGCGTCGCGCCGGTTGGCGGCTGGGGCAGAACCCAGGAGCTGGGATTCAAGGCCGTGCTCGGGCTCATGCTGAGTTTGGTGCTGGCTTACGCCAGCAAGCTGCTAATCAAGCTGAAGGTGCATGAAAAGGGGCGAGAAGCCCTCATAGCACAGCGCACCATGGAGATTGCAGCCTCGCAAAGCAAACTCAAGGCCACGCTGGAGGCTATTCCCGACGTCATGCTCGAAATGGGCCTGGACGGCACTTACCACGACTACCACGCCCCACGCTCTAACACATCCTTCCCACCGGCTGAATTCTTCCTCGGCAAAAAGGTCAACGATGTGCTGCCGCCCGATGCCGCCCAGGCGGTCATGGCTGCGCTGAATGAAGCGAACGAGCAAGGGCATTCCGAAGGCCGCGAATTTGCGCTGCAAACATCCAAGGGCGACTTCTGGTTTGAGATCTCGCTGACGCGCAAACACGGCACGACCAATGGTGAGCCGCGTTTCATCGTGCTGTCGCGCAATGTGACGCAGCGCAAGGCCTCTGAGGAAGAGATCAACAAGCTCGCCTTTTACGACCCGCTGACCAACCTGCCCAACCGCCGCCTCATGGTGGACCGCCTGCGCCAGGCACTGGCCATCAGCGCCCGCAGCGGCCGCATTGGCGCCCTGCAGTTCATTGACCTGGACAACTTCAAGACGCTCAACGACACCCAAGGCCATGACATGGGCGACCTGCTGCTGCAGCAAGTGGCCAAACGGCTGAGCGAGTGCATGCGCCAGGGCGACACCGTGGCGCGGCTGGGTGGCGACGAGTTCGTGGTCATGATTGAAGAGCTGAGCGAAATCCGCGACGAAGCCGCAGCCCAGGCAGAAGTGATTGGCGAGAAAATTTTGTCCACCATCAGCGTGCCTTACAAGCTGGCCGGACTGGAATACCAGATCACGCCCAGTATTGGCATCACGCTGTACTCAGACCAGCACCAATCGACTGACGAACTGCTCAAACAAGCCGATCTGGCCATGTACCAGTCCAAATCGGCGGGGCGCAACACGCTGCGCTTTTTTGACCCGGCCATGCAAGCCGTCATCACCACCCGCGTGAAGCTGGAGACGGACATTCGCCAGGGCATTCTTAAAGGCCAGTTCGTGCTGTACTACCAGCCCCAGATCAACCGCGAAGGCCGCATTGTGGGCGCCGAGGTGCTGCTGCGCTGGCCACACCCCGAGCGCGGCATGGTGTCACCGGCCGAATTTATTCCGCTAGCAGAAGACACGGGGCTGATCTTGCCGCTGGGTAACTGGGTGCTGGAAACCGCTTGCACCCAGTTGGCTTTGTGGGCCGCCGATGCACGCACGCAACACCTGACGCTGGCCGTCAACGTCAGCGCGCGGCAGTTCCGCCAACCCGACTTTGTGGAATACGTGCTGGACCTGATCAGCTACACCGGCGTCAACCCCAGGCGGCTCAAGTTGGAGTTGACCGAGAGCCTGCTGGTCAATGACGTGGAAGAAACCAAACTCAAAATGACAGCGTTGAAAGCGCGCGGCGTGGGCTTCTCGCTGGACGACTTTGGCACCGGGTATTCATCGCTGTCTTACCTCAAGCGCCTGCCACTGGACCAGTTGAAGATCGACCAGTCTTTTGTCCACGATTTGATGACCGACCCCAACGACGCCGCCATCGCGCTGGCCGTCATCACGCTGGGCCATGCGCTGGGCCTGACCGTCATCGCCGAGGGGGTGGAAACACAGGCCCAACGCGACCACCTGCACAGCCAGGGCTGCGACGCCTACCAGGGCTATCTGCTGGGCCGCCCTATGCCATTGCTGAATTTTGAAAGCAACCTGCATACGCCAGCATCTGCAACCACGCACACATGACCGAGAACACGCAACCTGCGCCACTGTCTTCGCTTCAACCCTCCGTCGCGTCCGTCACGTTTGCGCACCAGGCCATACTGGACCACAACCGCGCCATCGTCGCGTATGAGCTGTTTGACCGCTCGGCGCTTGCCAGCGGGCACACCGCCTCCAGTGACGCGCAAATGCTGTTCAACGTGCTCAGCGCGGTCGACAGCAAGTCACCGATCGGCAACAAAACCGTGTTCATCAACTGCACCCACGACAGCCTGTCGGGTGGCCACCTGGATTTGATTGCGCCCGAACGCGTGGTGCTTGAGATTCCGCCGCTGCCCGTAACCGAGGTAGACCAGATCCTGACCCGCCTGCCCCAGCTGCAAGACCTGCAACGCCGCGGGTTCCGCCTCGCATTTGGCTACTCGGTGCTGACGCACTCGTATGCGCCGTGGCTGGAGTTGGCTGCGTTCATCAAGTTCGATTTGTCCGTCATCCGCGCGCAGTCGGTTGCATCATTTGTGAAGCTGGCACAGGCCAAGTCCAAGGCGCAACTGGTGGCTGAGAAGGTGGAAACACCCGGGCAGTACGCCATGCTGTCTGACCTGGGCGTCAAGCTGTTCCAGGGCTACTGGTTTGCCAAGCCGGTGCTGGTGCAAGGGCAGTCTGTGCGGCCCGCGCAGGCCATCATCCTGCAGCTCATCAACCTGGTGCGCAAGCAGGCCAGCACGCCCGAGATTGAAGAAGTGCTGAAGCACGACCCCACGCTGTCGTTCAACCTGCTGCGTTTCATCAACTCCGCAGGGTTTGGCGTGCGCTCGGAAGTGACGTCTTTCAAATACGCCGTGTTGCTGCTGGGGCTGAACCGCTTGTTCAAGTGGGCCGCGCTTTTGTTGACCACATCGCGCAACGGTGATGTGCCACCGGCTGTGGGCACTACGGCTGTGGTACGCGGCCGACTGATGGAATTGCTGGCCGCTGAATTGATGCCAATAGAGGACAGCGACAACGCCTTTGTTGTCGGCGTATTCTCGTTGCTGGACACCATGCTGGGGATGTCGATGGAAGAGGCATTGGCCACCGTCACCCTGCCCGATTCGGTCACACAGGCACTGCTGCACCGCGCCGGCCCGCTGGCACCGTATCTGGAGCTCACCATTGCTTGCGAAACCGGCGATGACGAAGCCTTTGCGCGCAACGCCACGCTGCTGGGTCTTAGCAATAACCAGGTCAACTGGAACCATGTACAGGCGCTGGCGTGGGCGGAGTCGATGGGGGTGTAGGTCATGTACCGCGCCGTCACTTCTGTGGCGGCAGAGTATGGGGCCGGGGCCCGCGCCTCATGGTGTCAAATGCCCACAAATCAGCGCGGACCCCGGCCTCAAACTCTACGGGTGGTGGCGCTGGTTTGCGATGCATTTTGTGATGCCAACGGAATGCGAATTGGGGCGGATGTACTTCTGCAGTGGGGCGGGAGCTGACTATCGTGAACGGCGGCTTTAGGGACTCAGACTCAGATCAAAGTTTCTGCGGCAAAGCTTAGTTTGCCATTTGATCAATCTACTTGTGCCACAACTCATCAATCTGAAAAAACATGCACTACCTGCCTGATTCATGGAACGAACTTCTGGATTGGCTGTATTCCACGCCGAAGACCGCCATGAGTGAGCATATGCAGTCTGCAAAGCTTGTTACTCTTTTTCATGGCGATGTCTGCAATGGTGGACTCTACGATAAATTGGAGCACGAGACTGATCAATATCCGCATGCTGAGCTTGTCAGAAGCTTCAAACGGATTTGTGGAGAAGCGGCCAACGACATCATCCGAGAAGGTCTAGTACTCCTGAATCGTCCCGATCCTGCAGCAAATCTTTCTGAGGACGCGCGCCGTGCCCTCTCAGTTGCCGTTGACTCTATTTCACGCGGTGCCGACCTCGCAAAAACCCTCAAAAATATAGCGTCGGTATGGCCGGGAATTTCTCGGGGTGCAGGAACACTTGCCTACCAGGCCGCTGTCGCCGAAGTTATCTACTTTGAGCCTTGGGAAGCCCTCGACAGAAGATATTTCGAACAAGGCGACGGGGTGCTCGTGGAAGTATCGCGATATGCCGAAGCTTACGCGGAAGAGTGGCATTCGCAAGGCAATTGACCCGGTAGACGAATGGCAGCCTTCGCGTCTGCCAGTTGAAGTGACGTGGGACCGCTATGTGTCTTAAACGGGTCCTCATTTCGAATATCAACTTCCCACCCCAAGGCGGATGGTGGGGCTTGTGGGCGCAGGCCGCACTCGCGGTTGCCACAGAGTGGGCGGACACACGATCGCATTCACGCAACAAAGGCGGCGCACCCAAAACGTCCGCCCGCGACGCGAGCCGGAGAACGCAAGCCACGCCGTCCGCCTTGCGCGATACGCAGGCAATACATATGCAACACGCAGGCTAGCTCTAACCCCTTGGATGGTGCTGCGCATGCACCGCAGCCAGCCGCTCCCGCGCGATGTGCGTGTAAATCGTCGTCGTAGAGATATCCGCATGCCCCAGCAGCAACTGCACGGCCCGCAAATCGGCGCCGTGGTTTAGCAAATGCGTGGCAAATGCATGGCGCAGCGTGTGGGGCGACAAGGGCACGGTGATGCCGGCGGTGGCGGCGTGTTTCTTCACCACCATCCAAAACATCACGCGTGACATGGCGGTGCCGGGTGTGGCGCCGCGCACGGTGATGAACAGGTCTTCGGTCTGCTTGCCTGCGAGCAGCTCGGTGCGGGGTGCGCCCATGTATTGGCGCAGCCATTGGCTGGCGATCTGGCCAAAGGGCACCAGGCGCTCCTTGCTGCCCTTGCCCATCACGCGCAGCACGTTGTCGTTCAGGCTCAGGTTAAAGGTCTTCAGCGTTACCAGTTCGCTGACGCGCAGGCCGCTGGCATACATCAGCTCCAGCATCGTGCGATCGCGTACGCCCAGGGCGGTGGACGTATCGGGCGCAGCCAACAACGCTTCTACCTGCGCCTCGGTCAGCGTCTTGGGCACGCGCAGCGCCTGCTTGGCTGACTGCAGCTTCAGCGTGGGGTCGGCGTGCATCAGCCCCTCGCGCAGGGCCCAGCGGAAGTATCGTTTGAAGACCGTCAGGCGTCGGTTGGCGGTGGTGGCCTTGGTGGTGGCGTGGCTGGCTGCGAAATAGGCCTGCAAGTCGTTCTCCGTAGTTTGCTGCAGGCGCCGCGAGCGCCCCGCCAACCAGTTGGCGTACAGCGTCAGGTCTCGGCGGTACGCAGCCAGCGTGTTCTTCGACAGACCCTCCTCCAGCCAGAGCGCGTCGACAAAGGTATCGATCTCTGGCAAGTCTTTTGTTGCCGGTCGTGCCGTCATTCCAAACGCAGCTTGGCCGAGTCAACAACCTTTTTGTAAACTTCGTATTCAGCCTTGATCTGAGCGGTAAATTGCTCGGGTGTATTGCCCAGCACGATGGAGCCCGTGTCTTCAATGCGCTTCTTGACCGCGGGATCTTCCAGCACCTTGCGCACGGCGGCGTTGATCTTGTCGACCACTTCCCTGGGCATGCCCTTCGGGCCGTAAATGCCATAGAACGCCATGCGGTTCACTGGCTCCAGGCCCACTTCTTTGAAGGTGGGCACATTGGGCAACTGCGACAGGCGCTGCGGCGCGGCCACCACGATCGCAACCAGCCGGTTGGACTGGATGAAAGGCATGGCCGACGGCATGTTGTCAAACGTCATCGGCACCTGCCCGGCCACCACATCGTTGAGCGCGGGGCCGGCACCCCGGTAGGGGATGTGGGTGACAAAGGTGGCCGTCAGGCTCTTGTACAGCTCCATCTGCAAGTGGCCAATGCCGCCGGTGCCCGATGTGGCGTATGAATACTTGCCAGGGTTAGCCTTGAGTTCGGCCAAATAACTCTTGTAGTCTTTGGCCGGGAAGCTGGGGTGTACCGCAATCACATTGGGCGTGGCCGCCACGTTGATGATGGGCG
>NZ_JANXUQ010000257.1 GCF_025356155.1 Rhodoferax sp. | reverse complement strand
CGCACTTCGGCGCCCAGGGCTTGCAGGGTTTCGACCAGCACGCCGGTCTGGATGGTCATGTGCAGCGAGCCGGTGATGCGCGCGCCCTTGAGCGGCTGCGCCTTGGCGAATTCTTCGCGAATAGCCATCAGGCCCGGCATCTCGGTCTCGGCAATGGTCAGCTCTTTGCGACCCCAGGGGGCCAGGCTCAGGTCGGCAATTTGAAAGTCTTGGGTCTTGGAAACGGGTTTCAGTGCGCTCATGGTTTTTCCTAAAGTGTTGAGGACAGAGCTTGCCCGCTACGCGTGCTACGGTCTGTCCCGCAAGGTCCATCAAAAGCCACTGTGCTGCGCGGAAACCAAGGGATATAGGCTCACCGCACAGACCAGTGGGTGAGCGCCGTTGACGTGCGTTGCCACTTTTGACGACAACGTGTTCCGAGCCTCACTCGCATCCTGCACCGCGTGGGCCAGAGTTTCGAGCTGCAACGCTCCTCGGAAGGACCCTATTATACGGATGCATTTAGCGCACCTGCTTGGGTATATCTCTGCCTCTACGCCAACTCGGCCCAAGACTCAAATTCCTCAGTCCTTACGGAAGAGTAGGTATTTGGCATTTGGGAACTGGCGATTGCACGTCGATGCAATTTTCGAGATACCCAGGCCGAAGTCCACCATTGGCATTTCTGTACTGCATGTAGCAGGAGGAACGCTCCACAAATTGCTGCCACTGGGCTTTGCAGTTTTTTCCGCCATCGTCGGTGGCTTGCTTGGAGCCGCCTGCAGCACCGACTTTGGCAAGCTCAGCTTCCGCCTCGGCCCGTTGCTGCTTTAACCGCTGCTCTTTTGCGTCCAACTCTGCTTTGGTTCTTGCGCCCCTCTCGCGCTCCAGACCTGCGCGAGCCTCTGCCTCGGCCCCCTGCTCGGGGGTGAGTTCAAATTGACGGGAGTTAATCTTTGTTGCTGCGTTCCTGTATTTTTCTGGAACGGTGTCAGCCATATGCACTTGCCCGCGCTCATCAACCCAGCGATAGATGTCTACGGCATATGCAGTTGGCAACGAGAGGCAGAAGCAGCTGAATATCAGAGAACGAAATTGCATAGGCTAGTCATAGGTTTAGATCGTGGGAAGTGTGCCTACGGTTGGGCCATATGCGACGAGGTGCATTCGCGTCCGGTGAGTAGTTCAACAGGACAGCAATCTCCAAACAACTTTCGCCAACATCGATTGTACGAATCTCCGAACCTGACAGACAAAGATGCACAAAACCACTCTACCGCCCCTAATCCAACACGACCACCTTGCGCTAACTACGGGTCGCCTGATACTGCCCCACCCCTAGGTGGCGCAGTACTTCCACAACAAGGGGCAGGATTACGTGGGTTGGATTGGCAGCATGCAGAAGATGTATTTCCGGCATGCTGAGGAGTAATATCCAACGTTATGAAATCTTTCACACGCACAAAAACCCTCGTCCTGGGCCTCACACTGGCCGTGTTCAGTCTCGTCGGCTCCGCCAAAGAAGCGCCGACACCCGCGGTAGCCAACCCAGTCCAGGCCCTGGAGCAAGTCAGCACCAAAGCCAAGGGATTTACAGTCGGTTCGGCCGCAAGCGCCAACACGGTCTACGTGATGTTTGACGCGCAATGCTCCCATTGCGGCCACCTGTGGCAAACCACACAGCCTTTGTTGGGCAAGAACAAGTTTGTATGGATTCCAGTTGCAATACTGAACCCAAAAAGCGGTCCACAGGGTGCGACCTTGCTGGGCGCATCCAACCCCGAACAGGCCATGGTGGCACACGAAGCGTCGCTGATGCAGGGTAAAGGCGGCACCATTGTCATGGGCAGCATGTCCCCCGCGATGGCCGCCGCCATCAAGGGAAACACCGACCTGTTCAACCAGCTCAAGATTGAATCAGTACCCTTCATTTTGGCGAAGAATGCGCGCACCGGCGAGGTCGTCAGCACACTGGGCGCGCTGGAAACCAAAGCATTGGCTGACTTCGTCGGCGTCGATGCCAATTAACGCAGAAGAGACTATCCATCGCGGCAAGGGGTGGGGGCGGAGCCCTTCCCCTTAAAATCACGCCCTTCGCCTCAGCCGCTGCTTGCAGCCCCCCGCCTCAATGACCTTTCTTGCCGAGACCAAGCGTCGCCGCACCTTTGCCATCATTTCCCACCCCGACGCCGGTAAAACCACGCTGACTGAAAAGCTGTTGCTGTTCTCGGGAGCGATCCAGATTGCAGGAAGCGTCAAGGCGCGCAAGGCCACACGCCACGCCACCTCCGACTGGATGGAGATTGAAAAGCAGCGCGGTATCTCGGTCGCATCGTCGGTGATGCAAATGGCCTACCGCGACCATGTGGTCAACCTGCTGGACACACCCGGCCACAAGGACTTCAGTGAAGACACCTACCGCGTGCTGACCGCCGTGGACTCGGCCTTGATGGTGATCGACGCGGCCAACGGTGTGGAAGCCCAGACCCGCCGACTGATCGAGGTCTGCCGCCAGCGCGATACGCCCATCATCACTTTTGTGAACAAGATGGACCGCGAAGTGCGCGAGCCGCTGGACATATTGGACGAGATCGAGCGCGAGCTGGGCATGCCCTGCGTGCCCATGACCTGGCCTGTAGGTCAAGGCAAGTCCTTTGGCGGCATCGTCAACTTGCGCTCGCAGATGATGACGGTGTTTGACGGTGGCAAGGACCGCCGCCCGCAAGACTTTGACGCCATACCTTTGACGGACCAAGCCGAGTTGGAAAAGCGTTTTGGCCACGAATGGACCAGCGCCATGGAGAGCATGGAGCTGGCCACCGGCGCGTCCCCCGCCTGGGACCACGCCGCCTTTTTGGCCGGCAAGCAAACCCCCGTGTTCTTCGGCTCTGGCGTCAACAACTTCGGTGTGATGGAAGTGCTGGACGCCTTGGTCGACCTGGCCCCCAGCCCACAGATGCGCATCAGCACCACCGTGGTCAACCGCCAACCGGTGGTCAAAGAAGTGCAGCCCGAGGACGAGGCTTTCAGCGGCGTGGTCTTCAAGGTGCAGGCCAATATGGACGCCAACCACCGCGACCGCATCGCCTTTGTGCGCATGGCGTCGGGCAAGTACACACCGGGCATGAAGCTTAAGGTCATGCGCACCGCCAAAGAGTTGCGCCCCACGTCCGTGGTCACCTTCATGAGCCAGCGCCGCGAGGCCGTGGAAGAGGCGTACGCGGGCGACATCGTTGGCTTCACCACGCACGGCGGCGTGCAACTGGGCGACACGATTACCGACGGCAGCGTTAACCTGCTGTACACCGGCCTGCCCTTCTTCGCGCCCGAAATGTTCATGACCGTGGTGCTGCGCAACCCGCTGCGCACCAAGCAGTTGCAACAGGGCCTGGCGCAATTGGGTGAAGAAGGCGCCATCCAGGTGTTCAAGCCTGAGATCGGCGGCAATATGCTGCTGGGCGCCGTGGGCCAATTGCAGTTTGAAGTGGTACAGCACCGCCTGAAGGGTGAGTACGACGCCGATATCCGGCTGGAAGGCTGCCAATACACCGGCGCCCGCTGGATTACCGCCAACACGCCTGCTGAGCTGAAGACCTTTTGCGATGCCTACCCGATGCGCATGGCGCGTGATGCGGCCAATACGCTGGCCTATCTGTGCACCAGCCCCTACGACGTGCGCTTGGCGCAGGAACGGTTTCCCAAGATCCACTTCCACCCGCTGCGCGAGCATGCTGGGCTGGCATTGCAGACCGCGGGCTAATCAAGTTTCTGGCAGTTGGTGATGCTTCCACTTGCGCAATGGCCCGCTGACGAGCGGCGGGGAATCGTCGGCGTGTTCACCGACATCGATGACACGCTGACCACCGACGGCAGCATCACGCCGGACGCCTTGCAGGCCTTGGCACAGCTGCAGGCGGCGGGGCTGCAGGTGGTTGCCATCACCGGCCGGCCGGTGGGTTGGTGCGAAGCGTTTGCCGCCACCTGGCCGGTGGATGCCATCGTCGCCGAGAACGGCGCCGTAGCGCTGGTTCCCGAGAAGTCCTTAGAAGAAAATGGCCTGCAGCCCTCGCCAACTATGCGCAGGCCGCTATCAAAACTATATCAACAGACGGCAGGCACCCGCGCCACCAACCAAGCGCGCATGCAGCAAATTGGCACACGCGTGATGTTCGAAGTGCCCGGCGCCTTCATCACCCGTGACAGCGACGGCCGAGAAACCGACCTGGCCTTTGATTACCACGAGCATGCCCGCCTGACGCCCGCCACCGTGCAACGCGTAGTGAACTTGTTGCAAGGTTTTGGCATGCACACCACGGTCAGCAGCATCCACATCCACGGTTGCTTTGGCGACTTCAACAAATGGCAGGGCGCCAACTGGATCGTGCGCGAACTATTGCAGCGCGACCTGTCCCGGGAACTGGACCGCTGGGTGTTTGTTGGCGACTCGGGCAATGACCAGGCGATGTTCGAGCACTTCACGCACAGCGTGGGGGTGGCCAATATCCGTCGGTTTGAAGAGCAGCTGACACACTTGCCGCGCTACGTCACGCCCAGCGAACGGGGGGCGGGGTTTGCGGAGGTGGCAGCGGTTATTGCAAGCGCAGCACCGTCGAATGCCACGGTGCCGGACAGACTGAGGATTTCCATGTCCCCCACCAAACGCTCAAGTTGATCGACCCCGGCGAAGCGAAGGCTTGCGGCGGACAGGCTGCCAATACCTGCCAGGACAAAGGCCGCCTGGCAGTTTTGACTGCGGACGGCAACTTCCAGCGCAGTGCGCAGGTCTTGGCCTGGAGTTAGACGGATGGGCAGAGTCTCCATGATTCGCTTAAGGGAATATTGCCTCTAGCCCTCGTGCTATATGCGTGAGAAGCTTCTATTTTGATAGCAAATCACACATCAATGCCGGTCAGAGCCGGGAGCCGAGAACGGCAGCATCAGCGTAAACACCGTGCCAACTGCGGGCGTGCTCTGCACCGCCATGCGGCCACCCAGCGGCCCAAAAACCATGTTGTGCGAAATGTGCAGGCCCAGCCCCGTGCCACCCTGGCCCAGCTTGGTGGTGAAGAAGGGGTCAAAAATCTTACCTACGTTTTCGGGGGGAATGCCCACGCCGTCGTCCGTCACGGTGATGCACGCCCTGCCCCCCAGGCGCATGCAAGCCACGGTAATGGTGCCGGGCTGTGTGTCGTTGAAGCCGTGTTTGGCAGCATTCATCACCAGGTTGGTCAGCACCTGGCCCAGTGGGCCTGGGTAGCTGTGCATGGCAATGCCGGGCTCCAGCTGCTGCACCAGCTTGATCGGTGTCTTGGCCAGCACGTGGTTGATGACGGACAGCATCTCGGCAATCTGGCGGTCCAGGTCAAAGTCGCGCAACTGGTCGGTGGTTTGGTCCACAGCCACCTGCTTGAAGTTCTGGATCAGCTCGGCCGCGCGCCGCGAACTGCTCAGCATCAGATCAGCGCCTTCGCCGATCTGACCGGTAAGGGTGGTCAGCGTGGTGCGCGTGAGCCCGCCCGAGGCGACCGATCGGCTCAACTGCTGCGCCACTTCGTGCTGGGTGCTGGCGACCATCATGATGTTGCCGATGGGGGTGTTGAGTTCGTGTGCCACACCCGCCACAAGACGGCCCAGTGCCGCCATTTTCTCGGCCTGCACCAGGCCCTCCTGGGCGTTTTCCATATTGGACAGGGCGGCACGGGCTTCTTCTTCCGACTCCTTGCCCGCCTCCAGCTCATCACCCAGGCGCCGGGTGATGGCGTTGATACTGCGCGTGATGGCGCCAAACTCGTCGTTGGCGGTGTCGGGCAGGGGCACGATGTCGGCGGCCTGATCACGGCCGACCGCGTGGTCCAACGCCCGCTGCAACTCAGCCACGCGCCTGAAGATCAGTAAATCCACACCCACCCAGACTACGGCGAGCAACACCAGGCTGACGCCTATGAGTTGCGCCAGCGCCAGCCACAACGTCGCATTGAGCGCCTGGCGCAACGACGCATCGGACCAGCCCACCAGGATGTGGCCCAACCGGTGCCCGTCCACCGGAGGAATGTCTATGCTCAGCACCTCGGCATTCGCTGGCAGCGTGCCACCGGCCACTGGCAGGGGCTGACCGATCTGGGTCACGATCTTGCCGTTCTCGTCCACAACGGCCAGACCCAACACCGAGCCACCCATTTCGGAGCGGAGCGCGGCGTTGAGCCCCTTCAAATCGAAATTCCACAGGGACATGGCAATGGGCTGGGCCATGTGGCGTTGCACCTGGCCCCACAGCTCGGCCCGCTGCGCGTGCAGGCGCTGCTCAGTCATCCAGTAGCTGCCCGCTGCGAACACACCCATCAGCAACGTGGACGCTACCAACGCAATAGCGGCCAGGGCGGCCTTGGCCGACTTGGGTTTCCAGTTGCGAAGTGTGAGCACGCGCTGAGGGTAGCCCGGGCAGCGCCCCAGCGTCAAGCCCCTATAAACCCATCCAGCACGTTGACGGCATTGACGCCGACCTCGGCCACGGCATAACCGCCTTCAAACACCAGCGCGGTGGGCAAGCCCGCTGCCGCCAGCCGCTGGCCGACCTGCAGGTAATCCGCGCTTTGCAGCGTGAAACCCGAAATGGGGTCGCCCTCAAACGTGTCCATGCCCAGCGACACCACCAGCGACTGCGCACCAAAACGCCGGATGGCTTGTAATGCGTGTTCAAGTGCCTCGGACCACTGCGCAAAACCCGTGCCGCGCGGCAGCGGGATATTGAGGTTGGCGCCCTGCCCCGCTCCCGCACCGGTCTCGTCGGCATGGCCCAGGTAGAACGGATACTCGGTACGCGGATCGCCGTGGATGCTGGCGAAGAACACGTCCGGGCGGTCGTAGAAGATAGCCTGCGTGCCATTACCGTGGTGGTAGTCGATGTCCAGAATGGCGACGCGCTCCATGCCCGCATCACGCAAATGCTGGGCGGCCAGCGCCGCGTTGTTGAGAAAGCAATAGCCGCCAAAGAAGTCCATGCCCGCGTGGTGGCCCGGTGGGCGGCTCAGTGCAAAGGCTGCGCGGTCGCCCTGCACCAGTTGCTGGGCCGCACTCAAGGCGCAATGGGCGCCGGCGCGTGCCGCGACCCATGTGCCCGCTGTCAGCGGCGAGCCGGCGTCATACGAAAACAGGCCCATGCGCGCCGCAAAGTTGTCGGGCACGATGTCAGAGCGCAGCGTGCGGATCGGCCACACCGATGGCAACGCATCGCGTTGCGCATTGGCCGGGTCCAGTGCCACCCAGTCGGCCCAGGCGTTTTCCAGGAAGTGCAGGTAACGCGGGCTGTGGATGCTGGTCAGGGCAGCATCATCAAACGCGTGTGGATGCAGCACCGTGCCCAGCTCGCGCCGCTGCAGCTCGGCCAGCACATGGTCTGCGCGGGCGGGTACTTCAAAGCACGGCACCAGTTCGCCGCGGAACATTTCAAACTTGCCCTGGTGCTGGGCGTGCAAGTGGTTGTAAAAGGTGATCACGGTGGCAGTGGGTGGAAGAGGTTGCTGAGGCCCTCTCAGTATGCCGCCGACCCGCAGCGCATGTTTTGCTTTTTCATGGTGAGAAAGACTATGATTTGAGACAAACAAACTCAAATATATAGAAATATGGGTTCAACCGCCTCAAAACCTGCGCTGGACAGTGCTGACCTCACTATCCTGAGTCTGTTGCAGCAGGACGGAACGATGTCCAACGCGCAACTGGCGGAGCACTTGTCTTTGAGTGTGACGCCTTGCTGGCGGCGCCTGAAACGCTTGCAGGACGAGGGCTATATCACCGGCTACCAAGCCAACCTGAACCGCCGCAAGCTGGGGCTGGATGTACTGGCCTTTGTGCAACTGCGCTTCATGGTCGTCACCGATGCGTCTGTCAAACAATTCGAGGAGATCATCCGCGTGCACCCCGCCGTGCTGTCCTGCCACAAGATCACTGGCGAGGCGGACTACATGCTGCAGGTGGTGGCTGCGGATCTGGATGCTTACAGCGATTTCGTGGAAGCCCTGCTGCGGCAGGTGCCCGGTATCAGTATGATGCACTCCAGCTTGGCGATGCGGGAGATCAAGGCGGTGAATCGGTTTCCGGTGGGGTAGGCCGACACCCTGTTATCGCAATTCAAGGCGGTAGAAGCCAACGGCAGCCTGGCCCAGCGCGTGCGCGAAGTAGTCGTCCAAAACCGCAGCAAGGCTGACCGATCACCTACTTAATCTATAGCATCTTCAGTCAAATCCGCAGCTATTAGTCTGAACTGCTCCAGCGCTGCCTGCAGGTCTTCCACGATCTCCAACGCGATCACGCCCGGTGCCGGCAGGTTGTCGCTGTCGGCCAATGAATCGTCTTTGAGCCAGAAGACATCCAGGCTGGTTTTATCGCGTGCTACCAGTTCGTCATACCCATAGGCGCGCCAGCGGCCATCGGGGTTTTCGGGAGACCACGTGGCCTGGCGTTTGTTGCGGTTGCCAGCCAGGTACAGCTCTACAAACTCGTCCAAGTCTGCACGGCGCAGCGGGTTGGTCTTCAGCGTGAAGTGTTTGTTGGTGCGCAGGTCGTAGATCCACAACTTCTTGGTCCACGGCGTTTCGCTGGCGCCCTTCTTCTCAAAGAACACCACGTTGGCCTTCACGCCCTGGGCGTAGAACAGGCCGGTGGGCAGGCGCAGTAGCGTATGCACATCACACTCGTGCAGCAGTTTTTTGCGGATGGTCTCTCCCGCGCCGCCTTCAAACAACACGTTGTCGGGCAACACCACCGCCGCGCGGCCATGGGTGGCCAGCAGGGTCTTGATGTGCTGCACAAAGTTGAGCTGCTTGTTGCTGGTGGTAGCCCAGAAGTCGTCGCGCTCGATGGTGTCTTTCTCGGTGCTGGTGCGGCCGTCTTCGCCCACGATGACGGTGCTACTCTTCTTGCCAAAGGGCGGGTTGGCCAGCACCACCTCATAGCGCTCGCCGGGGTCGGCTGCTAGTGCGTCGCCCACTATCACGGGCACCTGTTTTTCGGAGCCAATGCCGTGCAGCATCATGTTCATGGCGCACACGCGGGCCGTGGCTTGCACCAGCTCGTAGCCGGTGAAGGCTTTCTCTTTTAAATGCTTGAGCTGCTCGCGAGTCAGGCTTTTGTTGTGGTTGGTGATGTAGTTGTGCGCGGTGAACAAAAAGCCACCGGTGCCGCACGCGGGGTCGGTAATGCGCTCGCCGGGCTGCGGGGCAATGCAGTCCACCATGGCCTGGATCAGCGCACGCGGCGTGAAATATTGGCCTGCGCCGCTCTTGGTGTCTTGCGCGTTCTTTTCCAGCAGGCCTTCGTAGGCGTCGCCCTTCACATCCGCCCCCAGAATGGTCCAGGTTTCGGCGTCGATCAAATCGACAATCACGCGGCGCAGTTTGGCCGGGTCTTGAAACTTGTTTTGCGCCTTGCCGAAGATCAAGCCCAGCGTGCCCCTCTCTTGGCCCAGCTTTTCCAGCGCGTGGCGGTAGTGGTCAAACAGCTCGTCGCCATCTTTGGCCAGCAGCGTGGGCCAAGCATAAGCGGCGGGCACGATGCTGGGCTGGTTGTAGGGCGGCGCGCTGCGCTCGTCTGCCATCTTGAGGAACAGCAGGTAGGTGAGCTGCTCCACGTAGTCGCCATAGCTCATGCCGTCGTCGCGCAGCACGTTGCAGTAGTTCCAGAGCTTCTGGACGAGGGAATTGGTGGTGGTGTTCATAAGCCTTTCAATTTTGCAATCTGGGTCAGCCGGGCTTTGACGGCTTGTTCTTTCTCCGGGTCGCTCAGCAGGCCCGGTAGTGCATTGATAAATGTAGGCATGTGAAGCAGAGCTTCCACCGACAGGCCAACGTGCTTTCGGACGGCCTCATGCGCAGCGGCCATCTCTCGCGCCACGGTGGATCGCCCCTCCATCACCGTCATGATGTCTTCGAGGTCATGGCTCAGGTACACGTCATTGTTACCACGGTCTTTGAATGCTTCGAATTTGGTCGCCAAAAAGTGCGGTGCCGACAAGTGTCGCAATTTCAAACCACCAGCCAGTTCCACCGCAAGGGCCGCATCAAAGCCCACCCGGTACCACCGGTTGGCGAAGCCCATCACCTTTTCGTCCAATGGCACCAAATCCAGCTGCATGCGGTTCCAGTACCAGCGAAACGGCGGCGTGTTGTCGGCCATGGTCTGCTTGAAGCCACGGTCCATCAACTCATCTGCCACGCGGTGGTAAGCCACTAACGAAGCGACCTCCACAATCGCGTCCACATCTTCTGTGGGACGCACATCCATCAATTCCGCATCGTCCACTAGCAAGCCAGTGGCGCACCCGCCGACGAACACGACCTGTTCACACAGCGGCCCCATCGCCTGCGCCATGGCAATCAACATGGCTAAATTCGGATTAGCCATACATGGGGCCCTTCACCTTTTTGGGTGCATTTGGGTCAATCAGCGCTTGCAGCCGCTCCAGTGCCATGCCGCGCTCGCGCGCTTTTCCCACCCGCAGTGCGTCAAACAAGGCCAGCATTTCGTACAGCTTGGCATCCTGCATGGCCGCAAAGGGCACAGACGGGTGCAGCGGCTCTACACCCACGCCGCGCACCGAGCCATTGGGGTGCGGCCAAACAAAGTCGGTGCTGCCTGGCGCAAACACCCCTGCAAAAGCAGGTGCACTATGGCTGGTAGGCACGCCCACTACCAGTGGTAACCGCACACCGGGGAAGGCATATTTGGCTCCGTGTAGGGCAAACTCGGCCAGGTTGTGGGAATGGGGGCGCACCGGGTTGTCAGCCATGGCCTCGCTT
>NZ_JANXUQ010000236.1 GCF_025356155.1 Rhodoferax sp. | reverse complement strand
CGCCATATCCAGCCCGGGGATCACCGCGAACAGCACCGGCGCGCTGGCGGTGTTGAGGTTGACCGGGGTGCGGGTGGGCAGCAGCGTGATGAAGGGGCGCAGAATCGCCAAGCTGCGTGGTGACAAGCCCAACCACGCCAGTTGCCCCACGCGTTGCGGCATCAGCGGCGCCATGCGGGAGGAGCCGTTGTCTGGGTTGGTGTCTTGTGCAAAACGCAGGTTCTCGATCAACGCGGCCAGTTCGGTGCGGGGCAGGCCCAGTTTTTCAAACAGTTTGGCAAAGGCGCGCACCGAGGGCTCGGACGGTTTGCCGTTCTCGACCAGATTGAGCACGTTCATGCGGCCTTGCAGATCGGTGATGTAGCCGGACAAAAAGGCCTGGTTGGCCGCGTCCGTGTTGTCGACCACCACGCCCTTTTCGGCGGCCAAAAAGGTGGACAGGCGGGCTTCTTCCAGCGGCACGGCCCAGGGCTCGCCCAGGTGGTCGGCGCCGCCCGAGCGGGCGTCTTCGCGCAGGATGAGTCGTGCCCAGTCCAGCGCCCCGGTCAGCACCCATAGCGACTGCACGCGGGCACGCTCAGCCGTTTCCACCTCGACGCTACGCCACTGTTGCCATAGCGCGGCGGCTGCCATGCTGGCGACCAGGGCAACCGTCAGCATGGCCGCCAGCAGCGCCGCACCGGTATTGTGGCGGGTCCTCATGGTTTGCCGCCGCCCAGATTGGGACGTGCCCAGTCGCGAGTCAGTGTGCCGACAAAGGCGTCGTTGGGGGGCAGCGTCAGCACCAGCCGCACGCCATCGGGCAACACGGCTTCTGCGGGCGCTGCGGCGCTGGCGGCAGGCGTGGGCGGTGGCGGTACTGCGGCGCTGTCGCTGGACAGCGGGTTGGTCCAGGCGTCGGCGCGGTAATAAAACACCTTCCATTGCTCCAAAGCGGCAACACGCACTTCCAGCTTCTTGTCTTCTTCACTGGCGTTTTGCGCCCACTGGGCGGCACGGGTCCAGGTGGCCTGCAGATCGCCGCGGGTCTGTACGGGCGGGGACTGCCAGCGCAGCCACTGGCCCGCCCCGTCTATCGCACGCCGGGTCCAGGCCACAACCAATAAGCCGTCGCCCGGGGCTGCTGTGCTGCGCCGGGTGATGCGCAGGGCGCGACCGTCCCAATCCAGCGACGGGGTATTGGGCAACTGGACCATGGCGTCTAGATCGGCCGCCCATTGCGACAGGCCGGCTTGCAAGGTGAGCACGGTATCGGCCCGCTGTTGCAACTGCGTTTGCGCACGGGACATACCGTCCAGCCCACGCCAGCTCAAGCCCGCCATCAGTGCGAGGATGCCGATGGCGACTAGCAGTTCGATCAGTGTGAAGCCGCGAAGACGCGCAGGTTTAAAAATCCGCGCCGGTCCGCCCAAAGGGAATTTAGCCCCGTCGGGGGGCAGCGCAGTGCGCGTAGCGACAAGCGTGGGGGCCATCATCTCAATAGCGTCCCACTACCGTAGACAACGTCAAAAGAGGGGATTCACGTTCCGCTACATGCGCTTCGACCCGTAAAAAATTGGGGTTGGGCGTAGGCCGCACGGACAGCGTGACAGCCAGACTGCGTCCCACCTGCTCGCAAGCGGTAGTGTTGTCGCCCACGGCGGGCATTTGTTTGGACAAGCGCACAGCCACCAGGGTGTTTTCGGCGCACAGTTGGGCCAGCAGCAGGTCGGACTGGCGCTCGGCGTTGCGGGTCAGCGCGCCGGTGGACCGCACGCCCGCGGCCAGCGCAATGGCCACAATGCCGAGTGCGACCAGGACTTCGATCAACGTGAAGCCGCGGTTGACGCGCCGCGATGTGGCATGCAGGATCATGGGGTGCTCGGGGCCGCATCGGCATCGGCGACCACTTTAAACGGCCGCACGCCATCCGTGGTAACGCTCACGCTACGCCCAGGTTGCGATATAGATGCCAATCGTATTCTTTGGGGCCCGATGATGGGTTCTGGGCCCAACACCACGGCGGCGGTGTTGGTCGTGACGACGTCGGAGCCCAGCCAGTTGGTGGGTTGGACTGCGGTGGGTGTGCCCTCGAACACAAAGCCATTGGGTGTTGCGCGCCAGACCACGGTGTTGGCGGTCAGGCGCGACACGGCCCGCGCCGACTCCAACAAGGCCGCCAGACGCTGGGCATCACGTTCCAACTGGGTTTGGGACGAATCCCGCATCGCCAAACTCACGCCAGCGGTTGCCAGCGCCATGATGGCCACGACGACCATCAGCTCCAGTAGCGTGAACCCGAACGAAGCCGGTTGCCGCGGGGGCCTGGTTTTGCCGCCGGGCCGCCCCAAGGCAAAACGCGCCCCCTCGGGGGGCAGCGACCCGCGCAGCGGCGGAGCGTGGGGGTCAGCTCTAGTCCCAGCTACCGATGTCCGCATTCTTGCCTTCGCCGCCGGGTTGACCGTCTGCGCCGAAGGACAGCACGTCCACCTCAGCCCGCACGCCGGGGTTCAGGTATTGGTAGGGGCGGCCCCATGGGTCGTTGGGCAGCTTGTCCAGGTAGTGTTTCCAGTTGGTGGGGATGGGGCCATCTGCGGGTTTGGTCACCAGCGCCTGTAGGCCCTGGGCAGCGGTGGGGTAGCGCTGGTTGTCCAGCTTGTAAAGCTTGAGTGCGCCCATCAGGTTGTTGACGTCGGTCTTGGCGGCGGTGGAGCGTGCGTCATCGGCACGGTCCAGCACATTGGGCACGATCAGCGCGGCCAGCACGCCGATGATCACCAGCACCACCATCAGCTCGATGAGGGTGAAGCCGGTGTGTCGTTTACGCCAGCCGGCGGGCCGCGCGGATGGGGATGGGTTGTTGGCTTGTTGGTTCATGGTCGGGTCAATCATAATCGTGCAATGCAAACAAACGCTTTTCAGGTGTGGGGGATTCGGCTGGCGACCTTGGGGCTGGCCGCCTTGGCTGCGCTCAGCGCCGCCTATTGGGTGCTCAAAAGCACACACGCTAACAGTGTATCGACTGCGGCTTCCGCCGCCGGGTATTCCGCGCTGGATCCGCAGGCGCTGGCCCGAGCTCTCGGCGGTGGTGGCGTGGTGGCCCCAGCGGGTGTGCCCGTTGCGCCAAGCACCTCCTATGTACTGGTTGGTGTGCTGGCCGATAGGCAGCAGGGTGGAGCGGCGCTGATTGCCATCGATGGCAAGGCCGCCAAGCCCTACCGCGTGGGTGCCACGGTGGACACCAACCTGGTGTTGCAGTCGGTTGTCGGCCGACGCGCAGTGTTGGCACCTGCGGTGGATGGCCCGGGGCAAGTGACACTGGAATTGCCGCCCTTGAGCAAGTGATGGTGGCGCGGGCGCGACCATCGACAGTGGCTGCAAGGCATGGCGCCCTGGATGCCCTGCGCGGCACTGCCGTATTGTGGATGACGTGTTTCCACTTCGCGTTTGACCTCAACCACTTCGGCTTTATCCACGAGAATTTTTATAGCAATCCGCTGTGGACGGTGCAACGCACCTGCATCCTGAGCCTGTTTCTGTTGTGCGCCGGATTCGGCCAAGCAGTGGCCGTGCACGCGGGGCAGACCTGGAGCCGGTTCTGGCGGCGCTGGTTGCAAATTGCGGCCTGTGCCGTAGCCGTCAGCCTGGGCTCGGCGCTGATGTTTCCCAATAGTTGGATTTATTTTGGCGTGTTGCATGGCATGGCGGTGATGCTGTTGGTGTGCAGGGTCACCGCGTCGTGGGGGCGCTGGTTGTGGCCTGCGGGGCTGGTTATGGTTAGCCTGGGTGTG
>NZ_JANXUQ010000213.1 GCF_025356155.1 Rhodoferax sp. | reverse complement strand
CCGAAATCAACTTCCAGGCCATGTACGAACAGCAGCAACAGGCTCAGGTCGCCGCGGTTGCCAACGCGCCCGTCAGCACGCTGCCACAGTAAACGCTTGGGCGAAATTGCCCGCTAGCCCTCGTATCCATTACGGATGGCGCTATGAAAATAATAGTAATTGGGGGTGGTGCCTGGGGTACTGCGTTGGCCGTTAACGCCAGCCGCAGTGTCCAGGCCCAGCATGCCGTAACGCTCTGGGTGCGCGATGCCGCCCAGTTACACGCTATGCAACAAGCCCGTGAAAACCTCCGCTACCTGCCGGGCGTGGTGCTGCCATCCGGTTTGCAGATCAGCAACCAGGCTTTGACGGAGCTGCTTGCAACTTTGCAATCCACTGATTTAGTGATCCTTGCGCCGCCTATGGCGGGTCTGCGCGGCTTGCTGGCGCAACTGCGCGGCAGTAGCGCTGCCGTGGCTTGGTTGTGCAAAGGTTTTGAGGTCGGCATAGGTTTCGCGCCCGGGTTAATGGGGCATGAGATCCAAACCCAGGTTGCACCCGGTCTGCGTGCCGGTGTGCTGAGCGGCCCCAGCTTTGCGCAAGAGGTGGCGCTGGGCAAGCCCACGGCTTTGGTCGCGGCAAGTGCCGATGCCTCTGTGCGCGACGCCTTGGTATCCGCTTTCCATAGCTCCACGTTACGGGTCTATGCCAATGACGATGTCGTGGGCGTCGAAGCGGGTGGCGCCGTTAAGAATGTTTTGGCGATTGCCACAGGTCTGTGTGATGGCTTGCAACTGGGGCTGAATGCCCGAGCAGCACTGGTGACACGAGGATTGGCTGAAATGACCCGCCTGGGTCTGGCGCTCGGCGCCAAGGCCGAGACTTTTATGGGCCTCAGTGGGCTCGGCGATCTGGTGCTGACTGCTACTGGCGACTTGTCACGCAACCGGCGTGTCGGCCAGGCGCTGGCCCAAGGGCAATCACTGCAGCAGGCGATCCAATCACTAGGCCATGTGGCAGAAGGCGTGTACAGCGCGCGCACCGTGGTTCAACGGGCAGCCACCCTGGGCATAGACATGCCGATTGCCCAGTGTGTCGTGGATTTGTTGGATGGTCGCCTGCAACCTGCCCAGGCGGTGGCCACCTTGATGGGGCGCGGCCCTACCGCAGAAGGAGTTTAGTAACGGCTTCAGCCCTTCTGAACCTTAGAAGCGATGTGTGCCAAGGCCTCTTCCACCTGGTCCACCAGAATCAAGCAGAGGTCACCCGGCGCCAGTTTGTCCATGGCGGTGTCGATGGCCAAAAACTCACCCTTGATTTCTGATGTTTGCGTGGTGCGACGCGCGTGCGCCAAGCCCTGGCGCAACAGGGCAATCACTTCACCGTCGCGCCGACCACGCTGGCATTGGTCTTCGTACAGGATGACTTCATCAAAGGCGTCCCCCAGAATCTCGGTTTGCTGGCGAATGTCCTGGTCGCGCCGGTCACCGGCTCCGCTGATGACGACCGATCGGCGGGACGCTGGCATTGCTTGTACCGCCTGCACCAGCGCAATCATTGCGTCGGGGTTGTGGCCATAGTCGGCAATCACCGTGGCGCCGCGGTATTTGAAGAAGTTGAAGCGACCCTGTGCGTTGTGGGTGTCGTTGGAGAAGTTGGACAATCCCGTGCGAATCGTGTCCCAGTCCAACCCCAATGCCCACGCGGCGGCTACCGAGGCCATCACGTTTTCAACCTGGAACGGGATCAAGCCGCCCATGGTGACGGGAATGGAGGCCAGTGCGATAGTCTGCTGGAAATCGCCTTTGCTCGCCACCAGATGGCCGTTTTCGACATAAACCACGGCCTGGCCCTGGGCCTTGTGCGTAGCCATCACAGGGTGGAATTTGTCCACTGCAAAAAATGTCACCGACCCGCGGCACTTGCTGGCCATGGCGGAAACGATGGGGTCGGTGGCATTCAACACCGCCACGCCGCTGGGCGACACGTTTTGCACGATCACCCGCTTGAGCACCGCCAAGTCTTGCACGGTGGTGATGTAATTCAGACCCAGGTGGTCGCCGCTGCCCACATTCGTTACCACGGCCACATCGCAGCGGTCGAAGGCCAGGCCCTCGCGCAACACGCCACCTCGCGCCGTTTCCAGTACGGCGGCATCCACGTCGGGGTGCAGCAGCACGCTGCGGGCGCTCTTGGGACCGCTGCAATCTCCTGTGTCAATACATTCACCGCCGACATAGACGCCATCGGTGTTGGTCATGCCCACGCACAAACCGTTTTGCGTCAGCAGGTGCGAGATCAAGCGAACGGTGGTGGTTTTGCCGTTGGTGCCGGTCACCGCAACAATCGGAATGCGTCCGTTTTGCCCGTTCTTGAACATGCTGGAGATGATGGCCTCACCAACCGCCCGGCCCTTGCCAAAAGAGGGGCTCAGGTGCATGCGCAGGCCCGGTGCGGCATTGACCTCGACGATGCCGCCTCCCAGTTCTTCGATGGGCCGCAAGATGCTGTCGCACACCAGGTCCACACCACAAATGTCCAACCCCACCATATGGGCCGCAGCCACCGCGCGGGCAGCCACCTCGGGGTGCACGTCATCCGTCACATCGGTAGCAGAGCCGCCCGTGGACAGGTTGGCGTTGTTGCGCAGGTTGACGCGCTGGCCCTTGGCGGGAATGGCATCGGCTGTAAAGCCTTGGCCGGCCAGGCAGGCGTGGGCAATATCGTCAAAGCGGATTTTGGTGAGTGATGTTGAGTGGCCTGAGCCGCGCCGAGGATCCAGGTTGACCTGGTGTACCAGCTCGGTAATCGTATGCACGCCGTCGCCCACTACCTTGGGTGGATCACGCCGCGCCGCGGCCACAAGCTTGTCGCCAACCACCAGCAAACGAAAATCGTTGCCCGGCATATAGCGCTCGACCAGGATGTCGTCGCGGAATTCGGCGGCGGTCGCGTAGGCCTTGACCAGATGTTCTTTGGTCGTGATGTTGACCGTGACGCCCTTGCCCTGGTTCCCGTCCTTCGGCTTCACGACGACCGGCAGGCCGATTTCGCAAGCGGCCATCCAGGCATCTTCGACATCGGTCACCCCACGGCCTGCCGGCACAGGAACGCCGGCAGCGGCCAGCAGTTTCTTGGTCAGATCTTTGTCCTGCGCAATGGCCTCCGAGATGGCACTCGTCACGTCCATCTCTGCCGCCTGGATGCGGCGTTGCTTGCTGCCCCAGCCAAAGCGCACCATGCTGCCTTCGGTCATGCGGCTAAAGGGAATGCCTCTGGCCACCGCGGCGTCCACAATGCAACCGGTGCTAGGCCCCAGGCGCACATCTTCATCCAGGTCGCGCAACTGGGTCAGTGCGTTGGCCAGGTCAAACGGCGTGTCATCCAGCGCCGATTGGCACAGGGCTTGGGCCAGATCCATGGCCAGTCGTCCAACGGCTTCTTCGCTGTATTCCACCACCAACTGGTACACATCTGCATCGACCGTCGGCGTGGTGCAGCTAAAAGTCACCGGGCAACCGGCTTGCGCCTGCAGACCCAGCGCCGCCAGCTCCAGTACATGGACCATGGGAATGGAGTCGTCATGGCCAGTGGGTTGGAACGGGCTGATCTCTGGAAAACGGGCACGCAGCCGTGTCTCAAAACCATCGATCTTGCCGATGGCACGCTCCAGGTGACTGCAGGAAACGATGGACTGTATGGCAGTATGGTGGCTCCACAAATTGGGTCCACGCAGGGCTCGGATACGGGTGACTTCCATGATCGTCCTAATCAGTTGAGGACAGAGCTGAAGGTCTGTCCCGCAAAGTTATCAATACGGTGTTTTCTTGGGGTTGGACTCAAAGGTCCGCAGGCCTGCGCCGATCAACTCGGGCGGAATATTCAGGGCCCATGCTGCCGCCACAGCTGCCATCACCATCTCTGGCTGCGAGGCCTTGGCCGGCTTGAGTGAGGCCAGCGGCAGCAGCGCTACATCTTGTGCGCCCTGGGCCAGCACGATCTGGTCGTCGCGCACAAACACCACACGCTCGCCTGCGTCCCGGTGCTTGGACAAAACAGCGCTGCTCGCGTCCATGCCGTAAAAAATGACTTTGCCGTCACACAGCTCGGCCATCTCAACCACTTGAGGGTCAGCTGCATTCAGCACGGCGGTACCGGTGGGCAATATCACATCGACCTGGGTGCGTGCAACCTTGTAGGCCTGCTCGGCATCCAGAATGTCAAACGGCACCAGCGATTCATTCCAGCTCACATCGGTGACCACACCCACGGTGCATTTGTCATAGGCCAGCCCTTCGGCCAATATGGTCTGGCTGCCATTCTCAAACACTGCCGCTTGTACCGAGCGGTTGATGAGCAGGCGCTGACCGGCCTCCCAATGGGCGCAATCCTTGGCTTCCACTTGGCGGCCGTCCAGGTACAAGCCTTCACTGCAGGCCAGGCCTATATGTTTGCCACTGATATGGGCCAGCCACGCCACCATGCGCGCGATGCGGCCGGTTTTTTGGGTACCGGTGATGCCAACGATGGGGATGCGCCCGTCGCGGTCCATCCCAAACAGATGTTCAATGATGGCCTTGCCAACAGGGCGACCGGACCCTTCTGCTGGCCGGATGTGGGCCAGCAGGCCGGGGCTGGCATTTACCTCAATGACGGCTGCGCGCTGCGACTGCATGGGCTTGGACACGTCTTCCAGCACCATGTCGACCCCTGCAATATCCAGCCCGACCACACGTGCGGCCAGTGCCGCAGCGGCAGCCACGCTGGGGTGCAAAGCATCGGTCACGTCAAAGGCGACATTGCCATTGCGCTGGATTAGCACCCTCTGGTCTTTGGGCGGGATGGACTCTGGCGTCAGACCCGCACGTTCCAGTTCGAGAATGATTTCGCCAGACTTGCTGGGCATCATCGCGTTCAACGGGAAGTCTTCTCCGCTGCCGCGCCGCGGGTCGGAGTTGATCTGGGCATCGGTCAACTGGTCGATATTGGAGACGCCATCTCCCACCACCCATATCGCTTCGCCCCGCGCTGCGGCAACCACTTTTTTGCCCACCACCAACATGCGGTGTTCGTTGCCGGGGATGAACTTTTCGACGATGACGCTGCTACCACCCCCCTTGCGGTGGGCCAGTGCATAGGCGGCCTCTACATCCGCTTGCGTGACCAGGTTTAGCGAGACTCCGCGCCCATGGTTGCCGTCATATGGCTTGAGCACCACTGGCACACCAATGTCTTGCGCGGCTTCCCAG
This sequence comes from Rhodoferax sp., assembly GCF_025356155.1. Lineage (GTDB taxonomy): Bacteria > Pseudomonadota > Gammaproteobacteria > Burkholderiales > Burkholderiaceae_C > Allorhodoferax. Next base: position 11,055 of record NZ_JANXUQ010000213.1, on the reverse strand, counting down.
GCTTGCTCGGCGCTGCGCACCAATTGGCCTTCGGGTACGGGCACACCGCAGGATTTGAGCAGGGCCTTGGTCAGATCTTTGTCACTGGCAATTTCTTCGGCAATGGCACTGGTCTGGTCGGTCTCCGCAGTCCAGATGCGGCGCTGGTTGATGCCATAGCCCAGTTGCACCAGATTGCCTTCGGTCAGGCGGATCGATGGAATACGCCGCTCAGTGGCCGCGTCCACAATGTGCGCAGTGCTGGGCCCTAGGCACAAATCGTCGACCTTTTCATGCAATTCGCTGACGACTGCTGCCACATCGTAGGGCGTGTTGTTGATAGCGGCTTCAACCAGATCACGGGCTGCCACCAGGGCGTCGCGCCCCACTTGCTCCTGCCGGGTGCGGAAAGCGATTTTGTAGATGCCGCGCTGCGAGGTTTGCCGGGCCTTGCCAAAACCGGTGCGCATGCCTGCCAGGTTTTGGAGTTCCAGCGTCACGTGTTCCACGATGTGGGCGGCATAAGTGCCTTCTTTGACGCGTTGCAAAAAGCCCCCGCGCACGCCGGGGCTGCAGTGGTGCTCTACCAGGCTGGGTAGAAAGCCTGTCAGTCGATCGTAAAACCCGTCAATGGTGTTGGACGGGAAATCCTCTAACGATCCGATGTCGACCCAGGCTTCAATCACCGGCCGGTAGGTCCAAATATTGGGGCCACGCAAGTGTGTTACCCGGAGAATCACTATCTTTTTCTGGTCCGTCATGGCTGCTTTTCAGGGTGGCAGTCCACCGTTGTGGCGCTGACCGCGTTGTATATTTTGCTCACCCAAGCCCCCTAGGCGGCTGGGTGAGGATGCTCCAAACTGAGTATCGTAAAGTATGGAGCCTGCTGCAATCTGTTTGCACCCCGCTCCCGGTCCAAAGTGAAAAGAATTTCTGCCGTATCCCATGACCCCTGACGTTATCGCCGCGAGCCCCCTGCTGGGTGACATATCCGCCCGTTCGCGTGAGGCCATGCAATCGCAGCTCCGACCCCAAGAGAACGTGCTGGCCGCGCTGGAGGTTGACCTCGACGCCCAGCTGAAATTTGTGGCCAGCCTGGTGGTGATCACAAACGAACGCATCCTCAGCCGTGCGGGCCGAGATAACCGGTGGCAAGAATGGTCTTTTCACAAGGGGCTGGAACTGCGCCACCACGACCATGCGGGCGTCGGCCACCTGAACCTGGTGGATACCAATGGCCTGCTGGCCACTTGGCGCTTTACATTGGCGCAAAACCTGCACGCTATCCGCTTGGTCAACCAGTTCCAGGCCCAGTTGGAGAGCCATGTCAGCGGTAAGCCGCTGGTGCAGGCGCTGCGCAATGGGTGCCCCAGCTGCAAGGCCCCGCTGGAGCCAGACCAAGAAGAGTGCCCCATCTGCACCAAGGTGGTCCATACGCCCCCCTCCACTTGGACGCTGTTTCGCCTGTGGCGCTTTGCCAAGCCCTATAAAGGCCAATTGGCGCTCGGCTTTGCGCTGATGCTGCTGGGCACCGCCGCCCACCAGGTACCACCCTACCTGACCGCGCCCCTGGTAGACAAGGTACTGATTCCTTTGCAAAACGGGCAGACCGTTCCACCCAGCGTTATCGCGATGTACCTGTTCGCCTTGCTAGGCGCGGGTTTGCTGGCCTGGGTGTTGAGTTGGGGTAAAACCTATGTGCTGGCCCTGGTGTCCGAACGCATCGCGGCCGATTTGCGCACCACCACATACGAGCATTTGCTGCGCCTATCCCTGGAATATTTTGGCGGCAAACGTACCGGTGACTTGTTGTCGCGCGTCGGCAGTGAGAGTGACCGCATTGCCGTCTACCTGTCGCTGCATCTGACCGACTTTGCCAGTGACGTAGTCATGATTGTCATGACCGCCGTCATCCTGTTCACGATGGACCCGTACTTGGCGCTGATCACGCTGGTGCCCTTGCCCTTTATCGGCTGGATGATCCATTTCGTGCGCTACCGCCTGCGCACCGGCTTTGAGAAGATCGACCGCGTGTGGGGCGAGGTGACCAATGTACTGGCTGACACCATACCCGGCATCCGCGTCGTCAAGGCCTTTGCGCAGGAACAGCGCGAGGCCAGGCGCTTTCGCGAAGCCAACCACCACAACCTGCTGGTCAACGACCGCATCAACAAGATCTGGTCATTGTTCTCGCCCAGCGTGTCGCTACTGACCGAAGTGGGCTTGCTGGTGGTGTGGGCCTTTGGCATCTGGCAAGTATCCAACGGCAAGATCACCGTCGGTATGCTGCTGATGGCCATTGCCTACATCAGCCGCTTTTATGGCCGGCTGGATTCGATGAGCCGCATCGTGTCGGTCACCCAAAAATCGGCATCTGCCGCCAAGCGCATTTTTGACATCCTGGACCACGTCTCCAGCGTGCCGGAGCCTGCACAACCCGTGCCCATGGGCAAGGTGCAAGGTCGCATCGAAGTGCGCGGTGTGGGCTTTCGGTATGGCAACCGTGAGGTGAACCGCGGTATCAACCTGAACATTGCACCCGGTGAAATGATCGGTCTGGTGGGCCACAGCGGCTCGGGCAAGAGCACACTGGTCAACCTGATCTGCCGTTTCTATGACGTGTCCGAAGGGGCGATCCTGGTCGATGGGGTGGACATCCGCTCGTATGCGATATCCGACTACCGCCAGAACATTGGCCTGGTCTTGCAAGAGCCCTTTTTATTCTTCGGCACGATTGCCGAAAATATTGCGTACGGCAAACCGCATGCCACACGTGCCGAGATCATCGCCGCAGCCCGCGCGGCCCATGCGCACGAGTTCATCTTGCGCTTGCCACAGGGTTATGACTCCATGGTCGGCGAGCGCGGGCAGGGCCTGTCGGGTGGTGAGCGCCAGCGCATCTCCATTGCACGCGCCTTGCTGATCGACCCACGCATCCTGATCCTGGACGAAGCCACATCATCGGTCGACTCCGAGACCGAAAAAGAAATCCAGAAGGCGCTGGAAAATCTGGTGAAGGGCCGCACCACGATTGCCATCGCGCACCGCTTATCCACGCTGCACCGGGCCGACCGCTTGGTGGTGTTGGACCGTGGCCGTGTTGTGGAGGAGGGCTCGCACGATGTGCTGATGGCGGCCGAGGGCGCCTACTTCAATTTGTACCAGGCGCAGGCCCGCAATATGGACGTTGACATGGACGCACCCGAGAAATGAACGAGCAAAGCATTGTGAACACCGGCGGCTGGACGCTGCAGCGCGACGCCTTTGGCAAGCTGATCCTGATCACTGCACAGAACGAGCGGTTTGAAGGCGTGGTGCCGGTGCGTGCCTTCCCGATCCAGTCACCGGAAATCGGCATCTCCATGGTGGATACCGATGGCCACGAAGTGGCCTGGATCGAGCAATTGAGCGCGGTGGCCGAACCCGCGCAGACGCTGATCCGCACGGAGCTGGGAACCCGTGAGTTCATGCCCGTCATCAACGCCATTGTGTCGGTGACCAGCTTCTCAACCCCGTGCACGTGGAAGGTGGAGACCGACCGTGGTGACACCGAGTTTGTGCTGCGCGGTGACGAAGACATTCGCCGTGTCGGTGCCGACGGATGCCTGCTGATTGCGGATTCGCATGGCATCCAGTTCTTGATCAAGGACCATCTGGCGCTGGATGTGCGCAGCCGCAAGATACTGGATCGGTTTTTGTAGGTCGCATTTGCCCTGAACCTTTATTTTTTTCAAATGAAGATACCTGGCACAGCAACCTTCTTCTTAGATGAACTTTTAACTGCTGTGCCTGCATTTGCAGCGATCGTTTCGGTGAGGGGCGTCGCAGGGCCGAGTGGATCGTGCAGCTTTCACGAGGGCGTGGCGTGGGTCATGTTGTTGGTAGGCATGCCTTGCTTCGCCATCACCTTTGCGGGTGCGATCAGATTGTTGTTTCTCCGTCGAACAGGGCAAAGTGCGCAGCGCGGCTTTCTGCGAATAGGCATCGCCTTCATTGTGCCCGCGCTGTATCTCTTCTTGTTCAACAATCAGCCACTCTTTGAACGTCTAATCTGCGGCAGTTGATGGATATCCGTGTCGGCAGTAAAAAAGTTAATGAAATTCCAGCCGTTCGTTAAATGAATTTCACTCAAACGGTGTCAAAAATACCCAATTCAAGTATTTTTGAGGCTCAGTCGTGTAAGCAAAACTAGCTGCTAGCCCTCGTGGAATGGTCGTTTGTAGCTACATAAATAATAGCAACTATGCGCAGGATGTCTGCCGCAAATCCCCCCTCACACTTCCAGGTTGTCAATCAGGCGGGTAGCCCCCAGTCGCGCCGCCGCCAGCACCACCATCGCATCCCCAGCCTGCGCACTCTGCAAATCCGCCTGGCGCCGCACGGCTACGTAATCGGGGCGCCAGCCCAGTGTGCTCAGGCTTTGCACGGCCTGTGACTCCAGGCGGCTGATGCCGGCAGCTTCCAGCGCCGTGTTGGCGCGCAGCGCTTCGGCCACCGTCTTCAGCGTGGCGGACAGTTGCACGGCTTGCTGGCGCTCGGCCGGGCTCAGGTAGCCGTTGCGCGATGACAGGGCCAAGCCGTCTTCGCTGCGCTGGGTTTCGCCGCCGATGATATTCACCGGCATTGCAAACTGCTTGACCATATTGCGGATGACCATCAACTGCTGATAGTCCTTCTTGCCAAACAGCGCCGTGCGCGCTTGTGTGCAGGATAGCAGCTTGAGCACCACGGTGCAGACGCCAATGAAAAAACCGGGGCGGAAGTGGCCTTCCAGAATGTCGGCTAGCTCGCCGGGCGGGTGCACCTTGAATGTTTGGGGTTGCGGGTACATCTCCGCCTCTTTGGGCGCAAACACCAGATCGCAGCCCGCGGCCTCTAACTGCTGGCAATCGGCGTCCAGCGTGCGCGGGTAGGTGTCAAAGTCTTCGTGCGGTGCAAACTGCAGCCGGTTTACGAAAATGGTGGACACCGTGATGTCGCCCAGTGGCTTGGCCTGGCGCACCAGCGCGAGGTGGCCGGCGTGCAGGTTGCCCATGGTGGGCACCACAGCCGGGTGGCGGAACGCGCTCAGGTGGTCGCGCAAGTCGGTGAGAGTGTGGACGAGTTTCATGGCCATTACTTACCAGGCGTGCAGGCTGTCGTCGGGGAAACTACCGTTCTTGACGGCGGCAATATAGGCTTCAAATGCGCCGCGTATGCTGCTGGCGTCGTCCATGAAGTTGCGTACGAATTTGGGGTTCTTGCCCAGGTTCAGGCCCAGCATGTCGTGCATGACCAGCACCTGGCCTGCCGTGCCCTTGCCTGCGCCAATGCCGATCGTGGCGCAATGCACCAGTTCGTCGGTGAGTTCCATGGATAAGGGGGCTGGCACCATCTCCAGGACCAGCATGCTGGCGCCAGCGTCTTGCAGCTCATGCGCCTGGCGCTTCAACAACTCGGCGCTGACCTGGGTCTTGCCCTGCACGCGGTAGCCGCCTAGCGAGTGCACGGTTTGGGGTGTCAGCCCCAAATGCGCGCAGACGGGAATGCCGCGCTCGACCAAGAAGCGCACGGTCTCCGTCGTCCAGCCGCCGCCTTCCAGTTTGACCATGTGGGCGCCGGCTTGCATCATGACGCCAGCGCTACGGATGGCTTGCTCTTTGGACTCCTGGTAGGAGCCGAATGGCAGGTCCCCGATCAACCATGCCGTGGCCTGGGCCCGGCGCAGGCCGCGCGACACCATCTCGGTGTGGTAGCGCATGTGCTCCAGCGACACGCCCACCGTGGTGTGCAGGCCCTGGCAGACCATGCCCAGCGAATCCCCCACCAGGATGCTGTCGATGCCAGCGGCATCGGCCACAGCCGCAAAGGTGGCGTCGTAGGCGGTGATCATCGTGATCTTTTCGCCCCGGGTGCGCATCTCCAGAATGCGCGGCAGGCTGATGGGCTTGCGGCTGGGCATGGGGGACGCCGGGGGCAGCGTACCGTAGGGGGTGGCGTGCAGCGCGGCTGAGTTGTTATCGGTGGGTTGTGTCATGAGCAGAGTTCCGGTAACGGAGTGTTGGGCTGGATCGGGCGAATACTAACCGCATTGCGACAGGTGGCGTAGCCTTTGGTTGGTTAGGGTCGGAGCTTGCCGTTGCCCGGCTGCGGTCTGTCCCGCAGTTCTAATCAGTCGAGGACAGAGCTTGCCGTTGCACGGCTGCGGTCTGTCCCGCAAAGTCTCAGGTGGGCGAATACGCCAGCCGAACGTAAATAGGCGCAAAAGCCTCTGCCTGGGTGATTTCGATCAGGGTTTCTTTCGCCAATTCCAGCAGCGCGATAAAGGTTACTACCAGCACCGGTGCGCCACTCTCAGGATCAAAAATGTCTTCAAAGCCGACAAAGCGGCGGCCTTGCAGCCGCTTGAGCACCATGCCCATGTGCTCGCGCACGGACAGCTCTTCGCGGGTGATCTTGTGGTGCTGGACCAGTCTGGCGCGTTTGAGGATGTCGCGCCACGCCTCTTGCAAATCAACCACGTGCACATCGGGGAAGCGCGGCACCAGCGATTGCTCGATCGTGATCTCGGCCTTCAAAAAATCGCGGCCAAACTGGGGGATAGCGTTGAGGCGCGCCGCAGCCAGCTTCATCTGCTCGTATTCGATCAGGCGGCGTACCAGCTCGGCGCGCGGGTCTTCGGCCTCTTCGCCCAAGGCCACCTTCTTGGGCGGCAGCAGCATGCGCGACTTGATCTCGATCAGCATGGCCGCCATCAGCAGGTATTCGGCCGCCAGCTCCAGGTTGCGCTTGCGGATCTGGTCCACATAGACCAGGTACTGCTTGGTCACGCTGAGCATGGGAATGTCCAGAATATTGAAATTCTGCTTGCGAATCAGGTAAAGCAGCAAGTCCAGCGGGCCTTCAAAGGCCTCCAGAAAGACCTCCAGCGCGTCGGGTGGGATGTACAAATCCTGCGGCATCGCAAACAGCGGCTCGCCATACAGGCGCGCCACGGCTACGTGATCGACCACCTGCGGCATGGCGGGTAAGGCGGCCGGTCCAGCGTCAGCCCGGTCCGCAGCTGCGGAGACTTTTGTCATAGGGTTTGCTATTGAAACAATAGCTGCTTACGCAATACGCACGAGGGCTAGAGCCTGATTTGGCTTAAACCTTGTCGCTGGTTTGGTAGACGTAGGGCTTTTGCGCGACTTTAGCTTTGCGGTAGCCTACCCAGGCATCGCGGTCTACCAGCTTGTTCCACAACAGGGCCAGGCCCCGGCGCTGGTCGGTCACCAGCTTAGGTTCGTCTTTCTTCAACTGCTCGATGAACAGCGTGGTTTCGGACTTGTAATCGGGGCGGCGGAAAAAACTCATGGGGTGACCTCGTTGTGCCTCACGGAGGCCTCTTGACGGCATTTTAGTGCAGTGGCCGCACGCCTATTTCGGGTAAACCCGTGGTGTGGAAAGCCACACTGGCAGAGGGCTGAGCCCGCCCCAATAATGCCACGTCGCCCAATCCATAGGAGAACACCTGTGACAACAACAGTATCCCGTGCATCGCTGACCAACGCCCTGGCCGCTATCATCTTGTTGGGCACCGCCACTGCGCAGTCCGCAGCCCCAGCACCCGACCAGGCCATCCTGCGGGCCGCTGCCACGCAGAAACCAGTCCTGTTGGAGACTTTGAGGGAATTCGTTTCCATCGAAACCGGTAGCCGCGATACCGAGGGCATCCAGCAGGCGACGGCTTTGCTAGCCGATAAGTTGCGCGCACTGGGTGGAGAGTTGGAGTTTGTTGAGCCCGATGCTGCCAGCACCTACCGCATGGGTGACACGCCCGACGCCATAGGGCGCATGGTGCGGGCCACCTTCAAGGGCCGGGGCAAGAAAAGCATTTTGCTGATCGCACACCTGGACACGGTGTACACCAAGGGCATGTTGGCGCAGCAGCCGTTTCGGCTGGACGGAAATCGCGCCTACGGCCTGGGCATTGCCGATGACAAGCAGGGCGTGGCCATGGTGGTGCATGTGGTGGCCCTGCTCAAGGCGCTGAACTTTGACGACTACAGCCGCTTGACCGTTCTGGTCAACAGCGACGAGGAAATCAGCTCACCCGGCTCGCGTGCGATGCTGACCAAGGCAGGCAGCGAACACGATGCGGTGCTGTCGTTTGAGGCCTCGCGCGTGGACAGCGACAAAGTCTCCCTGGCAACCAGCGGCATTGCCTCGGTTTACTTGGACGTGGAGGGTCGTGCATCCCACGCCGGTGGCGCACCCGAGCGCGGTGTGAACGCGCTGTATGAGCTGTCGCACCAAATTCTGCAGATGCGTGATTTGTCTGTCCCCGAGGTGGGCCTCAAGCTCAACTGGACGGTGTCCCAGGCCGGCACCAACCGCAACGTCATCCCTGCACATGCATCGGCGCAGGCTGACGTGCGGGTGTTGCGGGTGGCGGATTACGACCGCATCGAGTCCACGGTGCGTGAGCGCGCCAAAAAGCAGTTATTGCCCGAGGCCAAAGTAACGGTGGTATTTGAGCGCCGCCGCCCGCCGCTGGAAGCGACAGTGGCCAGCCGCGCACTGGCAAAAGTCGCGCAAAGCGTCTATGCCGAGCTGGGGCGGGAACTGGTGGTTGATGACCAGGCCGAAGGCGGTGGCACCGACGCGGCGTTCGCCGCACTGCAAACCAAGGCGCCGGTGATAGAGCGCTTGGGTCTGCCCGGGTTTGGCGCGCATTCGGCCAACAGCGAATATGTGCTGGTCGATGCGATAGAGCCTCGCCTGTATCTGGCGACCCGCTTGATCATGGAGGCGGCGCGCCTGCCTTAGTCGCCGCCAGGCACCAAGGTGGCGACCGATGGCTTCTCAGACGGTCCTTGGACGAGGCGGCCGTTTTTTGCATCGTCCAACAACGGCCCCCAGGTCACGACCATGAGCAGGATCGCCAGCGGAACCGTGGATATATAGCCGTAGACCTTGAAGCCATATGCACCGATCAAGGCGCCGGCAAGGAAACTACCCACCAGCAGCGCATGGATCCGCATCTTGGCCCGGTTGGCCACCACTTTTTGACCGAACTGCGAACGGTTGATATAGAAAAACTTTCCCAGTTCTATGCCCAGGTCGGTCAGCAGGCCGGTGACATGGGTGGTGCGAATCTCCGCGTGGGACACCTTGGTGATCACCGCATTTTGCAGGCCCATGATGAAGCACAGCAGAAGCACGGTCAGCGGCACAAACAGGCTTGCAAAGGAGTTGATGGACGCGCCAAAGATGCCAAAGAGCAGCAGCAGCGCCGCTTCCACCAGCAGGGGGCGGGCAAAGGCGCTGCGCATTTGGCGACGCAGGCTCCAGTTCACCATCCAGGCGGTGGTCATGGAGCCCAGTACGAACGCCATCAGCAAGGCCACGCTGGCAATGGCCAGTTGGACCTCGCCCAGTACCAAGTGGTCCGCCACCGACGACAGAATGCCCGACATATGCGACGTGTACTGCCCCACGGCCAGAAAGCCACCGGCGTTGGTCGCACCCGCTATGCCGCACAGCGTGCAGCCCAAGCGCAGGTTGGTCTGGGCGCTGCGGTGGATATCGGCCCACCAGTGAATGCGGTAGCTCATGGGCGCTGCCGCTCTGTTATCCGCATGCACACTCCCGACGTTCGTGTGGGCTGGTGCATGCGTGGCGACCCATGGTGTGCTCTTAGTGGATGCGCATGCCGGGTTGTGCGCCGGGCCAGGGGTTCAGGATATAGATGCCGGGGTTGGCTTTTTCGTCGCCATGGCTTGCCGCCATGACCATGCCTTCGCTGATGCCGAATTTCATCTTGCGCGGCGCCAGGTTGGCCACCAGCACGGTGAGCTGGCCCACGAGATCCTCGGGCTTGTACATGCTGGCGATGCCGCTGAACACATTACGCAGGATGGGACGTCCTTGCGGGTCCGGGCCTTCACCCGCATCCAGCGTCAGGCGCAACAGCTTGGTCGAGCCGTCGACCGCTTCGCAGTTGACGATTTTGGCGATGCGCAGGTCGATCTTGGCGAAGTCGTCGATGGTGATCGTAGGGGCGATTTCCTCGCCACCGGGCACGGTTGCTACTGTTTCAGGAGCGGGCTGTGCAGATTCGGCGAGGGCTGGAGGCTCAAACAGTGCATCGAGCTGCTCGGGTGTGACGCGTTGCATGAGGTGCTGGTACTTCCCGATACGGTGACCCACCGGCAAGTTTGTCTTTGCGTCAGCAAAGGTAAGGCTATTTACATTCAAAAAATCCTGAACTTGGTTTGCTACGTTAGGCAATATTGGTTTCAGATAGATAGTGAGCAGCCTAAAGCATTCAATTACTGCCGAGCAAACCATATTGAGCTTCAGCTCTTCTTCCGGCTTTTTTGCCATTTCCCAAGGTTTGAAGGCGTCGTACAAGGTGTTCACCAAATCAGCCAACAACATAATTTTCTTTGTTGCTTTCCCGAATTCTCGCGCTTCGTACATTGCTTCAATTGCTGCACTTTGGCTTCGCACATATTCCGTCACGTCTGCATGTGAGCCAGGCCGTGCGAGCTTGGCAGCATTGAAAATCTCCTGCTCGGTGTACGCAATTATCGTGAGGGCTTGCATCTCATGCATCCCAAGCCTTCCCTCAAACACTTTCGCAACAAAGCCTGCCGCGCGGCTGGCAATATTCACATACTTGCCAATCAAATCACTGTTCACCCGAGCCATAAAGTCATCGGCATTGAAGTCAATATCCTCATTGCGTGCCGACAGCTTGGCCGCCAGGTAATACCGCAGCCACTCCGGGTTCATGCCCAGGCTTAGGTATTTGAGCGGGTTCAGCCCGGTGCCACGGCTCTTGCTCATCTTGTCGTTGTTGACGGTCAAAAAGCCATGCACAAACACATTATTGGGTGTCTTGCGGCCGCTGAACTTCAGCATGGCGGGCCAGAACAGTGTGTGGAAGGTGACGATGTCCTTGCCGATGAAGTGGTATTGCTCCAGGTCCGGGTTGGCCATGTAGGCATCAAAGTCCACACCGCGTTTGGTAAGCAGATTTTTCAGTGATGCCAGATAGCCAACCGGCGCGTCCAGCCACACATAGAAATACTTGCCCGGCGCATCGGG